>NZ_WGDD01000030.1 GCF_015493435.1 Sulfurovum sp.
ACTCAGCAGTGAGATCGAAGCGATCCGGTCCGCCATCTATCCAAACAAGGGGGAAGGTACCTCGGACAAAGTCGCCCATATCAGTTTCAAGCAGGAACAAAGCATCCACTTTCAACGGTATGAAGAGGCGACCAAACGCCTGAACAGGCTCAAACATGCCTATCTGAAGGTCGATACACCCGAATACGGCATTTGCAAAGAATGTGAAGAAGACATACCCTTGGAAAGGCTCAAACTCGTGCCCGAGTCAGTATATTGTGTCGCATGCATGAATGAACTCGGGTTATAGAAACCTATTCCTTAACCGTCTTCCTTCCTGCTTTGATCCATCCGTTTTCGATGCCGCCTTTGAGTTCATAGACATGCTCAAAACCCATTTTACTGAGTCCGTCTCCCAGAGCTTTCGAACGATTTGCATGGGCACAGTAAATAAGAATAGGCTCTTTTTTATTTTGAACCAAATGTCCCAGCGCAAAGAACCACCCTGCAAGATCCGGCTGCCCGCTGGGTGTGAAGAACATCATCTTGTGTGCTCCCTTAATGATACCTGTCTGTTTCCACTCACCCGGAGTACGGATGTCAATGACCGGGTACCCTTTGGCCTGAAGCTTGGCAAACTCGTCTGCATCTACTGTTTTAAATTCTGCAAAAAGCGATATACTTAAAAATACCGCAAGCAATACGATTTTCTTCATAAAAATCCTTCTTATTTTTTGTGTTAGTGTACTGTAAAAAGATTAACCTTTCAGTGGACCTTTATACGTTTCAAAACATCCAGATAATGCTCAATATACTTCTCTTTCTCTTTACGCCGGTATTGCATCACCCATCTTGGGTGCGGCAATATCTCGATCGATTCAAAAAAACCGTGCTGTTTGTTCAGACGCTCAAGACAGGCAAGGTTCTTCCCCTGTCCGACCGTGGCGATCTTTCGCTGTATAGAGGGAAATGCCATCTGTTTGCCAATACTCTCTGTAATGAGCGGTTCGAAATATGCCAGAGTCTCTTTATCATCGTAATAGTTGTAGTTTTTACCCTTCCGCAACAGCCCGAACGGCAGAACGGTGCTGAAGAGGAAATCTCCGTAAAATACTTCCGGCCCTCCATAAGCCTCCACCACGTCACAGATGAACGAGGCGCTCAGTTCACTCCGTTTTTCCAGGATATTGGCAATGCCGCATTTCTCTTCGATCAGGATCGGGTCGGTAAACCCTATGCCCGTAAGTCCTGCACCGTTCCTGCCGGGATTGATGCCAAAAAGCAGCGTACGCGGAGCTCCATCGTCATAGTACTTCCGGTAAAATATCTTCATCACCCTGCGGGTTTCCGGGTTGTCAAACGGGAAGATCACTTCAACAGCATTGGGCGGACTGAAAGTTTGGGGAAGCGAAAAATAGAAGTTCAGGATCTCATCTGCCAAAGACATTGTCAAAACCTTTCATACAAATATTCAAAAGAAATGATTACATTGCGTTCTTTCATCTGCTTATTCTAACGTAATTTTCCCGCACTTTTAAATAGAATTTGGTTGACGACAGTCTCACCAGACTATTATGCTATGATACAGAAAAAAAATGATCTTATGACAACGACAAAAAATAGACAGATACAGTATGCTCTTCTTCTCGTCGCTACACTGGGTGTGATGTCCGGGGTTACAGTCGTCTCTTCACTGCCGCTCATCAGTCGTACATTTTCCCATATCCCGCATATTGAATTTCTCTCCAAACTGATGCTGACTATCCCCTCCATCATGATCGCTGTTTTTGCACCTTTTGCCGGACATAGCGTAGACAGGTGGGGACGGCTCAAACCGCTTTATGCAGGTATCTTTCTCTTTGTTCTGGGTGGAAGCTCCGGATTTTACCTGAATAACTTCTATCTCATTTTGGCCGGACGTGCAATACTTGGTCTTGGTGTAGCGTTCATCATGACAAGTTCCACGGCACTCATCGGAGACTATTTCGATGAAGAGACTCGCCATATTTTCATGTCCAGACAGGGAATGGCTGTAGCCATAGGCGGCATACTCTTCATTACTTCAGGGGGAATACTGGCACAGATACACTGGTCCTATCCTTTTGCCATTTACTTTATCCCTCTGCTCTTTTTACCCTTGCTCTTTCGGGCACTTTATGAGCCCAAAAAACACAGCCACGTCCCTGATCCAGAACTGGAAACCAGTCTGATGCCAGTCTACATTACCGCATTCTTTGTCATGGTACTCTTCTATATGCTTCCTACTCAGTTACCCTATCTCATTGTCAATACACTCGGAGGCAAAGCCCAAACCGTAGGGTTTGTCATTGCCACTGCCATGGTATTCAATGCCCTTACAGCCATACAGTATGCAAAGATCAAAAAACGCTATTCCTACATCCGGATCTATGCCTTCACCTTTTTGTTGTTTGCCGCAGGGCTGTTCTTTATCTCAAGGGCACATGATATTGCCGAACTTTTCTTTGCTACAATGCCGATTGGAATGGCATTTGGCTTGCTGCTTGTCAATACCAATGCCTGGTTCCTCTCCAAAGTACCTCCCAGCAAAAGAGGAAAAGCCTCGGGTATCCTTACTTCCAGCTTTTTCCTGGGACAGTTTGCTTCTCCCATTTTCTTTGAACCCCTTGTCAGTGCCTATGGTATACAAGGACTCTTTCTGATCATTTCATGTGTTGCAGCCCTGGTCTCATTGGTACTGTTCACCCGATAAGCCCAGGTCAGTCAAATGGTACAGTCATCTGTTTTTGAAACAGAACAGGAACCCATCTTGGCGTTCTTTATGTTTCAGACAACTACTTTCAGTACTTTTGCATACTCTTCGGGTATTTCAAATGCTTTTCCCTCCAAATAGGAAGAGGCCAGTGTGTTGATCCAGGCGCGCGAAGCTTCAATACCGTAGATTTTCAGAAAATATTTTCCTTTCTCTTCCGTCAGCGCATAGCGCTCCACCTTTACGGTCAAGGGTTCTTTCTCCCCCTCAAGCAGTACTTCGATCTCTATACTTTTTCGTTTGGAATCCAGATTGAGTTTCAGCATTTTTCCATACTTCCTTATATACGCGTTTATAGCGACTTTGGCACCTTTGGAAAGTGCAGTATCTTTTAGTTTTTTGAACACAGACCTCTCCTCTGTCATCCTGTTAGTGCCCTATACAATACTTCTGTTCCAAATATTCTGTAAGCGTTTATTCTGCATGCTCAGCGTTGATAGTAGGAAACAATACTTGCCTTTTGCAAAGCGTGTGCATTGATCTGGTATCCGACAACAGGCGGTTTGGTATCGGCTTTAACCGGCAGTTTGGCTACATCGAGTGCATAAACTGTGAAAATGTAACGGTGCGGTTTGTCACCTTTGGGCGGACATGCACCGCCGAATCCTCTACTTCCATAGTCATTCAAGGTCTCGAGTGTCCCCTTCGGCATGGCTTTGCCTGAGGCACCTGAAGCAAGGGAGGTAACACCCGCGGGAATGTTCACGGCAAGCCAGTGCCACCATCCGCTGCCTGTCGGTGCATCGGGATCATACACGGTCACAGCGAAACTTTTTGTTCCTTTGGGTGCACCTTCCCAATGCAGTTCGGGAGAAAGGTTCTGCCCGCTGCATCCGAAGCCGTTAAACTCCTGCACCTTTGTCAGCTGGCCGCCGAGATCACTGCTTTTAAGGGTAAATCCTTCCGCCGTCAAAACAGAAAGCCCCAAAACAAACACTATAAAAAATTTCATGATTTACTCCTTTTACCGGTTTATTCATATCATAGCAAATTTTTCTTCATTCACATCATTGTTCAATCGTTTGGAAGTGATTTTTCAAGATTTTTAAAATCGGTGTCGGAGTATGTTTCCGAAAATATATTCGGAGGAACAGACCAAAAGCTATTCAGCTTCTGTTTCTGTCTCTATTTCTGTTTTTGTCTCTTCTTCTATGCCTGCCGGCTCGGTTTCTTTCTTCTTTTGATCAAAAAGTTTAAAGAAATCTGAGAGTGTCTGTTTGATTTTGCCTCTGTCTACAACCATGTCGATCAGCCCGTGTTCAAGCAAGAATTCCGAACGCTGAAAACCTTCAGGAAGGTCTACACCCACGGTCTGTTTGATAACACGCTGTCCTGCAAATCCGATCAGGGCTCCCGGTTCGGCAATGATGATATCTCCAAGCATGGCAAAAGAAGCGGACACACCGCCCATGGTAGGATCGGTAAGAATAGAGATGAACGGCAAGCCTTTGGCATCCAGTCTTTTCAGTGCTGCCGAAGTTTTGCTCATTTGAAGCAGGGCATAGGTACTTTCCTGCATTCTTGCACCGCCCGATGCACTGACAATAATAACCCCGCATTCTTTTTCAATGGCTCGCTCAACGGCACGAACGATCTTTTCACCTTCAACGGAACCGAGACTTCCTCCCATGAAGGCAAAGTCAAAGACGACAAGTTCTGCATCCTGACCGTTTATTGTACAGCTCCCGCTGACCACGGAAGATGTTTTGCCTGTTTTGGCTTTTGCTTCTTCCAGGCGTTTTTTATATGACTTTTTATCGGTAAACTTCAGGGGATCGACCGGTGCCAGATTGGCATCGCACTCAACAAAACTGCCTTCATCGGCAATGGAAGCGATACGTTTTTCCGCATTGATACGGAAATGATGGTTACACTTCGGACACACATTCTGAATAGCTTCTACCTCTTTGTAATACATCAAAGAAGTACATTTGGGGCACTTTATCCACTGATTGGGAGTTTCATTCTTGACTTCATCTTTTTTAAACAGGTTGGCGAACATATTTTATTCCTCTCTACACTCTTTAATCAATTCTTCTATCTTCTCTGCGATACTTTTTTCTGTTGATACTATAACATAATCTTGCTCAACGATCACTTCAAAGCCTTCACAAAGCGCCAGTCCCGCTGCAAGATCATAAATACGAAACGGCCCTACGAACAGAACATATTTCACCGTATGGGCATACGCCAGCGAAAGTGCTACGGCCCCGGGAGCCCTGAACTTCAAGCTCTGCGCATCCAATGCGGCAACCAGTGCCGGATGAGCGTAAGCTTTTTCGAAGAGCCCTATTTCCGGAGAAGAAGACACACTACGGAGATCAAAACCGGAACTGAAAAGCTTTCCCTGAAGTACATCTCCGTTCCCTGACTTGAGAAAGATATCATGGTTGGCAAGGTTGCAGACCACAGCGGCATCGAGAATGCCGTTCGCACTCACTTTGGCGACAGAAGTACCATAATAGGGGAAAAGGGAGAGTGCATTGGAGGAGCCGTCAACAGGATCAATGATGATCTTCGTTTCGCCTTCGCCCATAAGCCCGGACTCTTCAGACTCGATCTGACCGAAAGAAGAAAGATATTTGAAAAAAACGGATTCCGCAAAAAGGTCAAGCCGGCTGCTGACATCACCGCCGGCGCCTATTTCGGTCTTTTCATACCAGGAAGCATCGAAACCTTTTTCAAGCGCCGCGGCAATCTCTTCATTCGCTTCGATACATGCTTCAATAAACGGATCCATCATTCACCTTTACCTAAAATATCGACATGCTTCACCTCAACGTGAAGCTGCAGTACTACTCACCTTTTTTGTTGATGAGAAGTGTCGGTCTTGCACCGCGCGGCACCACCATCCAGAACTTGCGCACAGCTGTTCTGGCATTGTCAAGAATGTCCTGGGCTTTTTTACTGCCAGTCTTGGCAACATAGTCTCTAAGCAGGGCTTTAAGCTCAAACATTTCATAATCCCACTCATCTGTATCAATACGGATCGCTTCCACAAGTTCCGGGTTGACCTTCTCGTAGAACGTACCCTCTTCATCATAGACAAAGGCTTTACCGCCGGTCATACCTGCCCCGAAGTTCACTCCGGTTCTGCCCAAAACCACAACCACACCGCCGGTCATATATTCACACGGATGGTCTCCTGTACCTTCTACTACCGTCGTTACACCGGAGTTACGGACAGCAAAACGCTCACCGACCTGGCCGTTGATGTACAAAGTACCGCCTGTTGCACCGTAAAGACAGGTATTTCCGCCCAATGCAAAGTCAGGACCGGATTTGGTAGACGTGATGACAATACGCCCGCCGTTCATTCCTTTACCGATATAGTCGTTTCCTGCACCATCCACATTGATCGTAATTCCTTTACTGAGGAAAGCACCGAGAGACTGTCCCGTTACGCCTTTGACATTCAGGGTAATGGTATCTTCGGGCAAACCTTCGTTTCCGTGTATGGCAGCAATTTCTCCGGAAATCCTGGTACCGAAACTTCTGTTCAGGTTGGTGATCTCTTTGTTCAGCACGATCGGTTCGGACGGATCTTTGATCGTCGGCATCAACTCGTCAACAATGGCTTTTTCATATTCATTTTTGTCATACGGTTCGTTGGACGGTACTTGACAGGTGTTGACACCCGCTACTTTATACAAAAGGCTTTCAAAGTCGAATTTTTTGGCAAATTCGTCATCGATGACTTTCAGCAATTCATTCTTTCCTACGATCTCTTCGATCGATCTGTAACCCAAAGAAGCAAGGATCTCACGAACATTTTCTGCAAGCAGGGTAAAGTAGTTGACAACTTTCTTCACATTTCCTTTGAAACGTGCCCTGAGATGAGGATCCTGTGTCGCAACCCCTACACCGCAGGTATTGAGGTGGCAGACACGCAGCATGATACATCCGACAAGCACAAGCGCACCCGTACCGAAAGCATATTCTTCCGCACCGAAAATCGCTGCTTTGACAACATCCAGTCCGGTTTTGAGCCCGCCGTCCGTTTCTACGGTCACCTGTCCCCTGAGGTTATTGGCTTTGAGTGAATTGTGCGCTTCTATCAGTCCGAGTTCCCAGGGGTTGCCTGCAAAACGGATGGAACCGATGGGTGCCGCTCCTGTACCCCCGTCCCCACCGGAAATAATGATCTTGTCCGCATAGGCTTTGGCAACACCCGCCGCAATAGTTCCCACACCAGCGGTCGAAACCAGTTTGACGGCGATCTTCGCTTTGGGATTGATCTGCTTGAGGTCGTAGATAAGCTGTGCCAAATCTTCGATCGAGTAGATATCATGGTGCGGCGGCGGTGAAATAAGTGTAACACCGGGCTTGGTAAACCTCAGAGAGGCAATGAGCGGAGACACTTTGCTTCCGGGAAGCTGTCCTCCTTCACCCGGTTTTGCTCCCTGTGCCACTTTGATCTGCAGTTCTTCCGCAGAACGCAGATACTCCGGTGTCACACCGAAACGCCCCGATGCGATCTGTTTGATCTTGGAGTTTTTAATGGTACCGTAGCGTGCAGGATCTTCCCCTCCTTCACCGGAGTTGCTTTTCGCGCCGATGGTATTCATTGCTTCCGCCAGAACTTCGTGTGCTTCCTGCGAGATCGAGCCCATAGACATGGCCGCGGTAGAGAAACGTTTGAATATTTCGGAAACCGGTTCTACCTCATCGATACTGATCGGTGCTCTGTCCGAATTGAGCTCAAAGAAATCACGAATAAATTTCTTGTCTCTGCCGTTCACCATTTCTGTAACTTTTTTAAAGTCCTCTTTTTTACCCGAAGCTGCAGCAGTCTGCATAGCGGTAATGTTCGGCCGGGAAAAATCGTGATACTCTTCGCCTTTTTTGTATTTGTAGTACCCGCCTTTGTAAAGCGCCTTGGCCTTGCCGTCAAACGCACTGGTATAGGCGCGCTGATGGTTACTGTTGAGTCTTGCATCGATATCTTCGTATCCGAGTCCCTTGAGCAGCCCCTGTGCACCGTAAAAGCACTCCGAAACGATCTCGTCACTCAATCCGATGACATCGAAAAGTTTCGAATTACGGTAGGAGGAGATCGTTGAAATACCCATTTTGGACATGATCTTGAGCAGTCCGCCGCCCATGGCACGTCTGAAGCGTTTGAGATTCATTTTCATATCGTACGTGTCTTCCGAGAGCTGTTCTACCGTATAGTAAAGCAGATAAGGATAGATCGCTGCGGCACCGAAGCCTATCAGACAGGCTGCAGAGTGAGGATCGAACACTTCGCCGGTCACGGCAACGATACTTGTAAGGTGTCTGAGCTCTTCATCAAGCAGTGCCTGGCTTAAACGGCCTATCAGCATCAGCATCGGGATCACTTTCGTCTCATCGTCCAGAGCCCGGTCATCAAGAATGATCGTTCTGACTCCTGCTTCTTTTACATCTGCAATGATCGCATCGACAAGCTTGTCCAAACTTGCCTTGAGATCGGTAATATAGGTAGTATCGTACGCTTTTGCCTTGTAGGCCGGATCATACTTTTCATTGTTCTCGTCACCGAACTCCTGAAGGATGGTAAATTTTTCCGCTGACATGACAGGCAGAACGGTCTTGAGACGTTTTGCATGTTCCGCATCATCCGAAAGGACGTTGCTGATCGATCCGAAGCCGGTATTCAGACTCATCACTGTTTTTTCACGAATAGGGTCAATCGGCGGGTTGGTGACCTGCGCAAATTTCTGCTTGAAAAAGTCTGTAAAGTTTCTCTGTTCTGTCGAGAATGCAGCAATAGGAGTATCGTCACCCATGGCTGCCGTTGTCTCTTTGCCTTCCGCGATCATCGGCTTGATCACTTCTCTCATCACTTCAAGCGTATAGTTGAAGTAGCGCTGTTTTGCCTCCATTTTCTTGTGGTCGGTAGAAGATTTTTCCACTTTTGCTGTAGGGACATGCTCCTGCAGATAACTCATATTTTTGGAAAGCCATTTGTTGTACGGATACATCGACTTGAGATAATCGTCAATATCTTTTGACTTCAGCACTCTGCCATATTTAAGGTCAACACCCATCATTTCACCGGACTGGAGACGCCCCCGTTCAACAATCTGATCTTCCGGAATACCAAGTACGCCATACTCCGAAGTGATCAGCAGTCTGTTGTCTGTTGTAATGACGTATTTTGAAGGTCGCAAACCATTCCTGTCAAGGACACAGCCGATATAACGGCCGTCTGTCATACTGACAGCCGCCGGACCGTCCCAAGGTTCAAAACAGGTAGAAGCATACTCATAAAAGGCTCTAAGATCTGCATCCATCTGCGGTGCATTATGCCACGGTGCGGGGACAAGGGAACGCGCCGCTTTGAAAAAGTCCACCCCGTTGACGCGCAGGAATTCCATAAAATTGTCAAGGCTTGCAGAATCGCTCATACCGTCCTGTATCACATCAGTCAGGCGTTTCATCTCTTCGTCACTGAAAACAGTAGACTTCACAGACGCCATTTTTGTTTTAACATTAAAACGGTTGGCGGTCACAGAGTTGATCTCACCGTTGTGTGCGATCATTCTGAAGGGCTGTGCCAGCCTCCATTCAGGCAGGGTATTGGTCGAAAAACGCTGGTGGAACAGACAGAAGGAAATTTTGAAATTTTCATCGGAAAGATCCTGATAGAACTCTTTAATATGCGTGGGCATGACAAGCCCTTTGTACGAAACCACCTTGGTCGAAAAGGAAGGAATATAGAAATCCCTGTCATCTTTGAGTGCATGTTCGATCTCTTTTCTTGAAAGGTAGACCAATGCTTCAAAACGCTCTGTGGCCACCACCCCTTTGGGGGCAACGAAAATTTGCCGAATCTCCGGAAGTGATGCCAGTGCCTGTTCTCCCAGGGCATTGGTATCCACAGGTACGGTACGCTTATAAACGACCTTGAGGTCATTCGCTTTACAGATATTTTCAATGACCTTTATGTCGGACTCGTTACGTGAAAAGACCATAGCAACAGCATAATTCATAGGCAGTTCAATACCGTCTTTCGCCGCTTCCTGCTCAAAAAAACATTTGGGAATCGAGAGAAGAAGTCCAGAACCGTCACCCGTTTTCCCATCTGCTGCAATTGCCCCTCTGTGCATCATACGCGACAGCGATGTAACGGCATCTTCCAAGTTTTGATGGGTCGGTGTATTGTCGATGGAGCAAAGAAGCCCAAACCCACAATTGTCCTTGAACGAGGTAAATAAATCTCTCATATGTCAACCTTAAAATAGTGTAGTAGAACAGCCTACAGTGCAACTATAAGTGTTCAAAATGGTGATGATTATACTTAAATATACGTTAGATTTAAATTAAAGAGTACCTCTTCCCCCGACCCCGGAGCTTGCAACTGCTTACTTTGTTAACAACATTTCTACTATAATTAAAATAAAAAACAGAGGTGTCACATCAAAGGGTTCATACTGAGTGTACACAAAGTGAAGAATGAAGATTCCGTCGCAACAGTACTCACGGCACAGCATGTCAGGACCTACTACCGTTTCTTCGGTGCAAGACATTCCATTTTGCAGCTGGGGAACCTGGTTGATTTTGAAGTCGAAGGGGAGGACGGCAGGTTTTTGCCGCGGCTCCGATCGCTCTCACACATCGGTTTTCCCTGGCTTTTCGACAAGAACAGACTGCTGATATGGCACAATTTCATTCAACGCTTCGAAACACATCTCAAAGATGCCGACGAAATAGACAGTTTTTACTATGATCTTCTGCTCCGTGCCGCCCAAAAATGGGACAGGCAGAACCCCAAACGTATTGTATGCGAAAGCTATATTGAACTGCTGGACTATGAAGGAAGGCTTTACCCCGAAGAAAACTGCTATATCTGCGAACAGCCTATCGGTGAAGAGATCGCCCTCATGCAGGCTTTCAAACCTGCACACCCCACCTGCCTTTACAGTGCTGCTTTTTCTACCCGAAAAATACTGGATTTTTTCCGGACTAAACAGACAATACACATGGAAGACCATGAAGTAGATTCTCTCTTTGAGGTCGTCATGAAAGGGCTGTAAAAAGGCTTCTAAAAGTATAAGAAAGTATAATGACTGCATGAATAACCGTACCCTCCTGACCTGTACTGCCTGGACATTCCTTCTCTTCACAATGACCGGCTGTGTGGAACTGAACTGCCCACTGCCCGACCATCTGAATAAGACAGTCAAACAGGAACTACTCTCCTCAGCTTCAGCGGCGGCCGACATCAAACACAACTCCTGGAGTATGGGAGGTCTCTGTGCCGACAGGATCATCTTTTACGACCATGAAAAAAAGTGGCAGATGCTGCTGGTACGGAACCTCAAAAAGCCTGTCGGGCCGTTCTGGTACCTGCCGCACGACAATGAGAACTCCGCATTCTCTGCCGCTGTCTATGCCGCCAAAAAGTACGGCGGCGGTTTTCTTGCGGTTGAAGCGAATGGAAACAGGTATGCATCAGGCAAAGATCCAAACAGAAATTTCAAAACCTCATCGGCCTATACACGAACAGTCTTTGGTATCATCGACAGCTTCAGAGGAAAGAATATGCCCTACCTTGCACTCCATAGCAACAGGAACGGACACAGGAACAACGGCGGAGAGGGAACGGTATCCATGCGTGTGACAGATACGCATACCCTGTCCTTCCCTGCAGGCACCATAAAAATCGGCAGAAACAAAGGACTCGGAGATGAGGACAGTCTCGTCTACCTCTCGGGAAGAGATCTTGACAGGAAGAAGATCAATGCCCTCAATGCCAAAGGGCTGAACGTCAAGTTCGAACTTGTGAACGGCCGTGCCAACGACAACTCCATGTCCAACTACATTGCGCTCCACAGAAGCGGGATCGGCTACGTGAATATAGAAGCGGAGGACGGGGATGTCTCAACACAGAAAAAGATGATAGACAGGGTGATGCAGCTCATCTACAGCGGGGCTTTAAGGTTTATGCCTTTTTCACGAACTCCTGCTTGAGCTTGATAGGGCCCACACCCGGTACTTTACAGTCGATGTTGTGCCCGTCGCTGCCTTCAACCAGACGGATACCTTTGATCTTGGTTCCCACCTTGATCCCGCTGCTGCTTCCCTTGACTTTAAGGTCTTTGATAACCGTGACCGTATCACCGTCTTCAAGAACATTACCGTTGGCATCTCTGACCACCAGTCCTGCTTCAGCTTCTTCAGCCTCACCTTTGCTCCACTCGTACGCACACTCCGGACAGATATAGAGTTCACCGTCCTCATAGGTATATTCGCTGCCGCATTTTGGACAATTTGGGATGTTTTCCATTGTGTTTCCTTTGTTGAATGATTATTACCGCACCTGGGTACAGTAATATGTTGGGCGTATTTTACTCTTCTTTTTTTAAAGGTTAAGTTAACACGATTACATAACATGGGGATGCGACTTCAGTCGCATGTCAGCGACTAAAGTCGCTGCTCCAAAAACCTTAACTCGATTTAGAAGATCATGATGAGGCTGCCGGCGATGACTAGCAGAACATTGGCGAAGGCGTAGGTACCTGTGTAGCCCAGTGCAGGCAC
>NZ_WGDD01000031.1 GCF_015493435.1 Sulfurovum sp.
ATATTAAACTTCCTTGTTTATTGACCAATTATATATGTTATAATATTAAAATTATCTTACAAAGTTATGTTTATTCAAAAAAATATAACTTTTTTTAATTATTTATCATATAAATAGACATGTGGGAAGTATTTTAAACAGATATTTTGTCTTTTGTCCAGGCAATTGGCCGCCACTGCACAAAAATGTTAAACAATATAGCCAAATTCTTCCAGGCTTTCCCTGTTTTTGCTCCATCCTTTTTTTACAGAGACATGGAGGTCCAAAAATATTTTTTTCCCTGAAAAAAATTCCATTTGCTCACGGGCCATCTTGCCTACGCGTTTGATACCTACACCTTTTTGTCCAACGATCATACCCTTTTGTGTCTCTTTTTCTACCACGATCGTTGCGTATACTCTGTCCAGGGTATCACTTTCTTCTATCTTTTCTATGGTCACATCACTTTCGTAGGGGATTTCATCGCTGAGATTTTCAAAAATAGATTCACGAATCAGCTCTTTATAGATATCCCGGATATTGTCAGTCGTCAATATCTCCGTGTCATAGAGATACGGTGAATAGGATAAATGTTTGACAATTTCATCCAGTAGCTGTTTTTTGCCTACTTTCCGGTTGACGGAAAAAGGAATAATAGCTTCAAATCTGTCCTGATATTTCTGGTACTCTCCAAGCTTTTTAAGAATATCCCCCTGCTTGACATGGTCCATTTTGGTAAGCACAACGATATGTTTGGTGTGTTTGCTTTCATTCAGTGCCAGGAATTTTTCATATTCAGTCAGTTTGTCTGTCACCGGTGCCAAAAAAACAATAAGATCGGCATCTCCCATCGCTCTGAGCGCTTCATCGAGCATGAACCTGTTCAACAGTCTTTCTTTTTCATGAATACCGGGTGTATCTACAAAAATGATCTGGGCATTCTCATGCATCACAATAATATTCATCCGCTTTCGGGTTGCCTGTGCTTTTTTGGAGACCATTGCCAGTTTTTCCCCTACCACATAGTTAAGCAGTGTACTCTTCCCTGCATTGGGTCTTCCGACTACTGCGACAAATCCCGCTTTTGTATTTTCCTGTCCGTTGTTAAACATTGTTTTTCCCATTCCTGATTTTACAGAATATATCTGGTTGTATCTTCATCTTCAACTACCTTGCCGATCTTTTCTTTGACCAGTGCTTCATCGATAACAACAGTCTCTCCGGCATGTTCATCCGCTGAAAAGCTGATCGCTTCGAGTATTTTTTCCATGACCGTATGCAAACGCCTGGCACCGATATCTTCCGTTTTTTCATTTGCCATGAGTGAAAAGTGTGCTATGGCATGCAGTGCCGCATCTTCAAACTCAAGATCTACCTTTTCTACTTTCATCAGCGCCTGATACTGTTTAATAAGTGAATTTTTCGGCTCGGTCAAAATTCGATAAAGCGTTTCTTCATTCAAAGAATCGAGCTCGACCCTCAGAGGGAAACGCCCCTGCAGTTCGGGAATGAGATCACTCGGTTTGCTCAAGTGGAAGGCACCTGCTGCAATAAAAAGAATATGATCTGTCTTGACCGGCCCGAGTTTGGTAGGCACGGTAGAACCTTCTACAATAGGAAGCAAGTCCCTCTGTACCCCTTCTTTACTTGGATCCTGTCTGCCCTGGGAATTGGAAGGTACTGCGATCTTATCTACTTCATCAAGAAAGACAATGCCGCCTTTCTCTACTTTTTCCAGTGCCATTTCCTTCAACTGTTCTTCATCCAGCAGGGTATCACTCGCTTCCTGTGAGAGGATCTTTTTAGCCTCTTTGACCGTAACTTCTTTTTCGGGTCCCTTCTTCCCCATACCGCCAAGTACTTTGACGATCGATTCCTGTACCTGTATCATCTGGGGAGGCAGGCCCTCTTCGGGAAGCTGCGGATTATTCGGCATGATCACTTTAATTTTGAGATGGTCCAGTTCGCCTCTGGAAAATTTTTCCTGCATTCTGACAAATGAAGCATCATACTCTGCCTGTTTCTGTTCGCTCGCACCGGCAGGAAGAGGAGGAAGCAGTTTTTCAATGATCTTGTTCTCTATATAATTTTCTATCTTTTCTTTATTCTTCTCATTCTCATCTTCACGTACGATCCCCATGGCTGTCGCAGCAAGGTCCCGTATCATCGATTCCACATCACGTCCGACAAATCCGACTTCGGTGTATTTGCTTGCTTCAACTTTGATGAAGGGTAAATGCATCATTTTAGCCAATCGTCGGGCGATCTCCGTTTTTCCCACACCGGTACTTCCTATCATCAAAATATTCTTCGGTGTGACATCCTGCTGCATCTCTTCATCCAGCTGCATACGTCTGTAGCGGTTTCTCAGTGCAACTGCTATGGTCTTTTTCGCATCATCCTGTCCAATAACGTAATTGTCAAGATGTAAAACGATCTCTTTTGGTGTCAAGTTATCCAATTCAAAATTCCTTTTTTCTTCTTCGCAAAGCGGACAGTCATCTGCCCTGCCCTATAACTCTAATATTTTTATATTTTTGTTTGTGTAGATACAGAGATCACCGGCTACCTCAAGTGATTCCTGTACCAGGACCCTGGGTTCAAGATCGGTATGCTTTTCCAAAGCTCTTGCTGCTGAAATAGCATAATTCCCTCCGGAACCTATCGCTGCGATCTTTCCGTCCTGCGGCTCCACCACATCTCCTGTACCCGAAAGAATAAAAATATGTTCTGTATTCAGTACAATCATCATTGCTTCAAGCTGTCGCAAATGTTTGTCTTTCCGCCACATTTTTGAAAACCCGATGACCGATTTGAAAAGATCTCCGCGTTTTTCCGCAAGGATCCCCTCGAACATATCGAACAAATTAAAAGCATCCGCTGTACTGCCGGCAAATCCTGCCAGGATCTTTCCTTCATAAAGGGTACGTATCTTGGTAGCATTGCTTTTAAGTACCGTATTCCCGAAAGTTACCTGTCCATCTCCCCCGATCACTGCTTTGCCATCCGCTTTGTACCCCAGTATCGTTGTCGCGTCAAACATACTTAGACACCTACTACTTCCACTTTCAGTTTCGCATGGATCGCATGGCCGAGTTTGGCATCTACTTCATGGATACCTGTAGATTTCAGTGCTTTTTTCAGATTGATGTGTTTTTTATCCAAGTCGATACCCAGTTGCTCCTTGATCGCCGCAGAGATATCGGCATTGCCGACTGACCCCTTGATCCCTACCGGTGCAGACTGTTTTTCAATGCGAATGGTCGCCGTCTCAAGCACTTTTTTTTCTGACTCAAGACGTGCAACCTCTTCTTTGAGCTCTTTTTCCATTCTTGCCTGCTCCGCTTTCCAATTCTCTATTACTTCGGCAGTTGCCAGTTTTGCCAGCCCTTTGTTGATAAGAAAATTCTGTCCGTAACCGTCCTTCACCTCTTTGATCTCACCGGCTTTTCCAAGTGATTTTACCTCTTTTATCAATAAAACTTTCATTCTGTCATATCCTTTGTGATAATAATGATATATTTTATCTAAAGTTTGTTAATACTATTAACACGTGATGTGATACAATCACACAAATTTATTAACAAACGGATACTTAAACAATGTTTCAAACCTTTCATATAGAGAGTCTGGATACTTTTCCAAAAGAACTCGAAACACTTCTTGACAGACAAAGAAGCACCATAGAAACGATCACAAAAAGCAGAAAAACAGACTATGCAGAGATACTTAAACCCCTGCAGGACATGGACGAAGAACTGGCACTTTTTTTTACCCCGCTCTCCCATCTCAATGCGGTTATGAATTCTGATGCTACACAGAAAGCCTATGAAGCTTCCATCCCCCTGCTCTCAAAATTCTCTTCTGAGATCGCACAGAATGAAGCCCTTTTTCACAAAATGGAAAAGATCATTGCCACAGAAGAAGAGGCTCAAACTGTTGTCCGGAACGAAGTAAGAGATTTTGTACTCTCCGGCGTCAAACTTCCGCACGACCAAAAAAAACGGATGGAAGAAATAAGTCTTCAACTCTCAGAACTTTCCAACAGCTTTTCACAGAATCTGCTTGATGCCACCAATGCCTATGAGCTTATTATTGAAGATGACAAAGATGTAGAAGGCATGCCGCAGAGTGATATAGATGCAGCCAGAGAAGAGAAAGAGGGAAAAACCGTCTACAGATTTACACTTCAGCTCCCCAGTTATCTTGCCTATATGACTTATGGCCCGAACAGAACATACAGAGAGGAACTCTCCAAGGCATACAGTACCCGTGCACCCCAAAATGCAGACGTCATAGACCATATCCTTGTTCTCAAACAGGAAAAAGCCAAAATGCTCGGTTTTGACAATTATGCCCAGTATGCACTTGAGACACGTGATGCCGACTCCCAGGAAGAAGTACTCTCTTTTCTCAACGATCTGGCAGATGCGGCACTTTCTCAGGCAAAAGAAGAGATTTCAGCATTAAAATCCTATGCCAAAGAAACCGATGATATCGATGATTTCAGTACGTATGACATGGCTTACTACAGCGAAAAGCTCAAAAAAGAAAAATTTGATTTTGACGATACCATGACAAAACCCTATTTTGAACAGGAAAAAGTACTGCGTGGTATGCTTGATATTGTTTCTGAGCTCTTTTCTGTTACATTCACACCTGCTGATGTACCGACATGGCATCATTGTGTCAAACCCTTTGATATTTACGAGAACGGTATGCTCTCCGGCCGTATCTACTTCGATCTTGAAGCACGCAAAGAAAAACGCGGCGGGGCATGGATGAATGACTGGGAGACACATTTTACCGATAGCAGGAAAAAAAGTCATCTTCCTTCTGCTTTCGTAGTCTGTAATTTCGCACCACCGTCAAACACTTCACCTTCTCTCCTTCGCCATGATGATGTTGTCACCCTTTTTCATGAAATGGGACATGCTATCCACCATCTTTTCGGAAAATGCCATGAACGATCTGTTTCCGGCATTAATGGAGTAGCTTGGGATGTAGTCGAATTTCCTTCCCAGTTTTTGGAAAACTTTGCGTATGAAGCAGCCATACTCAAACGTTTCGGATTTCATTATGAAACAGGCGAAAGTATTTCCGAAGAGCTTCTCTCAAAGATCAAAGAGACCAAGAATTTTCAGGCTGCACTGGGCATACTCAGACAGGTTGAATTTTCCCTTTTCGACTTTCAGCTGCATCAAAAGCTCTATCAGGGTGAGGAAGTACAGGCACTGCTTGACCGCATCAGAGAAAAAACTTCTCTCCTGAAAACACCGGCTTATAACAAATTCCAGCATGGCTTTGCACATATTTTTGCCGGAGGATATGCTGCGGGGTATTACAGCTATAAGTGGGCAGAAGTTCTCTCCGCAGACGCTTTTTTTGCGTGTCTTGACCAAAAAGAAGGCTTCAACAAAGAACGTGCCAAAGGCTACAAGGAGTATATTCTTGCCAAAGGAGGCTCAAAGGAGATGCGTGAACTTTACCGGGAATGGCTCGGACGCAAAGCAGAAGTGCAGAGCCTCCTGAGACTTTACGAGATCGGTTCTCAGGAGAAATAAATGAAAGAGTACAGTTACCTGATCGTCATTATTGTTGCTATTTTTGCCATCACGCTTGCCGGTGCCTATTTCAGCCCTACTTTTGAAGAAGAGAAAAGCTTCATGGAACTTTTCTTTCTGTTGGGGAGTTTACTGTTTATCTTCTCGGCCCTTGTCATTTTCGCGACGATCGGCTTTGGTTCTTTTGCCATTTATGCAGCGATCTTCCTGGCTGCTGTCATGGGTATGTACGGTGTAGAAGGTGCCACGCTTGTCACAGGCGTGACCTATGTTACCTGGGGTTCCATCTTTGCCATGCAGGTGCTGCTTTTCTACCACCATCTCAGAAGTGCGACAGACTGGTTCAAAAAACGCTATACCTTCAAAGCATTCAAAAAAGAATACATCGCCTTCTATCCGATGTTATGGATTGCATATTTTTTTCTGGAATTCATTCCAAGTATTGTGTACAGAGAAGATTTTTTGAAGTTCATACCCTCAAAAGCCTTTGAGGATATGAAGGAGGTTTTGGACAGATAAACTATTTGCCCTTTGACTCGTTTTTAGGTGTTTTGGTATTGCCAAACCCGAAGAAACGCTTGATTCGCTCACAAATCGTCATGGAACCGGTTTCTATTCTGCATACTTCAACTTCATCGTACCCACCGATAAGCGACTTAATGCGCTCTGGCTGCTTTTTACCTTCAATAATAAACCTAAGTGCATTCAGGCGGATAAAACCTTCTGCATCTTTCTGGTTGTATACCTCATCGGCTTCAAAAGTAGAATGCTCTTCAGAATAGAGAGAAAGATCCGACTTCCTTCCTACCACGATCACATTTCCTTTGTACAGTTTCAGTTTCACTGTGCCCTCTACGTTTTCCTGTGTGGCATCGATCGCAGCCTGGAGCATTCTGCGTTCTGCCGACCACCACAGTCCGTTATAGATAAGTTTGGCATATTTCGGCATCAATTCATCTTTCATATGTGCCTCTTCTCTGTCAAGTGTGATCGATTCGATGGCTCTGTGTGCCTTAAGCATGATCGTACCACCCGGTGTTTCATAACATCCGCGTGCCTTCATTCCCACCATACGGTTCTCAACGATATCGATACGTCCGATCCCATGTTTTTTACCGTAGGTGTTAAGCGTTTCAAGAATTTCTGCCGGACTCATCTCTTCACGGTTAACCGCAACAGGATCACCTTTTTTGTACTCAATGGTAATATACTCCGGTTCATTCGGTGCCTTCTCCGGACTGACAGACCAAAGCCACATATCCTCCTCGGGTTCCGCATAAGGATTTTCAAGATGTTCACCTTCATAGGAGATATGCAGCAGATTGGCATCCATAGAGTATGGTTTAGCCTGTCCTTTTCCGTCGATATCTATGCCGTGTTCTTTCGCATAGGCCAAAAGTTTTGTACGCGAATTAAGATCCCATTCTCTCCATGGGGCGATCACAGTGATATCAGGATCGAGTGCAAGGTAACCGAGCTCAAAACGTACCTGGTCGTTTCCTTTTCCTGTCGCTCCGTGAGATACAGCATCAGCACCGGTCTGATGTGCAATCTCAATCTGCTTTTTGGAGATAAGCGGACGGGCGATGGAAGTACCAAGCAGATATTCGCCTTCATAAATGGCATTGGCTCTGAACATCGGGAAAACAAAATCTTTCACAAACTCTTCTTTGAGATCCAATATAAAGATATTCTCGGGTTTAATACCCATATCAAGTGCTTTCTGGCGTGCCGGCTCCACCTCTTCACCCTGCCCGAGATCAGCAGTGAATGTCACTACTTCACACTCATATTCATCCTGCAGCCATTTTAGGATAATGCTTGTATCAAGTCCACCGCTATATGCCAGTACTGCTTTGTTGATCTTTCTTTTTGCCATGCTATCAGCCTTTAAAATAAAATTATCGCGATTTTAGCGTAATATTGGTTAATACTACACAAAACCGTATTTTTTCAAAATGATATCGAGTACCGGTTTTTTGTAGGCTCCTGTATGGCGGAATACTTCATGGCCTGCAGCATCGAAGAAAATCTGTGTCGGCATTTCTTTCAGCCTGTAGATATCCCGGCTGACCTGGCGTTCTTTCTGCCCATCAATCGCATATATCTGGTATTTTACATGTTCTTTCAGCACTTCTGCGAAGACTTTTGACATGGCAATGCAACTGTAGCAGTGACTCATTCCAAAGGCCAGGATAGTCGGTTTTCCGTTGCCGATATTGTGTTTAATATCAGCATACTGACTAACCGGAAGCGGTTTTTTTTCTGACATTTTCACTCCAAAAAACACTATTTTCCCGATTATACAAATCCTATCTTAAAAACTTTTGCTATAATCGAACGCATACATCAGTCAAACTCAGAATGACGAACAAAGGAAACTGCCATGTTATTGGGTGTCAACATCGACCATATCGCTGTCCTCAGAGAGGCCAGAAAAATTGCCGATCCCGATCCGCTGGATGCACTGGGCATTTGCAAACGTGCCGGTGCGGATCAGATCACCATTCATCTGCGTGAAGACAGACGTCATATGCAGGACAGTGATGCCAAAAACATCATCACACTCTCAGCCCTGCCGGTAAACCTGGAATGCGCTATTGATCCGGGCATGATCGATATTGCCTGTAAGCTCAGACCCCACCGTGTGACCCTTGTACCGGAGAAACGTGAAGAAGTCACCACGGAAGGCGGTCTGGCTGTCACAGGAGAACAACCCAAACTGAAAGAAGCTATCAAGCGTCTCAAAAAAGCAGAAATAGAAATTTCACTTTTCATAGACCCTACCCTCGATGCGGTTAGAGCCTCTGTCGATCTTGGGGTGGAATGGATCGAGTTCCATACCGGCAAATATGCCAATATTTATGCCATGCTTTACAGCAATTTAGGCAAAACCCACCACAGTATCCCAGAACTCGAACTTTCCCGAAACATACTCAAACAAATGCTCGATGACGAATTGCGAAATCTGCGCCTGCTCAGCTGTGATGCCAGAGAACTGGGCCTTCGTGTCGCTGCCGGGCACGGACTCAATATGCAAAACGCTAAAGAAATCGTCGAGATAGAGACTATTGAAGAGTTGAATATAGGCCAAAGCATCATCGCACGTTCCGTCTATGTCGGACTGGAACAATCCATCCTGGACATGAAAGCTCTGATGATAAGATAACAGTGTGCAGGATACTGTCCCCTGACGGTACCTTTCATATGAAAAACAAGATGGGTGCTGTGGGGACACAGCACCCGATAACAAGGCAGAAAAATGAAGAAAGTTGCCATCAGCATCGGTGACCTCAACGGCATCGGTATTCAACTTGCTCTGGAGAACCACCACGCCGTCTCCGAACTCGTCGAACCGGTCTACTGTATTGACAGAGAAATGCTCCTGCAGGCATCCGAAAAACTGGGCCTGCCTGTCCCAAAAGATTTCCAAACCATAAAAAGCGTCGCCCCGGCCTTTGAAATCGAAGCGGGAAAGATCAGTGCAGAAAGCGGCAGATATGCCTATGAATCTTTCAACAAAGCAGTCATCATGGCGGATATCAAAAAGGTTGATGCCGTCTGCACCCTGCCCATTCATAAAAAAGCCTGGGAACTTGCAGGCCTGCGATACAAAGGCCATACGGATGCGCTGCGGGATTTTTTTAATGCCGAAGCGATCATGATGCTGGGCTGTCCCCAAATGTATGTAGCACTTTTTACAGAACATATTCCGCTGAAAGAAGTGGCTCCAAGCATCAAAGAAAAAGAATTGACGCGTTTTCTTATTGATTTTTACCAAACGGCGAAGCCGGAAAAAACCGTTGCCGTTCTGGGCTTGAATCCCCATGCCGGTGATGACGGCGTACTGGGGGATGAAGAGAAGATCATTCAAAAAGCTGTTGATACAGCAAACAGCCATTGCCAAGGAGGGAACATCCCGGCCTACTCGAATCCTTTAGTACCTGATGTCGCGTTTACACCCAACACAAGAAAGCATTATACACACTATGTTGCCATGTATCATGACCAGGGACTGGCACCATTGAAAGCACTCCATTTTGATGAGGGGATCAATGTTTCTTTAAATCTGCCTATCCTGCGTACTTCAGTAGATCACGGAACAGCATTTAACATCGCTTACAAAGGAATGGAATTAAACAGCCTGAGCTATTTGAATGC
This sequence comes from Sulfurovum sp., assembly GCF_015493435.1. GTDB lineage: Bacteria > Campylobacterota > Campylobacteria > Campylobacterales > Sulfurovaceae > Sulfurovum. The sequence goes on from NZ_WGDD01000031.1 coordinate 9,705, forward strand.
GATTCAATATATTGTAGAAACGTAGGGTGCGTGTTTACGCACCCTACGCGGGAACCCATCAACAGAAAAGACTCGGCTCAGCCTCATCATACACGATCTCGCATGCTTCATTCATCATCGCACAAAGCTTTTCCTGGCAGCAATGGCATAAAAAACGGTAGTTCTGCATATCATAATGAATGGTATCTCCCTCATGCAGATCAGCATAGCACTCGCCGCAGACATTGGTCACACGAAGCAAAATTTCTCTGCTTGCTTCCTGAGTTACAAAACAGGCACTGCTCATTTTTCTCCCTCCAGTTCATTCATCATCTTTTTAGCTTCAGACAGGCTGCTGTCAAGTTCATACGCTTTGGTATAATTCTCCAGGGCTTCTTCCTTTTTTCCCATGTCATACAGAGTGTTGGCATAGTTGAAATAATGCGGTGCATACTTCGGGTCAAGAGCAATAGCTTTTTGATGATGGATAACCGCATTTTCATCATCGCCCAGTTTATGCAGGACATTGGCCAGTGAATCTTCTGCCAGATCATCATTTGCATCCAGTGAAAGAATCTTTTCATAACTTTCTCTGGCTTCATTGAAGTTTTCAAATTCGATCTGAAGATATCCGTTCCGTCTTAACGCTTCAATATTGTCCGCATCGATGATCAATGCAGACTGGATCGCTTTGCGTGCTTCAAGCATATCACCTTGCTTCACAGCATCATCTGCCATATGCAACAGTTCTTCCATACGTGTCGGCCGGCTTTCCGGTGTTGAAAATATTTTGTCCGGACGGTTGACTCCTCCTATCTGTTCATTGGGGAGTTTGGCTTCAAAATCAACCCCTCTTTTCGGATAGGAACCTGAAAAAAGCTGTTTGAAAAAGAAGTAAAATACTCCCCCGGCAACAATAAGAAGAAAGAGTTGAAAGGTTGTCATAAAATCTCCCTCAATAGATAATGAATCATATGATAATCTAACTTAAAAGCAAAGATATTCTGCTATGATACTGCCAAAAGCAACAAAGGATCATCAATGCCATACAGGATCAAACTCAACAGAGAAGCACTCAAAGAAACACTTACGCCTCTGGAGTACAGCGTTTGTCTGAACCACGGTACCGAAGCTCCTTTTCAAAATGAATTCTGGAATCATAAGACAGAAGGTATTTATCACTGCAAATGCTGCGATACACCGCTTTTCAGCTCTGAAACCAAATTTGACTCAGGTACCGGGTGGCCAAGCTATTTCAAACCGGTCAGTGATGATGCCGTCGAGGAGATAGAAGATGCATCTTTGGGAATGGTACGTACTGAAGTCCGATGTGCAGCCTGCGGTTCCCATCTCGGCCATGTTTTCCCTGACGGCCCTGCACCGACCCATCTTCGATACTGTATCAACTCTGCTTCTTTGAATTTCGAACCAAAGTAAATATGAGAGAGTCAGGGCATGCAGGTGTCCTTTTCTATACGCTTACCATCCCTCCGCCATATCTGTCAGTTCATAGCCTGCCTGCCGGCGTTTTTCAAATATTTTTTGGAAATTTTCAATATTTTCTGCTGTTTCAAATCCCTGCTTTTTCTCATTTCGGTATTTTGAAAAAACTGCCATCCAGCGCCCGAGTGTAAATTCAATATTGGAGATACGATATCCTTTTTCCCAGTACTGTCTGATCATCTTTGCCATCATATACCAGCTGGAACGTATGGTCAAAGCCTGCCCTTTGTACTTTCCGCCTTTGGCAAAAATACCCGTATAGCGCCCTTCTCCATATTCGATATCTATCAGATCATATCCCATTTTCCAACGTTTATTTACTGCCGAAACAAAAGCATCAAGGGTTTTTCGTCTTTCATAGGCCTGATTGGTAAAAGGAGTGTTCTTTTCGAAAACCACCAGCCATTTGGCCAGACCGTGTTCTATATTCGTTATATAATACCCCTCTTTCCAATATGCATTGAGAATATTGTCAATGGCTTCCCATCGCCCTGCTACCACATACGTCTGATGACTTTGGAGGGATGCTTTGTCAAACACAGCGATCCAGTGGCCGTTACCGTATTTGATCTCGTCAATATCATATCCTTTTTGCCACTCTGTCCGGATGATCTTTCTCATCACATTGAGATACATCGTTGTTTTTATGACCTGTGCCGATCTTCCCTGATCAAACACCCCGATATATTTATACTCCGATGCAGCATATCTCGCATCTTTAGCCTGTACCATACCTGTTGCTGCCAGGATGATCAGGATGATCAGTTTCAGTCTACGTTTCATTATTACCTCTTTCCCTGCTGTAACTGGGCAGCGACCCTGCCGATCTCTTTATCCATTTCTTCTCTGGTATCAAAAATGAAACTGTATTTCTCCTCATCCCCAAGATAGAGAAAGATACCAAATCCCACTATCTCCACTTTCCCTTTCGACTCTGTATCGAGCCATTCAAGACTCACCTGTGTTGTTTCATCTTCATAGCCTGTCCTGATCACCCCTGCCGGATAGAGCTGTGTGATCTTTTTTGTGTCAAACTGTTTCTCTTGTATCGTAATTATCATACAAAGATTATAGTATAATTGCATTAAATATAATGCAGGAGAATAGAATGAGTTTAAAAGAAAGAATTAAAAATGATATAAAAGAGGCAATGCGTGCCAAAGATACAGCCAAAAGAGATACGCTGCGAAATATTCAGGCTGCTGTCAAGCAAATTGAAGTTGATGAGAGAAGAGAACTGAGCGATGCGGATGTCGAAGCGATACTCATGAAATATCTTAAACAGCGAGAAGATGCCAAAACACAGTTTGCAGATGCCGGACGTGACGATCTTGTCAGCAAAGAAGAAGCGGAGATCATCCTTGTCAAAACCTACCTTCCCGAACCGATGAACGACGAAGAGCTCGAAGCCATCCTGAAAGAGATTATTGCCAAAACCGGTGCCCGGAGCATGAAAGATATGGGGAAGGTGATGGGTGCTGCAAAAGCTGAAATAGGCAGCCGTGCAGACGGCGGACGGATCAATGTTATCGTTAAGAAAATACTTTCTTAAGTAAATACCCGGATATATCCTGCTTATATCCGGGTATGCAATTTTTCAGCCGGCTTATAGCGTTTATATACTCCAGGGCGCTCTTCTTTATGGTACTGGCGGTATCCAGACACTGAGAGTTGGTTCATTGTCTTCGGTAGTCTCATAGTTTAGCGCATACACACGTCTCCAGTAGTCCACTTTTATTTTAGCCGTACTGAAACCTTTGGTTGTGACAAGCGGTTCATTCGGTGTAGCAGAATGAGGATCATAAATATCCAGAAAATAGTTTTCACTGTTGGTCGGATCCGATCCCAACTGTTTCAGCACATAAATGAACCCTTTGGATTCTACATTGATATCGAGATAGCTGACACTTAATGTTTCACTTTTTAAATGAAATACACCTGTACCGTTATTAAAGCCCGGAAAATCCAGATAGACCGCACCGAACTGATTGAATGCCCTCAACCTTACAGTTCCAGAACTGGTATATTCCAGTATTACAATATCACCCCCTGGCGACATCGTAAGCAATAGAGGATCATACAAATATTGTGTTTTTGGATCTAATGCTCCCGCACCGGTAACGGTATGGGTTTTAGGCATACTGTGTGCATTGATATACCGATTCGTATCGCTGTCATCACGCGGTGCATCCAAATGGCGAAGTATATGCAGCACACCTGCGTTTGTATCCAGCCCTGCCAATATTTTTTTCTGGGGGCAATAGGCAAACTGTGTGATCGTGTCTGTAATAAATATTCCGATATTGGTTGCAAAATCAATATTAAAGTCATTGGACTGTGAATCAATATCTACATTTCTTACATAGGTCAGTCCCTCTTTTGCTTCAAATACCATGTGCCCGGCCAGTGCATCTGATGTTGTAAGGTCATAGGAAAGCTGCATCATATTTGAACCTGCAAACGATTTTTTTCCCTGATCTGCCGTTGCAAGTACGGCAGAAATATTTTTAATATGATATTGACCCGTACTTAACTCTTTATAGGCGTAGCCTATAGCACCTATCGGATCATTGACTGAAATTTTCAGTAATTCATTTGCTTTTAAATCAGTATCACTGACAGTAGGTGAAGGCAGTAACGCATCTTTTTGTTTCACGTTCCATACATAGTTTCCTGCTGATTTTTCGAGTTGCGCATAATGCTGATAGATACTGTTGCCTCCGATAGGAATCAGATTTTCTATGATTTCGACAATTTGGACACTATCCTCAAAGTTGTTGATTTCTTTTTCCTGGTGCGCCGCAATCCAGTCACCGATCTTTAACTGTACAGCAATATGAATATAGCCTCCGGCCGGTACATCCTTCAAACTAATATCATACGTACTGTATGTGCCTTTGTCCTTTACAGAATGTGAAATACTTTTATTTTTATCCCATGCCAAAGTATAGGGACTGCCTTTGACACTTGTATTGGAAGAAAATGTCAAACGAATCACAATACTGTCTACATTAAGAGGGAAATCGTTGTCTTTGGGATCACTTTTAAGCTGTATTTTCAATGTATGGGTACGGGTGACATCCACACTGTTGACCGCATTGCTGATACGGGCAGCAGAGATTGCATCACTCAGATTCGCCATACCGACTTCTGTAGCCATGGCACGAAAAACAGAACCGACAACAGGCAAAGAATCTTCCAGTACGGCCTCATCAATAGCTTCAAGAAGTATGGTCGTCAATTTTTTACTTCCGCTGAGAAGCAGTGTCGTGGCTATCCCTTTTAAAACACTCACAAGCGCTTCCTCTCCTTTCAAATCCGGATGCCCCAAAAAAGGCTTTGCGGTATTGATAGCAAACTTTGCACCGAGAAGGAGGAGAAGATTCTCGAACGATGCATTACGGTTTATAGTGGCGCCCCACAGAATAAGCAATGAGGGCAATGCCATTTCAAAAGAAATCGTATAGGCTTCTGCATCCGTCAGAATTCTCTGCATATTGCGTTTTTTCTGCGCCTCGTCAATAGCACCGGTTGAATCCTTGTAAAGGTTGGCATAATGTCCATTGTTGAAACTCAATGCGCCCAAAACAAAACGGACCGTATGCACCTTGGAAGTGAGTTTTATCGTAAATTGCTTTTTATAATCCGATACGGGTATCGCCATCAGGGCAAACCGGGGAGAAAGGATCCCTACATTTCTGAAGGCTTTGGTATCGGGAAAAATTTCATTCTCCTGACCGGAATAAATCACATTGTTTTCATTGTCCAGAAAGATGGCATAGAGGCCGACATGCCTGTTGAACGCATTGCTTGCAGTGATATGCAAATTATTTCCGTCCACACTGTTAATGACAATATCCATTCCCTCCGATTTTAAACTTGATGTATCGATGGAGTACTGGATACCCTCATATGATGCAGATTTGCTGGCCAGTGCCTGTGTCCATACTTTTGCCCTTTGCTGGGCAGTATTTAAAACCGGCTGGATAGGCAGCAGTTTGGAAGAAAGCCTTTTATCTGCTGAAAAATACTGAATCACATGATTGATGTCTTGCTGAAGATACACACCAAGGTTCTGACGTAAGGGAAATGTGTAGACAGGATCACCGATATTGTGTATGGTATTCCCGTTTGAGTCAACACTTTTCGTTGTTCGAAGCACAGGGTTTCCGTCAGGGTCTCTGTAAACCTGGTAATAGTACCATCTGCTGTTTCCCAAATGGTTCATCACCAGTTCCAGATTGGTTTCAACAGGTATGGTTTTTCCCTGGCGGGTCCTCCCTGTAAAAATATCATCAAATTTTGATACGGCATAATACATATCGTCACGGGAAAAATGCTTGAACGTCGGTGCACTGAAAATGAGTGCTTTCACTGTTTCACGGGAAGTATCTGAAAACGTAATCGTCTCTTCATTGCTTGTACCGTCAGGCACTATCAGTGCCAATGCCGCCAAGGAATATTGAGGAGGACTTCCTGGTATGATATCGTCTTCATCCAAAGCTTCATACTTGGTTTTCTTATAAAACATATGCATCGCATAATTGTCCTTGGCCGTAGTGGTTTCATAACTGTAGCTAACGCTACCCGAAGAAGATTGTTGGGAGATAGTATTATCTTTGAGAAGCTTGGAAGCCCCGGTATGATTCACAACAAAAAATGTATCGCTCTCTGTGTTATACGGTATGGATGATGGTGTAAAATCTGGAAAATTTTTATCCAGAAATGCCTGTTGATCAGGAGTCAGTCCGGCATAATGGCTTTGTGGGTTTTCCAATAATTTAAACTCAAAAACGATTTTCAGTGTTTTAACAGATATCCCATCACCGACATTGCTCTGTTCGAAATTGTCCGAAGAATTACAGCCCGTAAGCTGTGTTGAAAGGGTTGCGCCTAAACTTAAAGCTATACCGTTTTTTAAAAAATGACGTCGTTTCATGTCGTTTCCTTATTTTATAGTTCACATGATTGATTCGGCTTATTACCGTCTGGACACGTCGTGTCACTGCCTGTTTTTGGAGGGGTGTTGTATCCTGGACAGGTTGCATCGCTATATGGGGATAGAGAAACTTTTGTAGGGTTGGGTGCAAAGAAAGTAAAGTTGAATGTAGCACCGCTTAAGTCACTGCTGTCAAAAGTCACATGGCTAAAATTAATACCATCCATACTTGCCTGATGAAAATCAGCCTGTATCTTCACAACAGGGGATGAAAAATCTGCACCCCGCAAATCGGCATCGGTAAAAACAGCCCCGGTAAAATCCACGCCACTCATATTGCTGCAGCCAAGCAGAGCTCCTGTAAATATCGACTGTGTCAAAGTAGTATCAGAAAGGTTTGTGTCAACAATATCTGTTTCATAATACGGATACATATCGACATTGTTAAACGTACTGCCTGTTAAATCAATACCGGAAAAATCTGCACCCCGCAATATTGAATTGTTGAATGCAGTATGGTCTACCCGGCTTTGTTCTCCCTTGACACTCAAGAGAGAAAGGCTACTGTTTTGAAACTGTGCATAAGAAGCATCCGTATCGATCCATTGGCTTTCTATGAAACTGCTGTTACTATCAAAATGTGCCTGATAAAGGGTACTATTTCTAAACACTGTATGATTAAAGTTGCCATGAGTACACGTAACATATGACAGGTTGGCATCTTCCCAGACTGACCCGCTGGCATCAATACCTGAGAGATCTGCCCCTCTTTTTTGGCTGACACCACCAAATTTCGAGCCAGACATATTGGCATCTCTAAAATCAAGGCTGTAAAAACTGTCTGAAAAACTGGCAGAGCTAAAATCATAAGGGACTAAAAATTCGCTGCTCATATTTTCGACACTGTTGCTTGATGCTATCAGCTCGACAGGCACATTGACAGCTTCTCTGAAACTTGCAGGAGCACAGCCATCCTGAGAAAAAAACTGATTGGAATGAGAAACGATCGGCTTCTCTCCAAAGGTAACATCATCAAACCTGACACAGTACGAAGTATTGTTGGTCCAGGTCAATCCGTTAATGTAACTGCCGCTAAAGTCGGTATGGAAGAGTATAACAGGATTTGTATTCTGGCTCAAAGTAAGATTGACCAACGTAGCGTTTTTAAACGCAACATTATCAAATCCTGCTGCGTGATCGAACGTTACGTTGTCAAGCGTGATTTTATTAAATTTACTGTTGCTTAAATTTACTTCCGTATAAAATGTTCCATGCTGAATATTGCTGTTTATCACAATATTATTTTGACCGGTAGGACTTAAATTTACATTTTTAAGATAGCTCTCTTTTAATGTATTGTTGTTAAAATAAAAAGGATAGGTGGGACTGTCATGAGGGCCTAAGATCAATGCCTCCCAATTCCCGGAACCGTCTGCATTTTTACTATACAGTTTGCCATCACCCGACAGAACGACCACACGGAAAGGATGACTTCCACTGACTGATGTACCACCGCCGATAGAAGGAGATGATATGACACCATTTTGGGGATGCCCCAGATTGGTTAAAGCATTTTCAGAAGCATTGGTAAGACTTCCGGCATACACATCCTCATGATACACAAAAGAAAAATCGGTGAAGACCGCATTCAGATCCACACGTGATCCCACCATAATATCGGTTGACCGTAAATCATTGTTCCTATAATTGATATAGGCTAGTTTGTTGTCTTTGACAAATACAAGCAGGTCATCCCTGTTAATAGATATTTCCGAATCTGTTTTTTGTATGGGATAGCTTGCATGTCCCCAGTCATGGATATAGTTTGGAGCATTCCCATAACGCGAATCACGTGCTTTGTTATATTTATTGTAAAAATAACGTGTCCAGGTATGCAGTGTCCCTTTCATATCCTGACAGGCTACCGTTACATATAGTTCATTGCTCGAAGAGGATCCTCCATGATTTTTGTAAGTGGCATCCGGATTGCTTTCACATACCTGAGTGCCTTCGATTCTATACCATGTTTCTTTGACTTTTGCAGGTCCTTTAATGTCAGCACCATGCTTCAAGTATTCATAAACATATCCATCACTTGCTTTGACAAACACTGAAAACCCGGCGACAAAATTATTGGGTACAACACTCGGAGGGGAAACAATCTTCAGACCGTTTGGAAGAAATGGCTGCACGCCATAGGCATAAGGGTCTTTATGACTGTTAAACAGTACCAATCTGTTATTATTATCGACCGCAGCAGTTAAATCATAATCATAATTGCTTTTTTCACCGAACAGATTGGTAATGGAAGGTTGGGAGACAATCACGGGACTGAATGTCAGTGCGCTGCCGAATTCTCCCGTATAGAATACCGTACGTGTCATATCTGCATAGTTAAAATTAGCCCCTTTAAAGGTACATTTCCAAAAAACGGTATGGGAAAGATTTGCATCTATAAAACTGACCCCGTCGAAATTGGTATTTTCAAAGACAGAATAACTCAGGTCAGACGCATCAAGATTTGCCAATTCCATATTCAACGGTGGTTTATTTTCATTTCCGAATTCATCACGATCCTGGTTTTGTATTTTAAAGAAATCGCTTTGTGTTATATCAAGTTTTTTCAAATACGATTCTTCCAGGCGCAACGAAATCTCACTGTCTACAAACGTATTTGAAAAAGCAAGATGAGACAAGTTCAGACCGAATAAATTGCACCCTTTGCAGATATCGAAAGATATCACTGTTTTTTTTGCTAATATTCTATTCTGCAACCCGCCAGAAGTATTTTGGGGTGTTACTGGTGTTGCCAATGATGAAGTTTCTTCTTTAGGATAGAAAAATACTGTATGAGATTTACCGCTGCCGTTACGGAGCGTATATCTGTAAATACCCTGTTTCAGATTCACAGTATGACAGCCTTGTGTCATATCCAAATAGCGTGTTTCATTTTTGTCTGCAATGATCAAATCATATCCAGCACCCAAATCATTTTCAAAACAGTAGGTATGTAAAGACTCTCTGTCAATATACACATCAAAAGCATCTGCACCTATCGGAGGAATGTCATTTTTATGACTCTTCTGTGACTCGAGGTTTAACACAATTTTATTTGATGAAGTTACGGTATACCTGGCTAAATCTCCGCTGCTTTCCGTAATGATACCCGCTGGAGCGATTTCTTTTTCAGCTGGAACCACTTTTTCAGGAGCATTTGTATTGCTGTTACAGGCCAGCAGTATAAAAGTACTGTACAACATAATAATTATTTTATATTTATTCATAAATAATCCTTTTTTATCTTAATAAAAAAGTATAACCTATAAGAATTAGATTGAAATTAGAATACTGGATATTCTCTTAGACTGATGACTCGCATAAAAGGATATATCCGACGTTGGGGATATTGTTAATATGAATATGAGGAACTTTTTTTCTTAACCGATAGGTCAGTTCGCGAAGCGAAGATATGTGTTCATGCCCATCCCCCCAAATCATTTCAATCAGCTGTTCCACGCTGATATGCGCATTTTTATACCGTATCAAAGCATCAAAGCATAACTGCTCTTTCTGACTCAAAACAATATAGTTGTCCTTGTAGTACAGATCTTTTGTTTCAATGTTATAGGTATATCCGTTGCAGTATATCGTGTCAGGTGCTATCGTTCGTTCAGGAGACATTTGACTTTCGCTTACCATCAAAATCGCTTCTATATCACTCTCTACAACAGGTTTTATAATGTATCCCAAAGGTTTGACAAACAGTGCCTGCCGTATGGTGTGACTGTCTTTAAAAGAGGTTAAAAAAATAAAACCGACATGTGCATATTTGGCATGTATTCTTTCTGCCAACTGCAAACCGTCAATTGAACCGTTGATCTGAATATCCATGAAAACAAGGTCTACTGACTGGTGTTGAACACATTCCAATGTATCTTCGGCATTGTCAAAAATCCCTACAACGGTATGTCCGAAATCACTAATGGTTTCCTGTAAAAAAAGTGCCGTAATACCTTCATCTTCCACAATAACGATTTTCATAACAATATACTTCCGGGAAATGTGATTTTATGGTGCAGGCCCTGGCTGTTGTATGTCTCTATATCTCCCTTGAGCTGATATCCTGCCAGTGATTGAACCAGCTTGAAACCAAATCCTTCTTTTGCCTTCTCCAATTTTACTCCTTTACCATTATCATACACTTCAAGTATGACTGCATCATGCTTTACAGTATACATCTTAATAGCAATATTTTTACTGCTTTGGTGCGCAGGAAAAGCATATTTTACAGCATTGGTGACCAGTTCATTGATAATAAGCCCCATGGGAACAGCTGTTTCAAGCGTCAGTCGGATCTTTTCACACTGAATCATAAAAAGAATATCATTATATTCCAGACTATGCTGTAATTCTTCTACCAGATCATGTGTATATTCCTGCATATTTACGGCAGTCAGATCATCTGACTGGTAGAGTTTTTCATGGATCATGGCCATAGATTTAATACGCTGGTTGGTATCGGCTAAAATATCTTTTGATTCTTTTTGGATGACACGTCTGATCTGCAGTGACAACAAGCCCGAAATAATTTGCAGATTATTCTTTACCCGGTGATACAATTCACGAAAAAGTATATTTTTATTATTGATTTCAATAAAAAGTTCTTTATTTTTTTCATCCAGGTCGAAGGTACGTTCCCTCACTTTGTCTTCCAGATGTACATTGAGTTCTCTTAGCTCGCCTTCTGTACAGGTTAATTTTGAAAATACTTCATTATAACGATATGCCAGGGCAAAAGACAAAAGTGCCAACTCAAAGAAAGCACCTATCTGCGGTGCATAAAGAGAAAACCGATTCATATGAATCAATCCCATATTCTGCATTTCCCCCGAGAGTCCCCCTATGAGCAGAAAACTCCATGCCGAGACAAAAAATTTCGATGCCATCGTTCTGTATCTGTATAAAATATAGATACTGATCAAAAACAAAAGCACAATATTGAGCATGGAAAGAATGGTAATAAGGATAATACTTACATTATAGGAAAGAAAGAATATGGATATCATCGTAAAGAGGAAAAGGTATTTGAATCGATTCAACATTAACGCCAATACAGCATTATACCGTTCCAGTTCGAGGAACAATACCGTAAATTGAATGGAATAATAATTCGTTAAACTAAATACAATAGGAATAAAATAGTGATTTATCGCAGGATAGTGCGGATAAAAATATTCAAATGCCAGACCGTTCAGACCCAACTGAAGTGCCAGATGGAACATATGGAAAACAACATAATACAGATAAACCCATTCTTTAATCATTAAAAACAAAATAAAATTATACATAAGCATAATCAATACAGCCCCATAATAAAGTCCCAAAAAAAGCCCGTTCTGAGATACATTGCTGTAGTACTCTTTCAGGGAAAAATGCCGTATACCAATATTCAGGGATGAGTTGGAACTGAATTTAAACAGTATTTCTTTTTTTTCAAAAGCCTTTAACGTATAAGGTATGACAAAATCATTTGTTTTTATCTTCCTTGTATCAAAAGGAGTGAGATCTCCTGTCATGTACTCTTTTTCAAAATGACCGTTTTTATGTACATACACAGTAATATAGTCATGTAGAGGATAGGGGAACTCCAACATTTCAGATATATTTTTGTTCGCCAAATTCTGTACATTGACATAAATCCATACATTGCCTTCGGTAAATCCCAAAGTTGCATTTTTTTGTGTCAATACACTAAACCTGTTTCTATTGTGGTAAGCCTCTTCAACAGACCAGTGATGTGATTTATCAACATAGTAGCGTGCCACTAATTTTGTATTTTGCCCGAACAGATAAAATGTAAACATAAAAAATAGCAATGCATATTTCATACTGCCCCTTAATTATATTTTATTATAATATATTTAAATAAAATATCTCAATATAATTTTTAATTCATTGATTTTTCAAAAAAATATAGCTAAGGGCTTGGAAGATAACAATAATTTGAAACAAACAGTAGATTATTTGCTAAAAAAGAAGAGGGACAAACACATCACAGCGCTGTCGGGAGACAACACCCTGTGCGAAACTTATTTTCCGTATTTTACAGATCTGATAGCAGCGGTAATATCATCCTGTCGCATAAAATGCTCTCCTACAAGAAAAGCATCCGCACCCATTTTGGAAATTTCTACAACTGTTTCATGGTCATTGATACCGCTTTCCGCCACAATGATCTTGTTATTCGGAATAAGAGGAATAAGTTTTTCAGTCAGTCGCATATCCATCTCGAAAGTTTCAAGATTTCGGTGGTTGATGCCGATGATGGTCGCGCCGGCGAACATTGCTTTGATAAGATCGCTCTTGTCATGTATCTCTACCAGAACTTCCAGTCCAAGGTGCAGTGCATATTCGTAAAGTGTTTTAAGCTCTTTACGGGAAAGGGCTTTGGCAATAAGCAATATATAGTCCGCACCGAAAGCCAGTGCCTCGACGATCTGGTATTTGTCTACGATGAAATCTTTCCTGAGCAGAGGAATACTGACATAGCGGCGTACCATTCCAAGGTATTCTTTGTCACCCTGAAAGAAATGCGGTTCGGTTAAAATGGAAAGAGAATCTGCACCGCCTTTTTCATATGCCTGTGCAATGACCATCGGGTCAAAATCTTCACGGATAACCCCCTTGCTCGGGCTTGCTTTTTTTACTTCAGCAATGATACGGTAGGGATTCTCTTCTGTTGAACGCAGTGCTGTCTGCACATCTTTTGGTACAAAAGGATTAAAGGCAAGAGAACGCCCCAGCCATTCTACCGGATAGTCTACTTTTCTCTTTGCAAGATCTTCTTTTGTCTTTTTGATAATTTCATCTAAAATCTGAGCCATAATTTTCTCACTAAAATTTTTGCCGTATTATACCCCAACACGTACTCGCTAACGCTGAACGTTTTTACTTGCATTCCTGTATTTTCTTCCAGTGTTCTGCAATTTCCGGTTCTTTCAGTCCTTCCTCATCAACCACTTTCTTCATAAGAGCCTGTGCTTCCCGGCACCGTTTTTCTTTGTAATATCCCCAGGCAAGCGAATCAAGATAATACGTATTGTCAGGCTGCTGCACCAGAGCATCTTCAATGACTTTGATCCCTTTCTTCACATCAATTTCCTTATCGATGAGGGTATATCCGTAATAATTCAGGTAGATACTGTCATCCTCTCCCATCTGTATGGCTTTTTCAAAATAGGAAAGTACATTTTTGATCATTTTTTTGTCATTTTTGTTTTTTGATTTTTCAAACAGCAATATACCTTTTTCGGCAAGCCATCTAGGATCTTTCTGCTCTGCATAAAGCTTGTCTGTCAGCAAAAAAGCTTTATTGAAAAGTTTTTTCCGTTTATAGAGTTCATAGAGAATATAATCGGCTTTTTCATCTTTCACTTTTTCAAGATAAGCAATTGCCCCGTCAAGATCTCCTTTAAAAGCATAGGCATCGATCGCTTTTTTAAGATATTTTTCCTTTTTGTCTTTTTCATACAGTGCTTTATAGGTGCTGATAACACCGTCCACATCATTCTCTTTGACATAAAGATCCAAAAGCTTTAAATACACTGCATCAGAAGTAAGCACATTCATACGCCGATGTGTTTCAAGCATCTGTATCGCTTTCTTTCGCTCGCCTGTGTATTCGTCCATAATACTGCTCAGACGCAACAGTACACGTTCATTGGAAGTTTTACTGTATACCTTTTCCAGAAGCATTGCTGCCTTTTTAAAATTTCCGCTGTAAAGATAGGGATTGGAAGCCAAATCGATATCTTCCGGTTTACTGGAGCGTTTTAGAAGAATTTCGGCTTCACTTTTGGCATCCTGCACCCTTTTTGCAGTAAGATACAGAGGGATCAGCAGCCGTCTGACTTCAAGTGTATCAGGATGTGCCTCATCCCATGTTTTCAATTGTTTGATAGTCTCATTGATGTAAATATTTCCCATCAGTGAAGAGGCAGCTTCTCTAAACAGGTATTCTTTGTCACCTGTCCTGGTATAGAGTGTTTTAAAGACTTCATAACTGAGGTCGTATGCTTTATATTCTTCGAACAAAAGTCCCTGGATAATAAGTGTATCATTGCTGACAACATTCAGCTCTTTAGCCTGCCCTGTACCTGTCAATAGGAGTACAGCCATAACAATAGATTGTATTATACGATTCCCGGACACTCTTTTTTCACCTCTTTTTCATCATGTTTAAACTGTTCCCAAAAGGGAAAAGTGCGACATTGCAACGGTCGCACAGGATAGATAGAACACCGTTCTTTCGTTTCATCGAAAAAGATACAGGCATAATTGTCTTCTGCCAGTTTCTTTTCGACCAGCGAATAACGGTGTTTCACTTTTTTCAGATACATTGTAGCGAATTCCGCTACCGAAAGGTTAACAAACGCTGCCATATTCACGATCTCATCATACTTTGCCCAGATATAACCGCTCTCTCCCGTACAGCAATGCCCGCCGCATTCTTCACATGCCGAGGGATCGAACTTGTAGTTGTATCCTTCTTTTTCCATCAGCTTGTCATTCATATTTGTTTTTCCGTTTACTCTTTAATTGGTGCATGGTTACGCACCCTACATTATCAATCTTCCATTTTCGATCTTTCATCAGCCAAATTCTCCTTTGATACTGTGTGTATCGGCTTTTTCGAATGCCTTCATCGCTTGGGGGGTATAGTCATTGTTCTCATCAAAAACCACCAACGGAGGCAGGATCTGCGTCATAGACTTCGAATTGTTCCTGGCCGCGATGAAAACCAGTTTTGACTCTCTGTCCATCTTGGAATGTACGAACTGTATCTTCTCAGGGTTTATAGCATTTATTTTCAAATGATGCAAGAGCAGATCGATCTGCTTGGCATCATAACAGAAAATAAACCAGCCTTTCGGCTTCAGGAAAGTTTTGACCCGTCTGACAAAAGCTTCAATGGGAAGGTGGTGCGCATAACGGGCAATATTGAGGTGGCTGTTCTCACTCTGTGTGACCCTCGGGTCATAAAAAGGCGGATTGGAAACAATGTAGTCGAAACGGTCTTCTGTTTCCAGCCCGGTAAAATCTCCCAAATGGCTTTTTGCGGTTAACCCGTTGAGAACAAAATTGTGCCTGGCATAGTTCAACATGTTTTCCTGTTTGTCGATAATGCTCGTCTCAATCTTGAAATCACGGGTCAACAACAGAGAAATGATCCCCACTCCACAGCCGACATCCAGCAAAGAACCCTTCGGAGTGAAAGAATAAATGAAATCATAGAGAAAAATGGAGTCGCTGTTGTAACAGTAACCCGATGTCGGCTGGTAAAGAAACACAAAGACTCCCAAAAAAATATATGCATTGAAAATATATGAATTTTACAACAATTTGAGTATAATCGCGATTATGAATGAAGAACTTGACTTACTCAACCCGCCATCGACAGATTTTTCCATGCTGGACTATGACTGTGCCTACATTCCGGGCAATCAGGTTCGTATGCATTACAAATATGTCGACCGGGCCAATAAAAAATTTGCCACCGCTGTGATCCAACGGGGATGGAGACGTTTCGGAAAATACTATTTTCATCCTGTTTGCAACGGATGCAATGAATGCAAGAGTCTCCGTATCAATGCCACTAACTATCATTACAGCAAATCACAGCGGCGTACGATCAAAAAGAACAAAGAAACAAAAATTATCGTTCAGAAACCGACGCTCACGGTTGCCCATCTTGATCTTTACAACAAATACCATGCCTACAAACATAAAAAAGACGGCTGGAGCTACCGCAATATCTCACAAAGGGAATACAATGAAAATTTTGTTGAGGGAGCACAGGATTTTGGCAAGGAAGTGCTTTACATTGTCGATGACAAACTTGTAGGTGTTGACCTCATTGATATCCTCGAAGACGGCATCAGCGCTATCTATTTCTATTACGACCCGGACTATGCGCATCTCTCACTGGGGACTTTCTCTCTGCTTTACCAGATCAAACTAGCCAAGATACTGGAACTTCCCTGGATCTATCTGGGTTACTGGGTAGAAGGCTGCAAAGCTTTTGCCTACAAACCGAAGTTCCAGCCGCAGGAAATACTGGATGGGTTTCCGCACATCTCGCAAATACCCGAATGGGAACCGTGGAACCAAGTGTAGGGCGCGTAACCACGCACCCTACAGTTTTCTGCACCACTTTAAAAAGAGTCTATCCGGATTCACCCTCGGGTCTATCTCTTTCCCCTCAACAATCATCTCAGCCAACCACTCTGCCATCAGTGGGGCGAAGACAAATCCCCTTCCTCCGAGACCGTTGCAGATATAAAGATTTTTCACATGTTTCAACGGGGGTTTTGCCCCTCGAAGTACTGCCGGACAGCTCTCGAACATATAGGGTACATCGATCACTTTTCCGGCCAGGGGAAAGTAGTCTTTGGAACCCGAACGCATCCCGCAAAAAGTTTCTTTGAGCTTGAAGTCAGAAGTATCGACCATTTCTGCTGCTTTCTCTTCCAGGACCTGAAGCGGTTTTCCGTTACAAACGATACAGGGTTCTTTGGCCTTGACATGCGTCGCCCCTATTTTGATGATGCCGTTGACATTGGCGGAAACAGAAATGCTTTTATGCATACTGACTTTCAGGTCAAGCTCGCTTTCATAGTCACCGCGGCTTCCCCAGGTGCCTCTGACCCCCATATAGCGCATGTCGAAGAGTGTGTTTTGGTAACCGGTGGAAAGTATTATATTCTTGGTACTGAGTGTTGCACCTTGAGCATTGAGGATCGTCCAGTGAGCATTCTCATAAATGAGTTGATTGACATCGAACTGTTGAAAAGATATCTGTGCAACAATGGCATTGCAGAGTTCAGGTGCATCGCATACACCTGCCTCCTCAAAAAGAAAACTGTCCTGGGCATTGTGAATACCGAGTGCTTCCAATGCTTCTTTGCTGACCCACCTGTAGTGTGATTCATTAAATGCCTCATACAGAGAGAACTTCCCGGCATCCTCCGCATCTTTGGGAATACGTATTACACCTGTCTGATGAAAGTAATCCGGAAAATACTCAAGGTAGAACGCTTGGGAAAAATGAAAGGCTTCATTGGTGAGTTTCTGAAGCGGAGACCCCTTGCCGATCTTGGGAGAAACAAACGCACCCGCCGCACCGGAACCCCCGCTGGCCGCCATACTGCTCCGGTCGACTAAAAGGACTTTCTGTCCTTTTCGCTGTAAAACAAATGCGGCACAACACCCCGCAATACCCGCTCCGATCACGATGGTGTCATAAACTTGAGACATATTATCTCACTCACTTTATTGAATTTGTCACTTTGCTAAACAGAGATCTCTTTAATATCCGCGATATTCTTGAAAGTTTTATAGATAGACCCGATCGTATGCAGTCTGTTGGTTTTCAGTGCCTCGTCCTCCGTATTGACCATAACATCGTCAAAATAGGTATCAAGTTCACGTTTCAAGCCGAAAAGTGCTTCAAGACGTGTTCTGTAATCAGGAAAATTCTGGTGTATCACTTTTTCATAGGCTGTATAAAGAGCTACTTCCGCTTCTTCTTTGAAAAGTGACACATCAATTTTCAGATCACCATCGAGGTCCACATCTTTGGAAATGTTCGCCACACGTTTGAAGGTAGAGAATTGTTCTTTGAAGGTATCTGCA
This sequence comes from Sulfurovum sp., assembly GCF_015493435.1. Taxonomy (GTDB): domain Bacteria; phylum Campylobacterota; class Campylobacteria; order Campylobacterales; family Sulfurovaceae; genus Sulfurovum. The sequence continues at coordinate 27,820 of NZ_WGDD01000031.1, forward strand.
GAAACGATCTCGTTAAGTGCCGCTACTTTTTTGGCGATCTCGTTAATATCGAGTTCACCGCTTGCCAGTACCGCAGCGATGACTGACGGATTGGCATCGAGTGATTTGTTGATACGCTCAATGATGAAGGCTTTGAGTTCATTTGTATCGAATACTTCATACTCCGATTTGAGCAGTTCAATGCTGTCATCAATATTGAACGTAATATCATTGTCTGTCACAATACGGACGATACCGTTCACCGCACGTCTCAGCGCGAAAGGGTCTTTAGAACCGGTCGGAATCTTGCCGACGGAGAAAAGTCCGAAGAGGGTATCGAGTTTGATGCTCATGGCCACGATGGAAGCGAAAAGTGACGATGGAAGTTCGGCACCCTCGCCCACGGGCATGTACTGTTCCCTGATCGCATTGTAGACCAGGGGGTCTTCACCCAATGCTTTGGCATAATAATAGCCCATCAGTCCCTGAAGTTCAGTGAACTCGTAAACCATTTCGCTCATGAGGTCCGCTTTGGCCAGCTCAACAGCTCTGTCCATCAGTTTTTCAAGTTCTGCGGAACTTTTACCGGTCTGGGCTTCAAGTCTATCCATGTAGAGCGCAAGCAGTCTGACCGCAATACTTTTTTCTCTTTTGATCTTGTCGGCAAGAGAACCAAGCCCGTCAATGAACTGTACTTTTTCAAGACCGTCCGTAGAGAGTCCGTTCCTGAGGTCATTTTTGTAAAAGAAAAGTCCGTCTGCAAGTCGGGGCCTGAGTACCCTCTCATTCCCGGCAATCACTTTGGAGTAGTCATCGGTATAGGCATTGCTGACCACTACGAATCTGTTGGTGATCTTCCCGTGTTCAAATACCGGGAAATAACGCTGATGCTCTTTCATGGAAGTGATGATCACTTCAGGCGGCAGCTCAAGAAAAAGTTCATCGAAACTTCCTACCAGTGCTTTGGGATTTTCCGTAATGGCAACGACCTCGGCAAGCAGAGACCTGTCTCTTTCGATGAGAATGCCGTATTCTGCTTCCAGGGCATCGAATTCCGTCAGGATGACCGCTTCTCTCTCTTTGGGATGCAGGAGTACCGCACCCTCTGCCAATATCGTTTCATAAGCCTCTATACTCGGCACTTCCACTGCATCGTAACTGACCATACGGTGTACATAAGTCTTCGTACCGGACTGTACCCCGAAAAGTTCTACAGGAATGGAATCTTCGCCCATGCGTACCTGAAGCCATCTGACGGGTCGGATGAATTCATCACTTCTGCTTCCCCAGCGCATCATTTTTCCAAAGGACATGGATGCGATCCACTTCTCCAGCATTTCCTGAAGCAACGCAGCTGTCTGGGCACCTTTCTCCTCTTTTTTGAAGTAAAGTACTTCTCTGCCATTGTTGTCGGCACGCCCGAGTGCTTCAAAACCCACACCGCATTTTCTGGCAAATCCTTCAGCCGCCTTGGTCGGAACACCGTCTTTGATGGCGGCCGCGACCGGAGGTCCCATCAGTTCAATGGTCTGATCTTCCTGTTTTTCAGGCATGTCGGCATGCTTGAGTACCAGACGTCTCGGAGTATAGATAAATTCAAAGTCATTGTCGAGTTTGTAGTTTTCAAGGATCTTTTTCCAGGATTTTTCAATGTTGGATACGATCTTGAGCAGTGGGATGGCGGGAAGTTCTTCTACGCCGATCTCGATAAGTAGTGGTTGTGTCATATGGAAAGTCCTATACAAATAATAACATTTATTCTATCGAAATGTTGGTAAATAGGGGGTTAGTCCTCTTTGGACTCCGGCTGTTTGTCCACGATGTAATCCTCTTCATATTCGTCCGCCAGATCTTTGCGTCGTTCCTGCGCATCAAATTTGGACCTGAAATTGTTTCTGATAATGACAAACGTCATGTAGGCAAAAAGAATGACAGCAACAATATAGACATAATCTCCAAAAGACATCAACCTTCCTTTAAACTGTTTTGAATCGTGATTTTTTCAAAACCTTCATAGTTTTTGCGCAGTGCATCATACATAACCACGCCTACACTTACGCCGAGGTTCAAACTTCTGCCTTTGCCTCCCATGGGAATGGTAATACATTGCTCCGGATGTGCCAAAAGTACTTTTTCATCTATTCCTTTTGTTTCTGAACCAAAGAGAATGTAATCCCCTTTTTGAAACGGCGCATCAAAATACAGGTTGTCCGTTTTAGTGGTTGCCATATAGGAATGCATACCAATCGGGTGTGCAGTCAGAAAATCGTCAAAATTTTCCCAGACAACAAGATCAAGATGTTTCCAATAATCCAGCCCTGCCCGTTTGACTGCTTTATCGTCAATATCGAAACCAAGCGGCTTGACAAGATGCAGCGTTGCGCCCAGATTGACACATAAACGTCCAATGGTACCTGTGTTTTGCGGTATTTTCGGTTCTACAAGGACAATATTGAACATATTTTAAAAAATAACCGTTTTGTTTCCGTTGACAAAGACTCTGTCATGAAGCACCAGAGCCAATGCCCTGGAGAGAACGATCTTTTCTACATCCCGTCCGGCTTTTTGCATATCTTTCCACTCAAAACGGTGGTTTACCGGTATGACATCCTGTGCAATGATCGGCCCTTCATCAAGATCGTTGGTCACAAAATGCGCTGTAGCACCGATGATCTTTACCCCTCTCTCATAAGCCTGTTTGTAAGGATTGGCTCCGATAAAAGCCGGGAGGAAGGAATGGTGAATATTGACTATCTTTTTCTCATAGGCTTCTACGAATGCAGGCGTGAGTATCCGCATATATTTGGCAAGCACCATATAGTCAAACTTGAACTGGTCGATACACGCCATCACCTTTGACTCATGTTCTTCTCTGCTGAGTCCTTCCGCAGAAATATAGAAAAAAGGGATATCAAAACGTTTCACAAGCGTTTCGAGCGTATTATGGTTGGCAATAACGCACTCAATGGTCGCATCAAGCTCACCGTCCGCATGCCGGACCAAAATATCTCCAAGCGCATGAGACTCTTTCGTAGCAAGCAGAATGATCTTTTTGTCACTTGGCTCGATGACACGGATACGGGCATCAGCCGGAACCACGGATGCCAGTTCATCATGAAGTTCCTCAACATCAAAATGCCCCGAAACCACCGTCCTCATAAAGAAACGTTTGTACTCTTTGTCGACAAATTCCCGGTTGTTGTCAATGTTCAGGCCCCTGTCATAAAAGACTTTGGAAATTTGGTAGACCAGACCTTTGGCATCTTCACAGTCTATCAGAACCCTTGCGCGTTTTTCCATACTATGCAATACCTATTTGGAGACATAATTGGCGATAATATCGCCCATCTCTGTACAGCTGCAGATCTCTTTGGCATCATAATCACCGATATCACCGGTTCTGTAGCCTTCTGCAAGTGCTTTCCTGATCGCTTCGTCGATCTTGTCTGCCGCTTCACTTTCACCCAGTGCATAGCGCAGCATCATACTTGCACTCGAGATCGTTGCAAGCGGATTGGCGATACCCTGCCCTGCGATATCCGGTGCCGAACCGTGTATCGGTTCAAAAAGTCCTACTCCTTTGCCCGTACTCGCACTCGGAAGAAGACCAATAGAACCTGAGAGCATGGAAGCTGCATCGGAAAGAATGTCACCAAAAATGTTCCCTGTCAAGATCACATCGAACTGTTTTGGGTCACGAATGAGCTGCATGGCCGCATTGTCGACATACATATGCGACAGCTCCACTTCCGGGTAGTCTTTCGCAACTTCTTCAACGATCTCCCTCCAGAACTGGCTGACTTCAAGTACATTCGCTTTGTCTACGGAACAGATACGTTTGTTTCGTTTCATAGCGATATCAAATGCCACGACCGCGATACGTTTTACCTCTTCTCTTGTATAGATCATTGTATTGAACGCTTTGTCTGCATGAAGTTCTCTGGGCTGGCCGAAGTAGATACCGCCTGTCAGCTCACGTACCACCATAATATCCACACCCTGGATCACTGCAGGCTTGAGACTTGAAGCATTTACCAGTTCGTCATAGACCATTGCCGGTCTAAGATTGGCAAAGGTTCCCATCTCTTTACGCAGCCCCAGCAGTCCGGTCTCAGGTCTGAGATGACGCTCCAGGTTGTCCCATTTCGGCCCGCCTATGGCACCAAAGAGTACCGCATCACACTTTTTAACACCCTGAATGGTCTCATCAGGAAGCGGCACACCCGTCGCATCGATCGCAGCACCGCCCAGCAACATCTCTTCATATTTGAGGTTGAACCCCTGGGAAACAGAAACAGAATCAAGTACCTTGATTGCTTCATCGACAATTTCAGGGCCTATTCCGTCACCTTTGATCACACCAATTCTATATGTTTTCATTATTTTGCTCCTGCTTCTATCTCTTTTTTTGCGAATTCTATTAGTCCGCCCGTATTGACAAGTTCCTGCATAAATTCAGGGATCGGAGTAAACTTGTACGTCTTAGCCTGTGTGACATTGATGATTTCACCCGAATTCATATCGATTCTGACGACATCACCCTCTTCTATTTCTCCTGCTTCCGGCAGTTCAAAAATAGGCAGCCCCATATTGAAGGCATTCCGGTAAAAAATACGTGCGAATGTTGGTGCAATCACTGCATTGATTCCCGCTGCCTTGAGTGCAATGGGAGCATGTTCACGGCTTGATCCGCATCCGAAATTCTCACCCGCCACAATGATGTCACCTTCGTCCATTTTGGCAACGAACTCCGGATCGGCATCTTCCATAACATGTTTCGCCAGTTCTGAAGGCTCACTTGTATTCAAATATCTTGCTGCGATGATCAGATCCGTATCGACATTATCACCAAATTTCCAAACTTTACCTTGCAAAGTTGTATCCTTTATTCAGGGTATAAACCCGTAAAAATTTTCGCGATTATAGCCAAAAAACTGAAATTAAACAAATTTAATAGTAAAAACGAAGAAAATTTCGGTATAATCCACCTTAAACAATTCTGAGGCACTTCACCTCAAACATCAAGGACAAGAATGGCAGCAAAAGACAGCATGAAAAACATAGAAGCGTTATTTAAGTCTAAGAAAAAAGGTGATGTAGTTACCTTTGAAAATATCGCAAAAGAGTTCGGCAAACAGGTCACTGCTGCCCAGGCCAAAAAGATACAAAAACTCTCTACTGACAATAAAGTCGACATCATTTCCGCTTCGGAGTATGCCGGATATCTGATCGAAAAAGAAAGAAAGAGAAGAGAAGACGCACGAAAAAGAGGTGTTGCGGGAGAGGGAGAAGACGAGTTTGACCTGCATAAAGAAAAGGAACTTCTTGAATGGAGCCGTTCCGATTCGCCTGTCAGAATGTATCTGCGGGAGATGGGGAAAATTCCTCTTTTGACCAAAGAAGAGGAAGTTGATCTCTCCAAACGTATTGAAGAGGGTGAAGATATCATCATTGACGCTATCTGCTCCGTACCTTACCTCATAGGGTATATTCTTAATTACAAAGAACCGCTTCTTAACCGTGAGAGGCGTGTAAAAGAACTCTTTAAAAGTTTTGAAGACGATAAAAGCGATGACACAGCCGAAGGTGAAGAAACGGAAGGCGAAAAAGGCGTACCTAAAAATGACAAAAGGGTCAAACAGGTTGTAGAAAGCTTTAAAAAGCTCGAAAAAGCAAAAAAAGAGTGGATGAAAGCAAGAGAAGACCTTGACAGTTTCCTGAAAACGGAAACTGATCCTGTGAAGATCGTTCATGAAAGACTCAAGATCGCCTATAAAAAAGAACAGCTCAAAGCAGCACTTCTTGACCTCGGACCGACATCAAAACTGATCAATGAACTGGTTAAAGCAATGGAAACGGCACTGAAAAGCGATGACAGTTTTGAAAAAGAGCTCAAACGTCTCGAATACAAACTTCCGCTTTTCAACGATACGCTCAGGGCCAATCACCAGAAGATCCTCGAAAATATCATCAATATGGATAAAGATGACATTATCGATTCCGTACCTGAAACCACGATGGTAAGTACGTATGTGGAGATCAAAAAACTCTTTGAGACGAGAGAAGCGAGCAAAGGCGGATTTGACCTCTCCGAGGAAAAACTCCAGGCGATCCTCGAACAGATCCGTCAGGGAAAAGCCAAAAGTGAAGTGGCTAAAACACGTATGGCAAAATCAAACCTCAGACTGGTGGTTTCCATTGCCAAACGCTACACCAACAGAGGACTGCCTTTCCTTGACCTCATCCAGGAGGGGAATATCGGTCTGATGAAGGCGGTCGACAAGTTCGAATACGAAAAAGGATACAAATTTTCTACCTATGCAACCTGGTGGATCCGTCAGGCCATCAGCCGTGCCATTGCTGACCAGGCTCGAACCATCCGCATACCGATCCATATGATAGAAACGATCAACCGTATCAACAAGATCATCAGAAAACATCTTCAGGAAACCGGTAAAGAGCCCGATCTTGAAACCATAGCCAAAGAGGTAGGTTTGACCGTGGACAAGGTAAAAAATGTCATCAAGATCACCAAAGAGCCGGTCTCTCTTGAAACACCTGTAGGTGACGAGGACGACGGAAGGTTTGGTGACTTCATCGAAGACAAAACCACACTCAGCCCGACAGATGTAGTACTCAAAGACGACCTCAACAACCAGATAGACGAAGTACTCGACCAGCTTAACGAAAGAGAAAAGGCTGTCATCCGTATGCGTTTTGGCTTGCTTGAAGATGAAAGTGACAGAACCCTCGAAGAGATTGGAAAAGAGCTTAACGTGACCCGTGAACGTGTCAGACAAATAGAATCTTCAGCGATCAAAAAGTTAAAACATCCCAAGGTTGGCAGGAAGCTTAAGAACTATATCGAGGAATAATTCAGAAGGACACCTGCAAGGTATGCTTCTACAATAAAACATGAGAGATGGAGTGGTATTCCTTGCGATACCTCACCTCTATACAGAATATCCAACCTCCAAAATCAGGAGAATGATCCAATATGGCACATCCAAACTTTTTCACCCTCATTATCGGTACTGAGATCCTCAACCGCAGACGTCAGGATAAACATTTTGACTTTGTTACCAAAGCTCTGGCAGAAAAAGGTGCAAAGCTCACTGGCTCTTTTATCATAGAAGATGATCCTGCACTTATCATCCAGACTATCAAATTTATCGCTTCTCAACCCAACCCTGTACTCTTTGCTTTCGGGGGCATAGGTTCTACACCTGATGACTATACACGAAAGTGTGCCGCTGTTGCACTTAAAGACGGGAAATTGTATGTACAGGCCCAGGCCAAAAAGATCATTGAAGAAAAACTGGGAGAAGAGGCTTATCCCTACCCGATAAAAATGGCAGAACTTCCGAAAGGAGCCCAGCTTCTTGACAATCCGGTAAACAAAATGCCGGCTTTTTCACTGGATGAACGCTATTTCTTTATGCCCGGTTTCCCGGAGATGAGTCATCCCATGGTAAAAGAAATTTTAAAAAAACTGCTTCGGGAACCACGCACCTACTACCGCTATACCCTCACTGCTCTATGCAAAGAAAACGAACTGATAGAAGTGATGGAACAGATGCCCAAAGAGGTAGAATTCTCTTCTCTGCCAAAATGCTACAGTGACGGATGGCGTGTAACCATTTCAGTAGCCTCCCATAATAAAGCCAAAGCAGAGAAAGCCTTTCAACTGTATATCGATCTGCTTGAAAAGAAACAGATACCTTACGGTCTTAACGATGACATATAAACGCATCTATGACCTATAGAGAAACACTTAAGCACCCTGTTGTGGCAAGGCTGTCACTGATACAGCTTATTTCCTACTTTGGAACCTGGTTTTCCCAGGTGGCGATCTTTTCCATGATCGTCTCTTTCGGTGCCGATGAAATGACCATTGCTCTCACTGCAGCTATGGCAATGCTTCCCGCAGTTATACTCGCACCGATCATCGGTATTGTCATTGACAGGATAGACTTTAAGAAAATGATGCTCGTGCTGCTTCTTGTTGAAATCAGTGCCACCATCGGTTTTATCTTTATCAATTCTCTTGCCTTTGTCTGGATACTCATGCTGTTGATCTTCATACGGTCTGCAGCGGCTTCTATGCTTTTTTCCGCAGAAATGGCACTTTTTCCGAAACTGATCAAAGGCAAAATGCTTAAAAATACCAACGAGATCCATTCCATCATCTGGTCATTTACCTATGCCTCCGGTATGGCGGTAGGCGGTTTTGTCACATACAAGATCGGCTTTGACACTGCCTTTATGCTCGATGCGCTTCTCTACACCATTGCTGTTCTGCTGCTGCTCGGACTAAAACTGACTATTGAGCAACATACATTTGTCGCTTCAAACTGGCAGCTGTTCAGGGAGGGGTTTTCGTATTTGAAGTCTCACAAAAAGCTGCTGCATCTCATTTTGCTGCATGCATCACTTGGGCTGACCAGTTTCGATGCACTTATTACACTGCTCGCCGACCACCATTACAAAGAACTTATTGCCGTACCTCTTTCGATCGGGATTATGAATGCTACCCGTGCTGTCGGACTGATGATCGGCCCTTTTTTCATAGGCAGGATCATACACAAAGAAAATTTGCACTGGTTTTTTCTGCTGCAGGGAAGCGCTATCATCCTCTGGTCACAGTTTGAATACAGTTTTTACCTTGCCCTTGTCTCTCTTTTTGTTACGGGCTTTTTCATTACCACACTCTGGTCTTACACCTATCTGCTGATACAGGAAGAGACAGAAAAAAAATATATGGGGAGGGTCATTTCATACAATGATATGTTCTTTATGCTTTCCAATGTTCTCACCGCCCTTTTCATTGGCTACGCCGCAAAACAGGCACTATCTCTTGAAGCTATCACGGCTGCTCTGGGCATCGGTTTTCTCCTTGTTGCACTCTATTATACCTGGTTCAAACAACACTACCTGTAAAATCAGAGGTGTTTGTCAATCAGTGTCAAAAGTGTCTTGATCTCCCTGTTCGACAGTTTACCGTACTTCTGGTAGATCAGTTTCCCGTTTTTGTCAAAAAGAAGGATATCTGAATTGTCATCAGCAAGATTCCATTTTTTCAGCACGATCTTCTCCTTGTCTTTAACATAGATCGTATCGGGGAACTCTTTCTGTTTGGCTTTGAGTTTGGCTTCCAGAACGGCATTGGGGAGCCAGCTGGCAGCCAGATTTATGACGGCAACCGATCCGTATTTTTTTCTGTCAAAGTGCCGTTTTTTCAGCGCTTCTGTCAGTGGCTCATTCAGTTTTCGCTCATCCGGATCGACATAGAACATGATATGTACTTTGCCTTTAAGCATCGATGAATTCCATGCTGTTCCGTCAACCCTGCCTCCGTCCTTCCCGCTTAAAACAACATTTGGCGGTACCTTTCCGACTTCTATAGCCGATGCACTTCCAAAAACCAGCAATATTCCCAATAGAATTTTCTTCATGCGACTTTCCTTTTTACCTTTATTCTTTCAAAATGATACCATCATTAGATGAATAATTTATGAACCCGGTTAAACCCCCAAATCTCTCTTCCTGTTATCAAGGTATCTGCTGACCCCTTCAACAATACCCTTGGCAATACGTGTCTGATAGTCTGAAGAGAAAAGTCTTTCTCTTTCTTTGGTATTGGTGATATAACCCACTTCAACAAGAATCGAAGGCCTGCTTGCCCCGACAAGAACATAGAACGGTGCAGGTTTCACTCCGCCGTTTCTTGCATCCCGGTATTTCTTGTGTACTTCCTTCATAATGCCGTTCTGTACATCGATAGCCAGTTTGTTCGACTCTACGATCTTTGGTCCGTTCAGTACAGAATCAATAATCACATCCTTGCTCAAGGCATCCGCGCCCTGCAGTACAGCAGCATTTTCCCGGGTAGCTACACGCTGCGATCGTGCATCCCGTGTTTTTTGCAGAAAATAAGTCTCAACACCCTGAACTGCTTCAAAACGTCCTTTGTCTGCGATGGCATTGGCATGAATGGAAATAAACACTTTGGCATCCATCTTGTCGGCAATACGTGTTCGTTCTCCCAGCTTGAGGAACTTGTCCTTGCCCCTGGTAAGATACACCTTGTAGCCTTTGCTTTTAAATGCTTTCTTCAGTTTTTTTGTAATTTGGAGCACAAGGTCTTTTTCCTGTTTGCCTCCGCACAACGCACCACAGTCATGACCTCCGTGTCCCGCATCTATGACAATGAGTGCATCGGAACGGCTTGGACCGCCGCAGCCCGTGATCAGAAACAGGACTCCAAATCCTATCAACACATATTTGATATATCGCATTATTTCTCTCCTTTAGTCAAAATCTATCTCTTTTCTTCGGTTGTTCAGATAATTATTGATTCCCTCGGCAATCCCCTTGGCTATGAGTTCCTGGTATTTGGGACTGAACAGCCTCTTACGTTCCCTCGGATGGGAAATATAGCCTACTTCTACCAGTATGGAAGGTCTGCTTGCTCCTACAAGTACCCAAAAAGGGGCATACCGGACTCCGCCGTCTCTTACCCCGCTGTAATGCATACGCAAGTTGGTAATAATCCGTCTTTGCACATCAATGGCCAGCTTGTTGGATTGTACTATTTTTGGGCCGTTAAGTACTGAATCTACAATGACTTTTTTACTCAGCCTGTTTCCTGCACCCTTGAGTACCGCTTTGTTTTCACGTGCGGCAATTCTTTGGGATTTGGCATCTCTTGTTGTCTGCAAGAAGAATGTTTCAACCCCCTGTACTTTGTTTCTTTTTTTCTTCGGAACGGAATTGGCATGAATGGATACAAACACTTTTGCACCCTTTCTGTCTGCGATCTTCGTACGCTGGGGAAGTTTCAGAAAACGGTCGGTATGCCGGGTCATATAGACACGATAGCCCTTTTTTTTCAGCTGTCTTTCCACTCTTTTTGCAATTTGAAGTACCAGATCTTTTTCCCGCTTTCCTCCGGCAATGGCACCGGTATCATGTCCTCCATGCCCCGCATCTATCACAATAAGTTCTTTGTGATGCACCCTGTTGGAAACTTTTCTGACAGGTTTTCTGGAGAAAGATTCCGGCGGATGTCTGTAGATCGATGTGACTTTGCTCGATGTATCTTTGATGTACTGTGCTATTTTCTTTTTGATATTATTCTGGTTTTGGTGTTTAGATTTGCCTGACACCCTGAACTTGGGCAAGGGGATATTGTAACTGCTAAAAGAAAAAAGAGGCTGATAGGGAGTACAGATATAGTGTTTCCCTGTTTCAATTACAATACGTACCGTACTTTTCTTATATTGTGAAATCCGAATAGACCGGCAATGTTTTGACGAAAGAGAATGGCCGACTTTTTTACCCGACAGACGTACCTTTCTGAGATCGAATACTTCTCTATAGGGCTTTTTAAGTACAAAATGCCTGATATTGCTTTTGTTATAGGCTTGATTGAAAATGAGATGCAGTTCGCCTTTTTGCAGTGTAGCTTCCTGAAGCAGTGCTGCCGACGAAAAGAGCAGAACGGGGAAGAGAAGAACAGCAAAAATAAATCGCAGATGCTTCACGCTATTTGTCTTCACCGTTCATCAGTTTGTCTATCAGTTCTTTGACCGTGATGATTTCATTCAGTCTGTAGCCGTTTGAACCGGTAAAAAAGAGCCCTGTCTCGGCAATACCGTCATAGGCATCGGTCAGTCTGTCAGCAATGCAGTAACCAACCACTTTTGCCTCTTTACCCCGCTCACAGGGTGCAACACAGTTGGATATACAGGCAACCTTCGGAGCGGTTCCCTCTTCTATGCGCCGATGCAGTTCTGTTTTGACACCCCGTGCAGGATATCCTACCGGTGACTTGAAAAGTTTGATATCTTCTTCTTTCGCACCGATGATGATCTTTTTCATCACATCACTGGCATCACACTCCACTGTTCCGATAAAACGTGTTCCAAGCTGCACGCCGCTGGCACCCAGTTCCATCATTTTCACAATATCATCATGGTCCCAAATACCCCCGGCAGCGATCACCGGAATATTACCCCATTCTTTTGCCTCTTCCACCACAGGAGGAAGGATCAGTTCAAGCTGATTTTCAGGGAGGAAACACTCCTCATATTTAAACCCCTGGTGTCCGCCGCTCAGCGGTCCTTCCACAACGACCGCATCAGGCAGTCTGTTATGCGTTTTTTTCCATCTTTTACAAAGGATCCTGAGTGCTTTGGCGGTGGACACGATGGGTACAAGTGCGACATCAGGATAGTTTTTGGCTGCTTCTGGCATGGTCAGAGGCAGGCCTGCACCGGTAATAATAATATCCGCACCTGCTTTACAGGCATCTTCAACGACACGGTTGTATTCACTCTGTGCATACAGAATGTTGGCTGCAAGAGGTTTGTTTCCGCAGATTTCCCTTGCATTGTCAAAAATATGCTGCAGAGCAGAATACGAATAAAAATTGATCGCCTCGAGCGGCCGGTGTTCCTTGCCTACCATTTCATTGTTGTGAAGGTATTTCCTATTCTTGTATACACCCGTGCCCACAGCGGAAACAACACCCAGCCCGCCTTCTTTCGAAACAGTTCCTGCCAGCTGGTCCCAGGATATACCTACACCCATACCACCCTGGATAATAGGTTTTTCTATCACATACTTCC
>NZ_WGDD01000032.1 GCF_015493435.1 Sulfurovum sp.
TAAAAGCACCGTTTCTTTCCCTATAGGCATTCTGTGCCCCTACAGTAATATTTCCTGTATGCGCAGTCAATGCTGTTGCAGGAGGAAAAACCAAAACACGGTCCCCGCTGTGCATTTTGGACAATTTTGCCTCGAGTGTTTTCAGATAGGCTTGTGTGCTTGCCCGGGTATGGTTCATTTTGAAATTGGCTGCATAAATCATTTTTCCAATGCCTCTATCCCGGGAAGTTTCACACCTTCAATGAGTTTCAGGCTTGCACCGCCGCCGGTACTGACAAATGTCATTTCATCCACATCACCTGCACGCTGTGCTACATCGGCAGTATCACCTCCTCCTACTATGGTCGTTGCATGTGTCTCCGCTATATGGTGTGACATCATGAGACTTCCTTTGGAGAACTTGTCCATTTCATACACCCCCATCGGACCGTTCCAGATGATCGTCTGCGCATCATTGAGTACTTCCCTGAAAAGCCGTGAAGAAGCAGGACCGGTATCGAGCCCCATCCAGTCATGCGGGATCTCCTGGGAAGGCAGATACTTGACTGCTGTATTTTCAGAAAATTCCGGAGCCACGACAAAATCGACCGGCAGGTAGAATTTTACCCCCAGGGAATGTGCTTTCTCCATAATATCTCTTGCTTCATCGATCAAATCATCTTCAACAAGTGATTTACCGATTTCATAGCCCTGTGCTTTTAGAAAAGTAAAAGCCATACCTCCACCGATGATCACTTTGTCAACTTTGTTCAGCAGGTTATTCAGCGCCTGAAGTTTTCCGGAAACTTTTGATCCTCCGACCACTGCAATGAAAGGCCTGATAGGATCTTCAAGTACTTTACTGAAAAAGTTCACTTCCTTGCTCAAAAGGAAACCGGCTGCTTTGTGCTCTTTGTCAAACTGCATCGCAATAGCGTAAATGGACGCATGCTTTCTGTGGCAGGCACCGAAAGCATCATTAATGTACACATCAGCAAACGATGCAAGCTCTTTGGCAAAGGTTTCATCATTGGCTGTTTCCCCTGCTTCATAACGGAGGTTTTCAAGCATCAAAATATCTCCAGGCTGAAGTTTTGATGCTTTTTCTTTGGCGTCCGGACCGACAACATCATTTGCCATATAGAGTTCGTTTTTGATCTTCAAAAGCGTATGCAGTCTTTTGGCTATGGGGCGGAGAGAATATTTTTCCTCATACTTCCCCGGTTCCGGCCGCTCATAATGGGAAGCCAGAATGATCCTGCATTCTCTGTCAATACAGTAGCGGATCGTATGCAGCGCAGCACGGATACGTCTGTCATCCGTAATATTTCCAAATTCATCTTTTGGAACATTGAAGTCACAGCGTATAAATACTCTTTTCCCATCGATATCGATATCTTTGATCGTTCTTAGCATAAATCCTCCAAATGTTATTTTTTGCTGATATGTACAGCCATATCTACAAGCCGGCAGGAGTATCCCCACTCATTGTCGTACCAGGAAAGTACTTTGACCATATTCCCGCCGATAACTTGAATAGTATCGATAGCAACGACACTGCTGAGCTCTTCACCCACGAAATCCTGGGAGACCCGGTATTCTTCATCGACACCGAGGATACCTTTGTGTGTTCCTTCACTGGCGATCTTAAAAGCGGCTTTCACTTCATCAAGTATCACTTCTTCTTTCAGTATTACGGTCAAATCCACCATGGAAACATCCGGGGTCGGTACCCTGATCGCCTGGCCGTTAAGTCTGCCTTCAAGCTGCGGAAGCACTTTGGAAATGGCTTTGGCCGCCCCGGTGGTCGTCGGTACGAGATTGCTCGCGCCGGAACGTCCTTTCCTTGGATCTTTTTTATGCTTTGCATCCAGAATCGGCTGAGAGGAGGTATAGGAATGGATCGTGGTCATCAAGCCTTTTTCAATGCCAAAAGCGTCATCCAGTACTTTGGCGACCGGTGCCAGGCCATTCGTAGTACAGCTTGCATTGGAAACAATGGCCTGCCCTTCATACGCCTCTGCATTGGCACCCAGTACGAATGTTGGCGTATCATCTTTTGCCGGTGCGGAAAAAAGTACCTTTTGAATACCGTTCTCAAGGTACGGCTGAACACTCTCTGCTGTCAAAAAAGCACCGGTGCATTCCAGTACGATCTCAGCGCCGCAGCCTGCAAAGTCGATCTTTTCAAGTGCGCGTTCCGCAAAGATCTTTGCCTTGTCTTTGCCTATACAAATATACCCATCCGCTACCTTGACATCCGTTCTTGTACCGTGTACGGAGTCATACTTTAAATTGTATTCAAGCATTGCTTCCGTCCCGCTCGCATTGACTGCCACAAGCTCGATATCTTCTCTCTGGGCAATAATCCTTGCCACACATCTCCCGATTCTTCCCAAACCGTTTATCGCTACTTTTACCGCCATACGCATCCCTTATGCTTTTTATGCTAAAATGCGACCAGTCGCATCAGTAATCCCAAGAATACTTTCTGCGAACGCCTGCTGCCGGAATAAACCCGGTATTAGCGTTATTTTTTTGGGTTTTACCCAAAAAATGTCACATTAAATAGTATATTATTTTACAGTAAGTGAGGTTAGCATTTGGTTAATCAGTCCAAGCCGGAAGTCGCAATATTCGGAGGGAGTTTCGACCCTCCCCACCGGGGACATCAGGAAATTGTTCTCAAGGCAGTTGAACATCTGGATATCGACCGGCTTATTATCGTTCCTGCCTATTTGAACCCTTTTAAAAGTACATCCCTGGCAAGTGCACAGAAACGTCTGAAATGGTGTCATCGGCTTTTTGATGACATTCCCAAAGTAACCGTTGATGACTATGAGATCAAACAAGGCAAAAGTATACGCACTTCACAAAGTGTACAATATTTTAACCGCACCTATAAGGTAAAGTATCTCATTATCGGATCTGACAATCTGTCAACATTGACACAATGGCATGCGTTTGACTGGCTGAACAAAACGGTCACCTGGGTGATCGCCACCAGAGAGAACCATTTTCTTGATACGGACATGCTGAACTCATGGAAACTCTTGGAAATAGACTTTCCGGTCAGTTCCTCAGCCATCAGGGAGAAAAGAGATTTACACTATATTGACAGCAAAATAAAAAAATCGGTCCAAGAGACTATAAATGACAACAAAAAAGGATAAAACAAAACATGACAACAAACGACAGAATAGAACATATCGTAAAGGTACTGGATGAAAAAAAAGCGGAAGAGATCGAAGTATTCGACCTTGGAAATACAGATTATATTGCCAAACATGTGGTAATCGCCAATTCACTGAACGGCAAACATACCGTAGCACTTTTTGAACATCTCAAAAAAGATCTCAAACCGCTTGGCGAAACATTTCTGGCAACAGATATCAGTGATGACTGGGCTGTAGCGGATCTGGGCGATATACTGATCCATATTATGATTCCCGAGTACAGACAGCGCTATTCACTGGAAACATTCTTAAGCGAACTCGTGGAAAATCAAAAAAAAGAACAGTAGGCAGGACGCTTAAAAAGCAAACACATCCTCGTACCGTGATCCCTCAAGCAAAGAAAGTGCAATGAAGAGCGCAAGGGTGACTGCCGGTGAAAAAATCACCCACCAGTAATATTTGCCTCTGAACAGATAATACAGCAGCCCACCCCACGCAAAGACCACCAATATGACATGCGCCAAAAAAAGAGGAATGATCTGCCGGGTAATATTGCCCATAATCCCAAAAGAAATGAGCAACACAAATGTACCCAGTGCTATCAAAAGTTTTTTCAGATCCCTGTTGCGGTAATAAAGAAAAAAGATGAGCCCAAATGTTGCAAGGATACCCACTACTATCAGTGCCTTCATATCAATATCTCCTTTAGAGTTTATCTACCACATCAATACCGAGTATATCCAAGCCCTGCTTAATGGTTTTTGCTGTCATATCCGCCAAAACCAGACGAGAGAGTTTCACTTCTTCATCAACGCCCTCTTTCAAAATAGGATTCTGCTCATAAAAACGCATAAACAGTGTGACCAATTCGTACAGATAGGTTGTGATCTGGTTGGGTGCAGCATCCTCCGCTGCCCGGTCAAGTACTTCTTCAAAGCGAAGCAGCATCACACCCAAACGATGCTCAAGCACATCCGTAATGACAACACTCCCTTTGATCTCTCCTCTGTAGCGCCTGAAAATACTCTGTATGCGCGCATAGGCATACTGCATATATAACGAGGTATTGCCTTCGAATGACAACATCTTGTCCCAGTTGAAAATATAGTTCGATTCACGGTTGATGGAAAGATCGGCATACTTCACGGCACCGATACCGATGATCTTCGCCAGTCTTTCCACTTCCTCTTCAGAGTAGTCATCTTTTTCTTTAATCGCCGCCTTGGCTTTAACGACAGCCTCATCCAAAAGATCAATAAGCTTTACGGTACCACCGTCACGCGTTTTGAACGGCTTGCCGCCTTTGTCCATCATGGTCCCGAAAGCGACATGTTCAAGTTTGACATCTTCCGGCACAAAACCGGACATTTTGGCTACTTTGAAAATTTGTCTGAAATGTTCCCCCTGCCGTGCATCCACAACATAGGAGATACGTTTTGCACCCAGGATATTGGCTCGGTACCGGAGTGCTGCAAGGTCAGTCGTTGCATAGAGGTACCCGCCATCCCCTTTCTGCACGATCACAGGAATCTCTTCATCTTCAAAGAAGACACACTGGGCCCCTTCACTCTCTTTCAGTCTGCCTTCTTCTGCAAGATCAGCAACGACTTCCGGGAGATCTTCATTATAGAAACTTTCCGCTTTGACATCCTCACGTGTCAGCCTGACACAGAGTTTGTCATATACTTCTTCACAATGCCCCAAAGAGATATCGATGAATTTCTGCCAGAGATTCAGACAGTGTTCATCTCCGCCTTGGATCTTGACGACATATTCTCTTGCTTTGTCGGCAAATGCTTCATCCTCGTCAAAACGTTTCTTGGCATCTTTGTAGAACTGTTCCAAGTCTTTCAGGCTGCCCGAACCGTCTTCTCCCCTCTCTTCGAGATAGGCGATCAGCATACCAAACTGTGTTCCCCAGTCGCCAATATGGTTCTGCCTGATCACTTCATCACCCAGAAATTCCAGAAGGTTCGACAGTGTATCGCCGATAATCGTGGAACGCAAATGTCCCACATGCATTTGTTTTGCCATGTTCGGACCCGAATAATCAACGACAACTTTAATCGGAGCACTCTTTTTTGAAACTCCCAGCCTCTTGTCTTCACGTGCCTCACGACATTTTTCAGCAATGACATTGTCATTCAGCCATAAATTGATAAACCCCGGTCCTGCGATCTCCGCTTTGCTTACAATGCCGGAAAGGTCAAGGTTTTCAAGGATCCCGGAGGCGATCTCTCTGGGGTTCTTCCGCAGTTCTTTGGAGAGTGCCATGGCACCATTGAACTGATAATCACCGAATTCCGGCTTAGTCGCTTCCGAAACATTGATAGGCTGTGCATCGATACCTGTTTTTTGAAAAGCTGTTTGTATAACTTTATTGACTTCTTCTTTTAACTTCATAATAACCGTTTCCGTAAATAGTGTGGGATAGTATTACTGTACCAAGTATATACCTAAATGTTTGGTACGGTAATAGATGAATGTGTGAGGAACACATTATGTAGAATATTCTGAACACTCAACGTGCCCGGCCAAAAGGACACATGCCTCTGGCTTATTGAACGTTCAGCACTTGATTTAAGCGTTCTCGCTTTTTTTCTCTTCTGCTGCCGCTTCGACTTTCGGCTCTTCTTTCTTGGCAATCTCTTTTACCTCTTCTTCGTCATCTTCTTTGATGGCTTTCTTGAAGTCTTTGATACCTTTACCCATTCCTTTTGCAAGATCTGGAATTTTTTTCGCTCCGAAAAGAAGTACAACGATCGCCAAAACGATCAATAACTCCGGCATACTTGGCATACCCATAATTCATCCTTTGTCTGCACTTACTATATAGTGCAATGTTAAAATTTTAATAATTATACTTAAAAATGTTTAAGACAAGCTCTATCCGTCCCAAACTCCAAGCCACTGTTGTATAAATTCGGCTTCTTCTTCTTTACTCTGTTTCAGTCTGGCTGCCCTGGCAACACTGGTAAATTTCTGTGCTGCCTCTTCTACCGTATCGTTAATGATTGTAAAATCATATTCTCCTACTGCTTTGATCTCCTCTTTTGCATTCTCAATACGCCGCAAAATAACTTCTTCTGTATCCGTACACCGTGCCCGGAGCCTCGACTCAAGATCTTTGAGTGTCGGAGGGGTAATGAACGCTGACGTAGTAATGTCATCCATCTTTGCACGTACCAGACGATGTCCCTGAATATCAATATCAAAGATTACCAGTTTATCCTGATCGAGTGCTTCTCTTACAGGTTTGAGTGAAGTACCGTAGTAATTTCCGTGTACCTGGGCATACTCCAGAAAATTTCCAGCCTTGATATCTTCCTCAAAACATGCTTTGCTCACAAAGAAATAGTCCACTCCGTCTTCTTCACCCGCCCTTGGTGCTCTTGTCGTTGTCGAAATAGAAAAATAATATTCGCCTATTTTATCCGAAGCCGCATTGATCACTGTACTTTTTCCCGCTCCGCTTGGTCCGGACAATACCAGTATTGCACCATTATACATCAGTTCCCACCCTTTAGTTTCAATGTTATTTTTACGTTCTTCCCCTTAAGAAGTTTCCTGATCTTTTTAGGCTTGAGCTTGAAAAGTGCTTTCATAAACTGTTTTTGAAGCACTTCAAACTCTTTGGGATTGAAAGGCCCTGTCTCTTCTCTTTTTCTCTTTTTCTTGGACTTGCTGTCTGAATGGAGTGCCTCTACAATCTCTTTTTCATCCACGATCTCCAATCCCTCTGAGATCAGCTGTGCGGTAATAGCATCTACCTTGCGCTGTTCAAGCACCTCTTCTGCTACCTCTTCTTCAAAAGAAGGTATTTCTTCTTCATCCATATCAAGCAGATCTTTGATCTTTTCGATCTCTCTGCTGTCAAGTATGCGGGAACTTTCCTGACCCATCTCCAAAAGATCCTCTTTTGGTACTGATTGTGCTTCTGTCTGGGGCAAAATAGAGGCAGACAGTGTTTCAGCCGGCATCGAACTTTCTGTTTCTTCTTCAGATAACGTTTCCTCTTCCAGAGGAAAGATCACAGGCTCTTCTATTTCTTTTTCCGGTTCACGCACACTATCGACACTTTCCATCAATGTCAAAATCTGAGAAGGCAGAAACGGCTTTTTAAGCGTAATATCAAAACCGGGTACCGATGCATCGTCATACGAAAGAAATACCGTTCTCCCTCTCTCCCGGCTGTCTATGAATTCTTTGACACTGCCCGTATAGGAAGCGTCGTCCACAAAAAGCAGGTCATACTTATTTTCGGGTCCAATCTCGCCGACACTCTGCACTTCATCCAATACTACATGCGCATCTCGGGTACACAGCGCAAAGAGTCTGGAAACAACAGGATTTAAATTAACAAGCAGGATTTTCACAGCAGAGACTCCACAGAATAGTTTGTTCTTATTGTAATATAAATTTGGTTAGGCATGGTTAATTTATCGTATGTAACGAAAAACCCGTTTCATATGGCTTAAAATAAAAAACGGAAGAGTGTGAAAGAAATGATTGCCCTTGTACCCCGAACCAAGCCGGAACGGGATAAATATTAAAATATTTTATGGTTCACTCACAACAACAGGTGCTTTCCCCGTAACCCCATCAAGTGTTGCAGATACTGTTGTACTACCAGCTGCTACGCCTGTAACTTTCGAGTTTCTCTGTAAAAGATCCATAGATGCGATACTTTGATCTTGGGACTTCCAGAAAACAGTCGTTGTTACACGTTCTTTTGTTCCATCTTTGTGGACGAGCCATGCGTTGATGCATTGTTCTTCATCAATTGTCAATTCAAGCGGATTGCTATCATCTATGATGTCAGTTTGACTGGAAGAGCAGCCTTCCTGAATTTCAATTGTACTTGCAGTGACATTCACTGCAACTTCTGCATGCACACCTTGCCAGTCTACATTGATGGTTGCAGTACTTGGATTTCTTCCGTGAACATTTGAATCAATTTCATCGATCACATACGCAACATTTCGATCACTTGAAGAATAGGAAACATATCTATTGATATCCTCTTTACTGCCATCAGAATAATGCCCGTATGCTGTGATCCATTCCTTGTCACCCTGTGGCAGATCAAATGATTTGCCAGTCACATCTCCATACGTACTTTAGATCAGTTCGATACTTGTCAGTGCAGGATCTTGTGGTAATACTGTAACAGAAAGTTCTGCTTTTAGACCCTGATAGGCTGCTGTGATAGTAGCAGTTCCTGTATCTCTACCGTACACATATGAAGATTTCAAATAGTTAATACTGGCAATTTGCTGATCACTTGACCACCATACTGTATCTGTATTGATATACTCTCTTGATCCATCTGAATAGATACCCCATGCAGTGATATACACGTCTGTGGTAATTGGTACATCCAATGATGTGATAGGTGTAGGGGTATCAGGACTGTATCCCTTTTCGATTTGGATTTTCGTTAAGGTTGCCGCTGTTACCGTCATAGCATGTGTTGCCATGATACTGCTATTATTTTTAGCTGCAGCTGTGATAACTACTTTTCCTTCTGCTACTCCTCTTACATCTCCACTTGCTGTTACTGTCGCAACAGCACTATCGGAAGAAGTCCAGTTCACTTTGTCGTTTACAGTATATCGTTTTCCATCACTCAGTGTCAGGATCGCATCTAAATGCTCTGTAACACCTATAGGAACAATACTGTTACCTTCAATGGTCAATGAATCAAAAGATGGCGGTGCAGCCAGAACATCTAACTCTGCGATGCCGGTTTTTTCTATGTCACCATCAGTATAGGTAGCTGCGATTTCCACAGTACCAACACTTTGTCCTGTTGCTGTTCCTTTTTCGTTAATGACTGCAATACTTGTGTCAGTGACATTCCATGTTGCACTGGAAGTCACATCTTTGCTTGAGCCGTCACTATAAACACTTGTCTATCCGTTTTCAGAAATTTTTGAAGAAAAAACCCGATTTTATCCAAAAACTTTCAAAAAACTAAAACCATTAGGGAAAAAACCTCACAGACTTACGACCCCAGTAAGAATTAATCCTTCCACCATATCCAGACCATCCCCTCCCATTAAGTATATTAGGAACTTTTCAGCACATTTTTGTTTCTTCTGTAACGTTAGCACCTGTCACTCTGCACTGTCCATCTCCTGATAGTGTTAAACCCACCCACATTCCATGTAGCCGTGCTACCGCATCAAATGTAATTGACAAAACATGATGCTTTCGTAGCATCATGCAGCTAAAAGAAGTGTGCTTCCCTATCCCTCATAGTTGGTCAGGTAGAAAGTACACGCTAGTGAGCACTATCATCTTGTATACAGCGTACTGTAAGACCAAAGGCACGTCCCAGATGCTCATATATATGTATACTAGAAGATTCAAACTGAATTGCCATTGACGCAGGTGAACTGCTCCCTCCAGGGTCACTATTTATATACGGTGTTGATGTCCAAAATGCCGAAAAGTCATTATACGTATCTATTTGACCATCATCTGCGAGACGCATTCCAGCGCCTGGGATTTTCAAGAAACTATCAAAAGCTTCATCGGAGCTATGGATTGTATTTTGAACCTCGCTATAAAGTTCTGAAAAACTTGGCACCCTAAATCCTACAGGGCAAAGATTTGTTCCATCCGTCACTGACCAGTTCGCACTTCTCTGGGAGCCTTCGCTATCTATTGCTGCCCATTCATAAGAAGAGCTATCGGTATTTGTTATGTATTTGCCAAGTATTTCATTCTGTACAGGATTGAATTGTGTCGCCAGTGTATCATTGGTATCGCTAGTACTATTTTCATGCCCATCAGCATTTCTACCCCATTGGTAGTAGTCTCCAAAACAAGCTGTATCAGTTATACTGGTACAGACTCGTGCCGCCCCCAAATTTCTGTCGAACCATACCTTACATGTCTTTGGAGACACTACCAGACAGTATTCTGTACCATTATGTGTTACAGGAGTATCACATTCACAATTCAAAATTGTAATGTTGACATCTTGTGTTGCTTCATTTCCAGATGTATCTGTAGCACTGGCGGTAAATTCATAATTTGTTTTGCAACTTTCATAATCAGGTGCCACTTTGAACGTAACATCACCCGTAGTGCTGTCGACATTAAAGCTGTTAGCATCGTCACCGCCGTTTATACCGTAGGTTACAGTGCTTTCATCTGTAGCGACAAGCGTAAGGGCCGATGTTTTGTTTTCAAGCACTTGAACATTTGCATTTGAGGTAAATACCGGTGCCGTTGTATCAGGTGTTGGTGTTGGTGTCGGTCCAGGAGGTGTTGGTGTCGGGCTCGGCTCTGGTGTTGGCTCCAGTGATGGACTTGGAACTGGTACCAAATCACTTGCCCAGTCAGGAACCACACCACCTGCTGCTACAATATTTTCATTCAGTTTTTTCTGTGCATCATGTGCGGATGGAAGAGCGATCCCCAGAGCTTTTTCAATATCTTCTCTGAATGTCAGACTGTGAAAGTCAATATCCGCGGGCAGTCTGTCCAGCAGGGAAAGGTCAATGTTGATAAGACCATTATGCAGATCTCCATCCTTATCCAAAGCTTGGATCAATGCTACAAGGTTCAAAGATGCTTCAAGGTCACCTGGAAAGACTGAGTATGGCGTATAGAAAGCGCTTTGTGCGGGTAGTGTCCCCAGCAGAATATTCTCTCCCAAGCTGAAAACAACATCATCTCCTTCCTTACAGGTGTAATGACCATTGTTATCAGTCAGACCTTTTGCTCCAGACGAGCAGCTATAATTTAACCCCTGCACAACATCATCAATGAATTGGCCTTCGACTGAAGCCGTCGGGGCAGTACTTCCGCTACTGCTTCCTCCTCCACATGCCGTGAGTATCAATGCGGCACTTGTAGCCAATATAAGGTTTATACTACGAACTTTAAACATATTTTTCCTCCATTTTATAAGTTGTAATAAAGAAAATTATTAAATTCCCTTTATTTAATTATAGCATCAATACGAATGAAAATATGATTTTCCTACTTTTTCAACCAATAATTTTCTCTCTATGTAGACAAATATCACATACTTCCAATCTCATAAGGTTTGGATATTAACACCAAAATCCGAACCACCCCAGGCATTTTTTTCAGGTAAGCATCTTTTCTCACTATTGATACACCTTCGTCATCATTGGCACCTGCCACTCTTCGCTGTTTATCTGTTTATAACAACGAATCACGACATCATGTATTTGCTCCGCAACGAGCCTAAACTATGACATATCATACATAAGGAGGATACTATGTTAAGTGTTCGAATTACAGACCTTTCCTCCTATAACAGTGGCTTTCTCTCTGGTTCATAGGTTCAACTTCCCCTGATCCGCTTCGAACTCTCACAGGCCATTTCAGAAGTGCCTACAGAAGGCAAGCATGTCTCAGGCGAAGCCAAACCATGAAGAGATCTTCATCACCGATTAGGAATGGGATGATCTGGATCTCTTAGATGTGGACAAATATGACGATCCCTACGAACTGTGCCAACAGAGGGAGACTCTGTGCAATAACGGTGTAAGTTAGACAGCCTGCACTGTGCACTGTGGACTATTGTTCCACCCGATATTTCCGCTCGGTAATTCACGCAAACTTATATTTGTTTTCTTGCAGTGCAGCTTCCTTGTCCACTAACATACAGTGTAGTAAAGCACAAAAAAATTCAAAAGTGGGATAAAAAGTAGGAGTTACCTATACCTTCAAGCAATAAAGAAAAATTATATATTGAAACAACGGCCAAACCGTCAATAGAAGTGGTACGCCCATCAGGATTCGAACCTGAGACCTTCGGTACCGCAAACCGATGCTCTATCCAGCTGAGCCATGAGCGCACATTTAGAAGTTGCTGCGATATTTAGTGAGCGAATTGTAGCGAAAAATTCTTTATTTATCAAGTAACTGCATCGGACCGAAAAGATCAAGTGCTTTGGAATTGGTAATGAATGTATGATTATAGGGATGCTCCAGCTCAATTGTCTCGAAGTTTTCAAGCGGCAGATGCTTTTTCAGTTCTTTGGCATGGTTTCCAAAAAGAATCAGTTTCGGCGCCTGAGGCTCAAGCGAGTGCAGCAAACTCTGAACAAAAGGCCGCCATGCTTTTACATGTCTCGCCGAACTTTTCTTGTCTGTAAAAACAAGCGCTGTATTGAGGAGCAGAACACCGTTCCTCTCAAAGTTGCATCTAAGTTCCCCGATAGAAGAGATAAATGCCGTTTTGTCAAGAGCGGCAATGGCATCCTGTGACAGATCATCAGGGGACAGGTCACCTCGTGCAAGCAGCGCCATCTTTACAAAATTGCGCAAACTTGTAGCCCGGTTCACCTCTTTGCTGAGACCTTTTTCGGAGAAGATCGTTTTAACCCTGGCGTCGATAAAAGCATATCCGCTGGCACTTTCGGCTCTCGGATAGGGATCCTGTCCGAAAAGAATATAGTTCACTTTCTCTTTCGGAAGGGTTTTGAATGCATTCAGATAATTTTCTTTATTGGGGATATATGCAGTGTTTTCTTCAAGAAAAAAACGGTAATCCGCTTCAAGCTCTTCGTAGGCTTCTTTAAGAATGTAGTCCCAGTTGTCAGACGGCATGGTCTTTTTTGATCCTGTCAAACTTGATGATTAGTTCGATCTTACTGATAGGAATACCGAGTTCATCCGAGATCTCTTCCCTGCTTTTTCCCTCTTCCAGCAATGTCATCACTTCATCATGTGCCGAAAGATTTTCAATGACATCCTTCACGGCAACACGTGAAGCCTGTAAATTCTGTATGGTGGTATCTTTCACTTCCAGTGTTTCCTGCAACACCTTTTTCTCTTTCTTCAATTTGCTGTTCACTGCAAAAAGATAAAAGACGACTATAACCAGCAAAGCGATGATCCCTATTTCCAAATAAGCCATTTATGCTACCTCCAAGATAATGAAAAACAGAAAAACAAAACCAAGATATCCGTTCACGGTGAAAAAAGCTCTGTCTATCTTTGTAAAGTCTTTGTTGACAAGATAGTGTTCATATGTCAACATAATCGCAGCAAAAACAACTGCCGCATCAGCCCAGATGCCAAGTCCTGCACGCATCACAAATGCTGCCCAGAAAAACACGGTAAGCACATGAAAACCCCGTGCAATCAGCATTGTTTTTTCAGGACCGAATTTTGAGGGGATAGAATGCAGATCGTTTGCTTTGTCAAATGCCATATCCTGCAGTGAATAAAGCAGATCAAATCCTGCTACCCAGAACATCACCCCGGCAGCAAGATAAAGCGACCAGACTGTGATTTCCCCCGAGACAGCTACCACTCCTGCAATCGGTGCCAAACCAAGGCTTACCCCAAGTATGAGGTGAGCCAGAGCAGAAAAACGTTTAAAAAACGTATAGGCACCCAGCACTATCAGAATGGGTACAGCCAGTTCAAAAGCAAGGGTATTGATGAGATAGGCCACCCCTATGAAAAGCAGTGCGTTCACTGCAACAAAAAATAACATTTGTCCGGAGGAGACCCGTCCGTCCACCGAGGGCCTGTTCTTTGTTCTCGGGTTGAGTATATCGATATCTCTGTCAAGATAGCGGTTGACACCCATGGCAAAATTCCGTGCAGAAACCGCCGCAACAGTCCCCAGTACAAGCAGTCTCCACCCGAACCATCCGGAACCGCTGTCTAAATAGGAAGCGACCAGCATTGCGATGAAAATAAACGGCAATGAAAATACCGAGTGTTTGAACATTACCAGTTCGGAAAAATCATTCAGTTTTTTGAGAAATCCATTCTCACCCAATTCTTTGCTTTTCACTTTTCTCTCTTTGTTTTTAGGGATGTGGTATCTTCAGCTTGCTGTTCAACGACCAGGCGATTCCTACAACCATCAGGGTGATCACAAAAACACTTGGAATAATGTTATAGCTGAACAGCAGATAGAGTATCCAGAGCAGAATAGCACCCAGCGGGGTCGGTACACCTTCAAAATATTTCGCCACTTCGCCCGCATCCACCTTCAGGTTGAATTCCACCAGTCTGCGAAGTCCCAAAATAATATAGGCGATAAAAACCGCACCGACTGCCATCTCTTCCCATCCGCTTGAAAAACTGCCTTTGAGTGCATAGAACAGCAGGAACGGCGGCATGACAACAAAAGAGATAAAATCGGCAAAACTGTCCAATTGTATACCGAATTCGGTCGAGAGTTCATATTTTCGCGCCAGCTTGCCATCGATAATATCGCAGGCTCCCGCGATCCATGCCAATACGATAGCCGTAAAAAAATCTTCCTTGACAATAAAATAAATGGCAATGACCCCCAGTGAAACATTCAGATAGGTCACTATATTGGCAATATTGAAACGGTTATCTTTGTCAAATAGATCCATGCACTCTCCAAAATATTAGCCTGAGTCCAGCCCTGTCGTGTGGCCGCAGGTTAGTTATGTACAATTTTACCCTCTTCGTACTTAACACTTAGCCGCAACTTGTTATCATAATAACATGAATAGCCTCAGACAACTTGCTCTTATCGGTCCTACTGCATCGGGGAAAACAGCACTTTCCATCAAAACAGCAGAGGCTCTTGATGCCTACATTCTTTCCATAGATTCACTCTCCATTTATAAAGATATAAACATTGTTTCCGCAAAACCGACGCTAAAAGAACGCCAGGGAATAGAGCATTTTGGCATCGACTACATTTCTCCTGATGAAGATTTTAATGTAACCACCTTTATTCAGCTCTATCATGATACCTATAAAAAAGCCCTTGCCGACAGAAAAAACCTTGTCATTGTCGGAGGAACAAGTTTTTACCTCAAGATGCTGATGGAGGGTATCAGCGAACTTCCAAAGATATCGGAAGAAACAAGCATAAAATCAAAAGAGGCACTGAGAGATCTTTCCGGCACGTATACGTGGCTTTGCCGTATGGACACCGACTATATGCAAAAGATCGCTGCAAATGATCCCTACCGCATTGAAAAAGCACTGAATATCTACTTTGAAACAGGGTTAACCCCTACTGCATATTTCAGAGAATTCCCTCCCCGGCCCGCCATGAATCCAGGGCTCTCTCTCTACCAGATAGAGGTCGACAGAAAAGTACTTAGAGAGCGTATTGCCCGACGTACCAAAATGATGCTGGAAGAGGGGCTTATCGATGAGATATGCATGCTGGAGCGGAAGTATACCCGGACACCCCGCTGCATGAAAGCCATCGGTATCAAAGAAACACTTGCCTACCTTGACGGTATTTATGATAAAACCATGCTTCAAGAGAAGATCACTACCAATACCGCCCGACTTGCAAAAAGGCAGACTACGTTCAATCATTCACAGTTTGACACTGTCATAAAGGGAAGTGTTTCGGAGTTGGAGAAACTGTTACTGTAGGGTGCGTAAGACGCACCGCTTCATCCGGTCCGTGTAAAAAATAACACTAACCGGAAGGATCAAAAAAGGTGCGTAGATACGCACCCTACGATGGCGTTTTAATAACCTGAAGCCGAGATCATATAGTATATATAGGATACCAGCGGCTGTACATAGAAGATCGCTGCCACCGTAGCCAGTGTCGCAAACCCTACCACAGCCATCAAAGGCTTGGATGAATTATATTGTACTGTATCGACATCTTTTACCGGTTCTTTCAGGAACATGTAGACAACAAGCTTCAAATAGTAGTATGCCGCGATCGCTGAGTTAAGTCCCATCACGACAGCCAGCCATACATACCCTGAATTCACCGCTGCCTGCATGACATAAATTTTACCCCAGAATACCGAGAATGGAGGAACACCTGCAAGAGACAGCATAAAGATCGCCATGATCACTGCACCGACAGGCCGGATACTGATCATACCGGCAAATTTTTCATACGGATGGTCATATCGTGCATCGAATCTTCTGACTTTATGTCTCGAAATCCAAAGCATCGTGAAGGCTCCCAGGTTGGTAAACATAAAGAGTGCATAGTAGAAGAAAATAGCTGTCGTACCTTCTGTTGTATCAAGTGCCAGTGCTGCAATAATAAAACCGGCATGGGAAATAGACGAATACGCAAGCATACGTTTGACATCTTCCTGAACCAGGGCCATGACATTTGCCAGTGTCATGGTAAGTACGGCAAGTACGATAATCACGATACGGACCCATTCAACACCAAGGTCGATATACATACCGAAAATCCTGATGGAAACAACAAAGGCTGCTACCTTTGGAACTACTGACATATATCCTGCCAACGGTGCAGACGCACCTTCATACACATCCGGTGCCCATGTATGGAACGGGAAGAGAGAAAGCTTAAAGGCAAAGGCCACCAGCAGAAGCACAGCAGATCCGAAGACTGCTATCATCAATCCTGTTTCATTCATACGTGCAGCCAATACATCCGCTACCCTGTAGAGTTCAATAGAACCTGTCAATCCGTAGATCACGGCTGACCCCATAGCAAAGAAGCCGGCTGCCAGCGCACCCATAGTGAAATATTTCACTGCCGCCTCATAGGAATTGCTTCTGTTGTGCAGTGCAATAAGCGTATAGAGTGCAAGTGATGCTGTTTCCAGACCGACAAAGATCAGAATCAGGTTGTCACTTGCCACCATAAACTGGAATCCCGCAACCATGAACAGGAACAGTGCAAAGAACTCCGGATAGGAGTACTCATGAAAACGCTTTGAAGTCAGCGCCAACGGTGTAAATATAATGGAAGCTACAATGATCAGAAGCTGCGAAACGATGGAAACCCCATCGATCAGCATAACATCAAAGAAACCCCGTTCATTCACATTGAGCCCCAGTGTGGCACCAAAATCAACCACCAGTACCAGAATGGTCAGCATCACATAGAGAGACTTGTGCAGTTTCCCATTGATCAGGTCAAGTATCAGGATAATCAAACCACCGGCAACTGCAATAAGCATTGGTGCGAGTGTAATGAGATTAAGACTTTCCAAACTTACATTAATAGGCTGTAACATTACTTAACCTCCCCTCTGTTTAGTGTTGTTTTAGAAACTTTGATCATATCTTTTGCCTCTTGGGTGATCGCTTTGGCATCCATAAATGCCAACATTGCCTTCACAGAATTATCAATCGGCGCAAGTACCGGTTTGGGGTAAACCCCAAGCCAGACAACGATAAGAACCAAAGGTACCAGAGACCATGTCTCTTTACTGCTTAAATCTTTAAGTGTTTTATTGGCTTCATTGGTCACCGGCCCGAAGAAACTCTTTTTAAACAACGTGAGCATATAGATCGCCCCGATGATAATGGATGTACCTGCAAGAGCAGTCAATACCGGTGATACATGATAGAATCCGAGCAGAACCAGGAATTCACCGACAAATCCGATCGTTAGCGGCAAGCCGACGGAAGCCATCAGCATAATACCGAAGATCACGGCATACTTTGGCATCACCGATGCCAATCCGCCGAATTCACTCATCAGCTTTGTATGTCTTCTGTCATAGATCACGCCGACAAGCATAAATAATGCACCCGACACGATACCGTGTGAGAGCATCTGGAAAACAGAACCACTGATACCTTCGGCATTCATGGCAAAAATACCGAGCATGATAATACCCATATGAGACACAGATGAATACGCAATAACCTGTTTCATATCTTTCTGTGCATAGGCGACCATTGCTGTATAGATGATCATTACAATGGAAAGCGCAGCGATCGGCATGATTGCCATGACAGAGGCATCAGGGAACATGGGAAGTGAGAATCTTACGAAACCGTATGTACCCATTTTCAACAGGACTGCTGCAAGAATGACGGAACCGATGGTAGGTGCCTGACCGTGTGCATACGGCAGCCAGGTATGGAACGGGAACATCGGAACCTTGATCGCAAAACCGACGAAGAAGGCAGCAAAGAGCCAAAGCTGATAATTGACCGGAAGCACCAGTGCATACCAGTCTGTAATAGCAAAACTCCATACCCCGGTAAGATTATGGTAAACATAGGCTACGAACAGCATACCTACCAGCATGATCAGGGACCCCGTAAAGGTATACAGGAAGAACTTCACAGCCGCATAAACTCTGAGCGGTCCGCCCCATGCACCGATAATATAAAGCATCGGCACAAGCGAAAGTTCCCAGAAAAGGTAGAAGATAATCGCATCAAGGGAAACAAAGACCCCTACCATTGTCATTTCAAGGAAAAGCAATGTGATGATCATATTTTTGATATTCTCTGTAATACTCATACTCATCATACCGATCAGCGTCATCAATGTCGCCATCAGAATAATGAAGAGAGAAATACCGTCTACACCAAGATAATAACTGATACCAAAATCAGGAATGATAGGAATCAGTTCGACAAACTGCATTCCTGCATTTGCCGTATCAAAACTGAACCACAGCCAGACAGAGAGAAGAAACTCGATCGCTGCTACAGTAATACCGTAGGCACGTGCACTCTCTTTATCTACAACAAATCCCAACAATCCAGCGATTGCAGGAAAAAACACCAATATACTTAAAATATTTTCCATCTATCTTCTCCTTACACAAACATCGCTGAAATGACTGCGATAACCAATAGGAATACAGAACCCACAGCCATCCAATTCAGATAGTTGGACAGGTTACCTGTCTGCATCTTTCTTGAAGCATCCCCGCTCTTATAGAGGAATTTGGCAATGCCGTCAACGGTTGCATCTACAATTTTCATATCTACATCTTTCCACATCATTTCCGAGAGCATCGCATACGGCTTTGTAATGATTGCTTCATACAGATTTGGAATATAGTACTGATTTGCCAAAAGTTTGTATGTGAAACTGTTCTCCAGTTTCTTGTCTCTTTTGAGTCCCTTATAGTACTTTCTGTATGCCAGTACAATACCGCCTACCGCAAAGGCAAGGACAATCAGTCCCAGCATCATTGAAAGATGGTGTGTATGCTCACTCATATGGTAGTCTGGCAGCAGCTTGGTTACAAAGTGCTCAAACGTACCCTGTGCAAAACCGGCTATCACTGCAAGTATTGCCAACGGTGACATTGCAATAAGAACATATTTATACATTTCATGCGGATGAATACCGAATGCTTTGTATCTTTCGTCCCCTTCGAAAGTAAGGAAGACCTGTCTGAAGCTGTAGAATGCAGTCATACCTGCCGTCACGACAAGGATAACCCATAGAAACAATGTTCCTTCATTGAAGGCCGTTTCGATGATGGCATCTTTGGAGAAGAAACCTGCAAACGGAGGAATTCCTGCCAAAGCCAGGGAAGCGACTCCCATATAGATATAAGTCCACTTCATCGCTTTTTTCAATCCACCCATTTTGAAAATGTCAAGTTCATCATGCATTGCATGCATCACGTTACCTGCACCCAGGAAGAGCAGTGCTTTGAAGAAAGCGTGTGCCGCGAGGTGGAAAAGTGCGATCCAGTAAGCTCCCAGACCTGCCGCCGCAAACATATATCCCAGCTGAGAAAGTGTCGAGAAAGCGATAATACGCTTCAAGTCTCTGTTGACCAGTGCCATGGATGCCGCAAAGAAAGCGACAAAGGTACCCAGGGCCGCAATAAAATAGCTTACCTCCGGCGTCATGGAAAAGAGCGGATTCGCTCTGATCACAAGGAATACACCGGCAGTTACCATGGTGGCCGCATGGATCAATGCAGAAACCGGCGTCGGGCCTTCCATTGCATCTGTCAGCCAGGTATGGAGCGGGAACTGTGCCGATTTACCCATTGCTCCGATAAAGAGTGCGATCGCTGCCGCATTCAGTACCGAGCCGCTCAAATCAGGAAGTGCCGCGAACACCACATCATACTGCAGACTGCCAACATTCCAGTAAAGGATGAAAAGTCCGATCAGCATTCCAAGGTCAGCGATACGGTTCATAATAAATGCTTCATTCGCTGCCCAGGATGGAGAAATAGAGGGATTCTCTTCTCTGGATACATCTTCTTTGTGATACCAGAAACCGATCAGAAGCCATGAACAGACCCCCACACCTTCCCATCCGATGAAAAGTCCGGCAAAGTTATCTGACATAACAAGGATCATCATCGAAAAAACGAAGGCTGACAGGTATGAGAAGAATCGGTTGAAACTCTTATCATGGTCCATATATCCTATAGAATAAACATGAACCACTGTCGAAACAAGTGTGACAACGGTCATCATGGTCACGGAAACCTGATCCACCACAAAACCGAACGGAATATGAAGATCACCTGCAGAGATCCAATCCATCATTGTAACATGTATGCCTGCCCCTGTGGTCCAGACATGAAATGCCAGCATAGCCGAAGCACAGAACGATGCAAAAAGCAGCAGAGACGCTACAATACCTACAAATGTTTGTTTTGGACTCATTCCGAACAAAGCTGCGAACAGCGAACTCGCAAACGGAGCAAACAGTGCTATATATACTAAAGTTTCCATCATTACCCCTTCATATTTGCAAGATCATCAAGATCGAGACTACCGTGTTTTTTATACAATACGATCAGTATACCCAGACCAACGGCCACTTCACTCGCAGCGATCGCGATAATAAAGAATGCAAACATTTGACCCGTAAGATCATTATAGTAGTGTGAAATCGCTGCAAATGCGATATTGACCGCATTGAGCATCACTTCCGTTGCGAAGAAAAGCATTAAAAGATTTCTTCTTCTCAATACACCCATCAACCCGATAGAGAAGATCAGTGCTGAGATGACAAGATAGTGAGTTAAACCTATCATTTTACATCCTTTTTTATCAAGATTTCATCATCTACACAAGTGTCCTTGGTGAGACTCTGATCCATTTTCTTACCGGCAAGGATAATCCCTGAGATCATCGCTACCAATAACATAACCGCTGCAACTTCAAACGGGATAAGATACTTGGTAAAGAGTACGATACCGACATCCTGTGCATTCCCGACACCTTCATGCATCGGATAAAGCGCCTGGATCGATTCATTGTAGATCGGTGCAGCGAACATCAGTACCAATGACAGGGCGCTCAAACCGCCCAATACAAAGATCAAGGCAGGATTGGTATTTTTTTCTTTGATCGATTTGGTTGAATCAAAGAACATCATTGCAAACGAATAAAGTGCCATAATGGCACCGACATATACAATGAGCTGAACCACACCAAGGAAATCTGCCCCCAGAATAAAGAAAAAGCCTGAGATCAGCACCATCCCTGCAGCAAGCGATGTCATGGCATACAAGACATTCTTGCTAAAGACCGTGATGAGGAAAAGTCCTATTGTTAAAGCCGAAAATAGGTAAAAGGCTATTGTTTCATACATATCTGCTCCTCCTAATACGCTAATGGCGTTTTTTTGATATTTTCATCAGCATTCGGTGAGACAGCGCCAAATCCGTCATATTCCTGCTGAAGGTTGAGTTTGTCGATCGGTGTCAACATATCTTCAAAAAGTGAGAAACTCGCTCTCTGCTCGGAAGCTGTTTCATATCTCGGTCCATGTACGATCGCCAGTTCCGGACATACTTCCGCACAATACCCGCAGAAGATACAGCGTCCGAAGTTGATCGTATATTCACTGACTTCTTTTCTCTGGTTTTCATCGTATCTTGTATCCATTGTGATACAGTTTGAAATACAGATCTTTTCACACAATCCGCATCCGATACATCTGTAATGACCGCTTTCAAGCAGTCTGAGCATATCATGGATCGCTCTGTATCTCGGAGAGATCGGCAGTTTTTCAAACGGATATTTTACTGTATGCATCTGTCCTTTGAACAGTGCATTGATCATTTCCCGCATTGTGACCCAAAGTCCTACAAGCAGTTCGCCCTTGAACGTCCTGTCTAAGACCTGCTTGAACTTACCCATGCCTGTTTCGGGACTCTGCCCAAGATCAAGCATCTTATAGTTCTGTGTACCTACATTTCTATTTTTAAATTGTTCTAAACCCATACCTGCTCCTTACACCATCATCACAATACCTGTGATCACTATATTGATCACAGCTATCGGCATCAATACTTTCCAGCACAGCCACATCAACTGATCCGGTCTCACATGCGGCCATGCTGCTCTGACCCATAGCATCAGGAAGAAAAAGAACCCTACCTTCAGAATGATCGTCAGCCAACCTATACCCACTTCGCTGTAACCACCGAGGAAAACAACTGCCGCAATGATAGAAATAGTGATCATATTGGCATATTCACCAATAAAGAACATACCCCATCTCATACCCGAATACTCTGTTGCATATCCGGAAACCACTTCCGCTTCATGCTCAAGGAGGTCGAACGGTGTCCTGTTCGTCTCGGCAAACCCTGCAATAAGGAAGAGTACGAACGCAACCGGCTGCTGCCAGATAAGCCAGTGGCTGATGCCGCCTGCCTGTGCGTTATTGAAGTCAACGAAAGAAAGTGAACCTACCAGCATGATCGGAGCCAGGATGGAAAGACCTGTCACTACTTCATAACTCAAAAACTGGATTGCCGTTCTTGCCGCACCGATAATACCCCATTTGTTCGCCTGTGCCATACCTGCAAGCAAAGGACCATAAAGTCCTGCCGCCATCATTCCCAGCACAAAGAGAATCCCGATATTCAGGTCTGCCGCAATAGAAGGTACAAAAACACCTCCAAGCAAAGGCACCCACTCAGGAATGGTAAAGTCCGGGAATACCGGTACTGCAGCCAGCGCAATAAAGGCTGTTGCTGCCGTAATGGAGGGTGCGATCTTGAAGATAAGGGAGTTTGCATTCTGGGGGACAATATCTTCTTTGGTAAAAAGTTTGATACCATCCGCCACAAGCTGAAGCAAACCGTAGGGACCTACGTGCATAGGTCCGAGTCTTCTCTGCATGAATGCCAGTACCTTTCTTTCAATAAAAGTACCGAAACCGGCGATCGCCGCGATCACTGCCAGAATAAGGATGGCTTTAATGATAACACCGGCCGCCGTCACTTCCGGTAAATTTTGTACGAGTGTTGTTTCCATATTACACCTTTCTCATTGTTACTGTTTGATATCTGGCCGGGCCAAATAGCTCATACACGTTCTGAGCACTCTTGAAATCGGACAGTTTTGTGATATCACCGGTCATCTTCTCATCCGCGATCACATCGACGACGATACTTCCATTCCCGAATACCACTTCCACTTTCTCTCCAAGCGCCTCAGCTTTCTCGGCACTGGCATACAGACCGAACGGTTCAAATATCTCATGTGCCTTGTCCGAGAAGTCGGAAAACTGTCTGGCCGGGTTGCACCGGTACACGATCTCGCCTTCCAGTGCTGCATGCTCATCGAACTTCTCTACAGAAGGTGTTTTAGCCTTTCTGTTGGATGTTTTCAACAAATAACCCCTGTTCTCCGTACCGTCGTTGCTGTAACCGTTCGGCAATGCATCGAACTCTATGGCACGGAAGCCCTTTGAAGCAGGCAGCCTGACAGTCCAGTCAACGGTCAGGCTTTCCCCTTCCTCAATGAGTTCCGAGACAAGGTCATTCAGCTCATATCCGCCGTATTCGACAGCGGCATTGGTCGGTACCACTCTCTTGGAAATATTGGTGAAGGTCCCTTCCTGCTGGTTCATCGCCGGCATATCCAAGTCTCCGTCACCCAGTGCGGAGAGTCTGAAATCGCCGATCTCGTTATATCCGATCGTATAGCCTTCGGCTTCATCATCAAGATCACAGATCAGCGCTACACCGAGCGCATTGGCTTTTGGCGGAGCCATTACGACATCGATCTCGGAAGTCTCTTCGATCAGGGCAATGAGTTTCGCCAGGTTCTCCGCTTTGTCATGATAATAGAAATCTTCACCGATCATCATGGAGAAGGATTCTTTTTTCTTCATCATTTTCTCAAAGGTATCTGTAAAAGTAGAAGAATTGCCGCCAAGCAGGTCTACCAGACCGTTCTTCTCGACCGTGATCTCTTTGTCTACCATTTCAGGGACTTTCTTGGTCACTTCTTTGCTCTCGCCTGTTTCCTCATCAACCACGGTTTCAGTCACATCCTTCATCACTTTCTCTTTGATCGTCTTCGTTTCGGTCGTTTTGAAACTTGCAAGATATTCTTTCACCTCTTCAGGCAGTTTCTCTTTGTCGGCAAAAAGATCGAGTACAAGGTAAAGGGCAGCCTCTTCCAGACCCGGTTTGTGGGTAAAACACTCCACATTTTTACCAAAGCTTGGAATGAGGGTATCGGCAATCGGATGAAAATAGAGTCCCGCCCCCTTGTTCAGCTTTTGAACATTGTTGAAGGCATACTTCATCCCCGGTGCATCATTTCTGAGTGCAGAGCCAAGGGCAATGACAAAGTCACTCTTTTTCATGATTGCATCGTTGTCCGTCGTCCAGAATCTATTGCCTGAAGCTTTTTGATAATAGCCGAGGAACTTCTGGAAAGCGCGTACTTCAGGATTATAAAGTTTCAATCCCCTCTTTTCCTTGAGCGTCTGGAGCATCAAGGCTTCTTCATTGGTGATCACAGAATTGAAACGTACGGTCTGCGCATTTTTGAATGCTTCCAGTGCTTTTGCGAATGCTGCTTCATCTTTTGTAACATCAGTATTTTCAAAATCATAGGCAAAACGTGCTGCACCGTCCAATGAAACATAGTTCCACTCATTGGTCACACGGAAGATCTTTTCATTTCTGTTCTCAATGGAAGCAGGTTTCACTTCGTAATAAATCTGGAAACCGTCCGAAGAATGTGCAGAAACTGCGGGAATCCTCTTGAGGTCCCACGCGTTTGATTTATACTGGAAATCTCTGCTGACCAGTGCACCTACCGGACAGACAGCCGCACATTCGCCACAGTCCGAACAGTTCGTATATTCTGTTCCGTTGCTTGGTGCGATGACAGATTTCTGCAGTTTGTTCCACATTGCATAGGCATCTTTCGGCATCGTTTCTTTAAAGCCTTTGTCAAGTGCCTCTCCGCCTCTTTTTACGGTAGTAAGTGCCGCATCTCCGATCATATCTTTACAGACGGTCGTACAACGTTCACATACGATACAGAGACCTGCATCGTAATGCAGTACGGAACTCCAGTTCTTGACCTCTCTTTTGGTATCCGGAATCATGTAGGACTGTGAATCCACACCGAGTTCAAGCGTATAATTCTGAAGTTCGCACTCTCCGCTCTTGTCGCAGACGCCGCACTGAAGCGGGTGGTTCACGTCATAAACTTCCATGATCGCACGACGCTCTTCAAGAATGTTGGGTGTATCGACCGTGATCTCCATACCCTCCTTGACTTTTGCGTTACATGCATATACCTGTTTTCCGTCGGCCTCTACCAGACAAAGACGGCACGCCAGTGTTGGCGAACATCGTGTCAAATAACAGATCGCGGGAATAAAAATATCGTTGGCACGTGCGGCATTGAGGATATATTCACCCTCTTTGACCGCGACTTCCCTGCCATCGATTTTAATATTGACTGTACTCATATTAATTTCCTGCCCTTTCAAAATCTAACCTCTTAAATCTATAAGAGGATACCAAAGCTCCACTTAATCCCATGTCAAATGTCGGATTAAGGGCGATGGTTCCTTTCATGGTTGTGTCGATCTTAAACAGTCGATCGAAATCCACACCATCGATAGCGAACGTGATACGGTCACCATCTTTCAGTCTGGTTGCCGTAGCGAACTGCTGTGAACCCAGAAGTACGGCTTCGTCTTCCAACAGGGATGACTTGGCTGTAAAAGCCGAGAACTGTTCGACAGGATCGCAGCGGTATACTACAGCTCCGTCATAGCCTTCGAGCTCTTCCACTTCGTCAAAATTTCTGCTGACAGAAACCTTTCGGGCCTTCAGCAGATAGCCTCTGTGCTCAGTGCCTACACTGTCAAAATAATCCGGAAGCGCATCGAATTCAATCGCTTCAAAACCCTTCTCTTCCGGCAGTATTTTCGTATATTCAATGGTATATTCCGCATCCATTCCCAAAACATTGGCGACATCATTCAAAACATAGCCCCCATACGGAAGGGCTGCATTCATAGGTACGACACGCTTGTCCACTGTAGTAAGCGTACCCTCCTGCTGATTCATTGCCGGCATGTCAAGATCACCGCCGCCCAATGCGGAAAGGGTAAAGTCGGCAGGCATATTGTAACCGACCGTAGCACCTTCTGCTTCATCATCAAGATCACAGACGAGTGAAATACCCATGGCATTACCCGCTGGAGGGACACAGACCACATTGAAACCGGCATACTGTTCAAGCAGTGCTGCCAGTTTCGCGATCTGCTCTGCTCTGGGATGGGCATAAAGGTCAGAGCCGACTACCAAAGAGAATCCGCTCTTCTTCAACAGAGATTTTCTCAGCGCTTCAAGCTCCTCTTCCCCTACATTGGTCTCGGCTGACAGATAGCCGATATCGAGATCATCCAGGAAAGAACGTACCGCTTTGGGCAATTCTGTTTCTTTAAGCAGTGTATCGGCCAGCAAAGCGGCCACACCCTCTTCGCTTCCCACTTCATATTTAATGAACTGTGTCACGATATTCTGTATCTCTTTGTCTTCGATCGGATGCATATAGGCGACTCTGGCCTGATGCCACTTGCTTGCCATATTGACATGATATTTCACCGCTGGTGCATCGTCATTGATTCGCGAACCGAAAATGATCACCGCTTTTGACTCGGAAATACGTTTAAGGGTACCGCCATAGAGATGTTTTCCGGTAATATTGCCGTAGGCCTGCATAAATTTCTGGTAGGCTCGCGCTTCGGGGGAGACCAGTTTGAAACCGAGCTTCTCTTTGAGTTTCTGAAGGATCAGCGCTTCTTCATTCGAAGTCTGGTTCGACAGAAGGACCGTATCTGCTTTGTTGAAAGCTTCAACCGCTTTTGCAAAAGCCTCTTTGTCTTTTGTCACACCTTCATTGGCATAGTCAAAACCGAATCTGCCTGCGCCGCAGAGAGTACTGAATTCAAACTCGTTGGTCACACGGTAGATCCTGTCCTGCTTCACTTCGTAATACATCTGGCATCCGCCGCCGCAATGCGGACAGGCACTCGGAATCTTCGTCAACTCCCAGGCATTGGCCGTGTATTTGAACTTCGTACTGACCAGTGCCCCGACAGGGCAGACCGCTGCTGCTTCACCCAGAGAAGCGTAGTTCTTCTCTTTTTTGGTATTGACAATGGTTGATCCGTATCCGCCGAACTTGATCTTGAGCGCTTCATCCCCCGTGATCTCGGTCGAAACACGTACACACTTCTCACACATGATACAGAGTGCAGGGTCGTAGGAAACATGTCCCCAGTTCTCTACCGGCCTGTTCTGGTCTCTTGCCGTGAAGTCCTGTGCCTCGAGGTTGAACTCCATGGTCTTGTTCTGAAGGTCGCATTCCCCACTTTTGTCACAGACACCGCATTCGAGCGGATGGTTGACATTATAGAGCTTCATAATGCTCTGGCGTTCCTCAAAAAGGGCATCGCTGTCAGTAGTAATGACTGCGCCGTCCGTCGCTTTTTCCTGGCAGGAGAGGATCATCCCTTCCACACCTTCGACCTCTACCACACACATACGGCATGAACCTATCGGCTGGACCTTGGTCAAATAGCACATGGTCGGGACATAAATATCATGCTCTCTGGCGATCTCCAGTATGGTTTTGCCAAAAGTACTTTTGAACTCCTGACCGTTAATGGTAACGCTGATCTCTTTCCCGGTATTCATAGAATTATGTGCACTCATATTACACCGCCACCATTGAAATATAGTAACATCGCATACATCTTTCCGCTTCTGCGATCGCTTCTTCGCCTGTAAATCCGAGATTGACTTCTTTGTTGTTGCTCTTTCTTTCGTCTACACCGAGTTTTTCACTTTCGGCTCTCGGAAGTCCCGGCATCCAGCCTGTGATCTTTTCCTTCTTGTCATACACCCTGAGTTTGGCAAGATGGTCTTCCATGATCTCGTCATCTGTCAGGGTACATTTTCCGTCATAGATATAGCGGCTGATGACCGAAGCGGCACGCCGTGCCTGTCCCACTGCATTGACGATGGTCATAGGGCCGTACTCACAGTCACCCGCGGCAAAAAGCCCCGGACGGGAAGTCATGAAATCTTTTCCGTTCGTCAAAATACTGTTCCAGGATGTCATTTCAAGATTCCATTCTTCAGGCAGAAGCTGTGTATCCAGTGCCTGGGAAACCGCCGGGATCAGGTAGTCACACTCGATCTCGAAGTCACCGCCTTCAATCTTGACAAGCTGTGCACGCCCGCCGTTAGGGTCCGGTACAAGCTCGAAACGGTTCACTTTGAGTTTCGTGATATTTTCACCGTCATCAAATATTTCTTCAATCGCAGAATGGAAGATAAATTCCACCCCCTCTTCGACTGCTTCATGATATTCTTCATAAGTCGTGTTGCGAATGATCGTTTTCTCATCACGGCGGTAGAGCATGATCACCTTCTTCGCGCCTTCACGAATGGAGCATCGGACGACATCCATCGAGGTAAACCCGCCGCCGACACAAACAACAACTTTGTCTTTAAGTTCATTGGAAGCGGGTGACCCGATGTTGTATTTATGCCAGAGATTGACTTTGTCCAGCATATCGATCGCACCCCAGTAGCCGCCCATTTTAGTGTTTTCGTTCTCAGCACGC
This sequence comes from Sulfurovum sp., assembly GCF_015493435.1. GTDB lineage: Bacteria > Campylobacterota > Campylobacteria > Campylobacterales > Sulfurovaceae > Sulfurovum. The sequence continues at coordinate 28,753 of NZ_WGDD01000032.1, forward strand.
ACTTTTTTCGAAAGTCTCGCGCCAAATCCGAGCAGTGTCGCATCATATTCGGCATCGAGCTCCTTGAGACGCTCTGCATTCACTCTGTAATTATTGGTGATACTTACCGTCGGCATACTGAGTACCAGCTCAATGTCCTTGTTGTACTTGTCCACAGGCATTCTGTACTCAGGTACACCTACCGCGACTTCACCGCCATTGACAGGAAGTTCTTCAAAGATATCAACCTGTATTCCTTCGAGTGCCAGATAATATGCCGCGGTCAATCCTGCGGGACCTGCACCGACGATTGCCACTTTTTTGCCATCGTTTCTCGGAGGCTTCGGCGTTCGAGGATGCAGCCATTCAAGATCATGGTCCGTTTCATAGTCCGCACCAAGACGCTTCAGCTCCATAATAGAGATAGGTTCATCGAGGTTTGCACGCCGGCAAGCATCTTCACACGGATGGGGGCAGACACGCCCGCAGGTATGTGCCAGAGGCATGGTCTGTCTTGTCGCTGCCAAAGAATCGGTAAAGACCATATCTCTTACCCCTTCTATATAGGCGGGAATATCCACGTGTGCAGGGCACATATCTGTACACGGTGCAGTGACCTTGGCGATATAGTCCGTATTGCCGCCGTAATGCCTCGACGGGATCTGCAGTTCGATACAGGTATCGAACTGCGCTTCGTAATGTTCCATCAGATCAAGGATCGGTTTGGGGACTGTTTTCCCGATCTCGCATTTTGATGTAGCCATCATCGTTTTGCTGATCTCTTTAAGATGGGCTATGTCATCATGCGAACCTTCTCCTCTGGCGATCTTGTCAAGCAAATCGTACAGAATCCTGCCGCCCCATCTACCCGGTGCGCAGCGGCCGCAGGCTTCGGAATATTCCTGATACTGTGCCGCATACTTCGAAGCCAGTTCCACCGCATCGATATCTTCGTCAAAGATGGCAACACCATCCCAGCCGATGAACGCTTTGGAGTTCTTCTCCCCGTGATAGGTTTCAGGCAGTTTGAATTCGGACTGGCTCGACTCGTCAGAGGATTTACCGCGGTTGTCGATAAACTCGCCTCTCCAAGTTGAGAATACAATTCCAGACATTATTTAGCCTTTGGTTTTCTGGCAGTGTTTCTTCTGGCTGCAGATTTTTTTACAGGCTTTTTTGCGGGTGCCGGTTTTTCTGCTTTTGCAGCTGCTTCTTTGGCTGCAGCTTCCTCTGTCGCCTTTTTTTCCGCTTCGGCTTCTTCTGCCGCTGCTTTTTCTGCTTCAGCTTTGGCTTTAGCCTCTTCTTCCGCTTTTTTGGCTGCATCTTCCGCCGCTTTCTTTTCTGCTTCCGCTTTGGCAGCCGCTTCTTTGGCTTCCGCTTCCGCTGCTGCTTTTTCTGCTTCTTCTTTGGCTTTTGCCTCTTCGGCTGCTTTCAGTGCAGCGGCTTCTTCCGCCCCTTTGGCCGCTTTTTCTGCGGCCGCTTTGGCAGCAGCGATTTTTTCGGCACGTTCTTTTCTTACTTCTTCATCCACTTTTTTGACGACGACCGTCCAGTCCACTTCATTGAACTTCAGTGAATTCATCAGATCATGCCCTGTTTCTTTAATGACATCGGCAGACTTTTGAATGGAAGAGAAATCTCCTACTTCGAAAAGGAAGATGCCTGCTTCTCCGACTTTCAGCCCGTTATCGATAAGTTCGACCATTCTGTCATAGAAATCGTCATGTAAATGTCTTAAATCATATCTTTTCATAGTCTCTCCTATCTGTCAACTTCACCGAATACGATATTGGTAGAACCAATGATCGTAACGACGTCAGCAATATATGTTCCTACAAGAATTTCCTGCAGCAGTCCTGTATGGAAAAAACTCGGTGCTCTACACTTCAGTCTGTAAGCATACGGTTCACCTTCCGACTTAATATAGAAACCAAGCTCGCCTTTTGGTGACTCTGTCGGTACATAGACTTCACCTTTAGGCGGTCTCATACCCTGTGTGACCAGAACAAAGTGCTGCATCAACGCATAGTTCTGTGTCATGATCTCCTCTTTCGGAGCTGAAATGTACTGCGGAGCATGTGCCATCAGCTGAGGATCGGATTCTTTGTACATCGGTACAAGCTGTCTCAAAATTCTCGTAGATTGTTTCATCTCTTCCATATAGAGTCTGTAGCGTCCGTAGGAATCACATCTGTTACTTACAGGAATGTCAAAGTCAAGTTCACCGTAAAGCTCATACGGTTCCTCTTTTCTGATATCCCAGTTGACACCGGAACCTCTGAGCATTGGTCCGGTACAGCCCCAGGAAAGCGCATCTTCTGCCGAGATAACCCCGACATCTTCCAGACGCATTTTCCAAATACGGTTTTCCTGAAGCAGAGCATTATAGGTATGCTCCAGCTCATGATCTACTTTATCACAGAATGAGATCATGTTAATGATCCAGTCTTTCGGGAGGTCAAGAGGCACTCCGCCGATACGTACAGATGAGTGGGTCAGTCTGGCACCGCAGTACTCTTCCATCAGGTCCATCGCATATTCACGTTCACGGAAAGCATACAGAAATACGGACATAGCACCGACATCGAGGGCATGGGTTGCAATAAAGAAAAGGTGTGAGATGACTCTGTTCAATTCAAGCAGCATCGTTCTGATCACCTGTGCACGTCTTGGTGCTTCAATACCAAGCAGTTTCTCTACAGCCAGGGCATAGGCATAGTTGTTTGAAGTAGACGCGATATAGTCAAGTCTGTCCGTCGTTGGCAAAAACTCATTATAAGTCATGTTCTCTGCCATTTTTTCGATACCTCTGTGAAGGTAACCAATATCCGGATAGGCTTTAACGACCTGTTCACCATCCAGTTCAAGAACCAGTCTTAACTGACCGTGCGCAGAAGGGTGCTGCGGACCGAAGTTGATGACCATCGTATTGTCATCTCTCTCAAAATTGAGGTTTTCAAAAAACGGGGTTAGTTTATTGGGTTGTTGCATCTTCTTCCCTACCTTCTCTCATCTAATTGCTTGGATGAATTTTTATTGTAATCCACAAGGATCGTTTCACTGTATTCGATTGGCTGCTCTTTCTCTCCTTCGGAGATATCGGCACCGAACGGTACTTCGTATCCGACTCTGGAGAAACGCTTCGTATCGTATCTGTCAATACGCGCAGGGTCTCTGTTTTCCGGCCCGATCACATCTCTGTACTCTTTGCCGAAGATCTTGTCGACTTCATACCATGAAGCGAATTCATCGCCATGCAGCGGATAGGTTTTCAAAAGCGGGTGTCCTTCCCAGTCATCCGGCATAAGAATACGCTTGAGGAAAGGATGGTTGTTAACCTTGATACCGAACATATCGAACATTTCACGCTCAGCAAAGTTCGCCGATCTGAAGAGCGGTTCGATGCTTTCGATCGCTTCCTTTTCTTTGATGCGTGTCACTACTCTGACTCTTTTGGCTTCGGTAATGTTGAGCAGCTGCCAGAACAGTTCGAACTCTCCGTCCTGTGCAAGATAGTCCACGGCGGACTGCTCGGAACACTGCGTATAGCCGCACTCTTCTTTAAGGGTTTTCATGACATCAAAATTATCTGTTGATTTTATGTGTATGACAAGCTGACCGACAGAGACATAGGACTCTTTGGCTTTTCTGCCCAATGCTTTGACGACATCGGCAAAATGGCTTCCTGCCTCTACTTCTGTCTGCGGCACACGCGGCGCGACCCAGTATCTGTCCGTATAATAGGACTTTTTCTGTACATTGTCTTTGGGAGTATATTTTCTCATTACACCAACCTCAAATTCTGTTTTGTATTGTTATTCATATTGGCAGACTCTCTTCTGATCTTCTTTTGAAGCATCATCAACGCATACTGAAGCGTCTCCGGTCTCGGTGCACAGCCCGGAAGGTAAATATCTACCGGTATGATCCTGTCAACCCCCTGCACTGTCGCATACGTATTGAACATACCGCCGGTATTGGCACAGGACCCCATGGAGATAACCCACTTGGGCTCTGTCATCTGGTCATAAAGTCTTCTCGCGAACTCAGAGTGTTTTTTGGAAAGTGTTCCCGCAAGGATCATGACGTCCGCCTGTCTCGGGGAAGCCCTGAAGATCGTACCCATACGGTCGAAGTCGTAGCGTGATGCACCCGATGCCATCATTTCGATCGCACAACATGCGAGCCCGTATGTCAGTGGCCAGAGCGAGTTCGAACGCCCCCAGTTTACCAATTTGTCTACCGACGTCAATGCTATCGGCAAGCCTGCTGCTGAGGCATAATTTACTTGATGCTGTGCCATTCAAGTGCTCCTTTCTTCCATGCATATACAAAACCGATCGCGAGTAATACGATAAAGAGTATCATCTCCGCAAATCCGAACCAGCCAAGCAGTTTAAAGTCGATCGCCCACGGGAACATAAAGATGATCTCCACATCGAAGAGGATGAAAAGAAGTGCGATCAGATAGAACTGCGCCGAGATCGTGTTTGGCTGTTTAGTGACTTCCGGGCCACATTCGTAGATGGTAAGCTTGAGCTTTTCCGTATCAAGTTTGGCCAGTTTTCTACTGACAATACGTGCCAGTGCGAGTGTTGCAGGAAATGCAACGGCTGTCAAAGCAAATAAAACAAAGACACCGAAATACGGGTGTTCTGTAATTACATGAGTCATAGTTATCCCTTTTCGTTATTTGAGAGTTTTCTCAGAATATCACTTTTATACTATCCAAAAGAGTATTAAAGTAGTTGAGCACCTATTTTTGTTTCCGAATGAGAAAGTGTGACTGTAACTAAGTGAAACAGAAAAACAGCTACAATGTCGGTTGAATTATCATGTTTATAAGGATTTGCTGTAATGAAAAAGACCAATATTCTCTACTGGATCGCAATGGCAGGCGTGCTTTTTTACATTGCCTATACTAAAGGCTGGATCCTTGCACCCTTTGAATCGATCAGTCCCAAACAGGCTGCTCTACTCATAGAGAAAGGTGACAATGTTTCGCTTTTGGATGTCAGAACCATCCCGGAATACAAAAGCGGTCACATCAGAGGTGCCCAACTCATCCCGCTGGGCCAGCTTGAGAGCAACCTTGACAAGCTCAAAACCGACAAAAACAAAAAGATCATCGTCTACTGCCGCAGCGGAAGCCGCAGCGTTGCAGCTTCACGCATTTTGGAAAAGCACGGTTTTGTACCGCTCAATGTAAAACAGGGGATGATCGGCCTGCGGGGGACCGACCTGGAGATCGTGAAGTGATTTTAGGATTTGTGTCTGATTGAAATGCATGGGTTCGTGGTGCTGTCGGGGGACAGCACCCTACGCGAATTGCAATATGATCATGAATACCCACGTAGGGTGCCGTGTCCCCACGGCACCATTTCAGTTTTTTTCCGGGTTTATACCTTGAAGCCCATACTCTTTGCCCCGTCAAAACTGGAACCCATCTCTTTTTCTATTTCTTCAAGAAAATCCTGGTTACTGAAAACACTTTCCTCTCTTACAGCCACTTTATATGCCGTATTTTTGATGACAAGATTGATCTGTCCGCCTGTCAATTCATATTTTGAGAGTGCTTCTACATTGAAACCCTCATCGTAGTCCGCTTTTTCGGGGAGCATGAACTGCCAGAGTCTCAGGCGCTGTTTTTTGCCCGGTTTCTTGAACTCTATTTTATAGTTGAAACGTCTTGAAAATGCTTTGTCAATGTTCCCCAGCAGATTCGTTGTCGCGATGAGGATGCCTTCGAATTTTTCTATCTGCTCGAGGAAGATATTTTGCATCTGGTTATGCATTTTGTCTGCCGAAGAGCCTGCCCCTTCACTGCGCGAACTGAGGAACTGGTCGGCTTCGTTGAGAAGCAGAATGGGGTCGACCTTTGCTTTTCGGCTCAGTTCTTTGAAGTCATCGAAGATCCTTCTGACATTCTTTTCGCTCTCGCCCACGTACATGGAGAGGATCTTTGAACAGTCAAAAGAGAGAATAGGACGCTTGAGCGTTTTGGCAAGGCTCATCGCTGTCATCGTTTTTCCCGTACCCGCGGCACCGTAGAAAATGATACGCGCATCAATACCTTTGCGTTTGTCTTTGATGCCCCATTCTTTGAGTTTTTTGAACACTTCCTTGTCAACCTGTTTAACAACATTGTTCAGTGTTTCCCTTGTTTTGGGATGCAGTACGACATCATCAAGCGTTGTAACGGGCTTGAGGTACTCGAAAAGCTCCTGTTCCTGTACCAGAGCATCAAGCTTGAGTTTCGTCACCTTTTTCTTTTTCTTGGGATGGATGATCCGCTGCATCACCTCTTCCTGCAGGTAGAAAGAACGGCTTACCCCGCCGAACATGTTGAGAATTTCCTCATAGTCGATGATTCCCTCAGTAATGAGTTTTGCGCCATCTTCAAGCAGGGCACGGTTCTTGATCTTTTCATATTCGTCGAAGGAGATCAGTTCTATAAGCGTGTTCATATCGCGGAATTGCCCTTCTCCGCCGCTGTACTCTTCTTTCAGCAGCGCAAGAAAAATACGCTGTTCTTTTTCATCAAGCTGTTTTTCGCTGAAAAATTCCTCTACAACGATGGCTGTCTCCGTGATCTTTACTCGCTCTTCGATACGTTTTGTCAACAATGTCAACTTGTTCTTCAGCCGGCCTATGCTCAAAGAGTTGTCCGCAAAACCCTGCTTGAACGTAGCGATCTTATGCAGCAGGGCAACCATGTCGAACTGATCCTGAAGATATTCAAGGTGGTCCGTATAGGGTTTCACTTCAGGCAGGGAGAGTTCTAAAGAGCCTTCTTCAAGCAAGCGAAGCAGCGAGATGCTCGGAGTGATCGAAGTATTTAAAAGTTCAAGCTGTGAAGTTTCGTGTGCCTTGACCTGTCCGAAACTCATTTGTATGAACCAGCCCAGGTCGAGCAGGTTTTTGACCACATCCAGTTTTTTCAGATAGGCATATCCCGGCTGGGAAAATTTGTCCTGCAGCAGTTCAAGGACAGAGATTTCCTCAATACCTTTGACATACCTGCGGCAGACATACTGAATGAGTTCTGCTTCTTCTCTGGTACATTTCAAATGTTTGAAGATCGATGCTTTTGACACATCTTTTGTTTCTATAAAATCAATGAGATATTTCAATCGTTTTCCTGTAATCATGCATATTTTTTGTTTGAGTATAACAAATATTTGATATACTCTTACTAATCACTTTTTTTCGGAGGATCATAATGTATAAACTTTTCTTAGCGTTCATTGCCCTGACTGCCCTTCTTGCGGCAGAAGCCACCATGGTCAAAGACAGCCGGCACGGTCTGATGTGGGAAGACACACCGCACGTCAGAGAGACCAAGGTCACACAGCCGCGGGCAAAAGAATACTGCAGCGAACTCAAACTGGGCGGATTTGACAACTGGAGACTGCCGACGATCCATGAACTGCTTACGATCGTTGACTATCATCGTGTTTCTCCAGCTCTTCCCAAAGCATTCTCTTACGTGGAAGATGAATCCTTTTACTGGACAAAAACACATGTTGCCGATGAGGATGATGCATTCTGGGGTGTGAATTTCAAACGCGGCGCAAGCAGCAAGGCATCTCAGTACTATGACCGCTATGTCCGTTGTGTCCGTGATTTGAAAAAATAATATCTTCTGTCCGGCTCTCCGGTATGCAGGGAATACTTCAGTCTTCTTTGAAATAGAGGGAGAGCTTCTCTGTAAACGTATTGATGTCATAGGGTTTGAGAATAAAATCATTCGCGCCCATTTTTCGGAACTCTATTTCATCGAGTCCGTCAACCGTAATGATGAGCACCGGCAGGTTATCCATAGATTTATCGGCTCTGATCTCCTGAAGTATTTCCCTGCCGCTTTTCCCTGGCAGGTGCAGATCAAGCAGAACCATATCGATCTGGGGCTCTCCCGACGACAGCATCTGCAAGGCTTCGTCTCCGTCATCTGTCGACACGACCGTGGCATTTATGATCCTGGAAAGGATCGTTTCAATGAGCTGGATATTGAAGGTGTCATCCTCAACGATCAGTATATTCTTGCTTATATTTTTAAATTCCATTCTTTCCCTTTCTAATATATCTCCGGCTATTATATATCATTTAAAATAAAATCATCATATTTCCTATGGAGGGATTTGACTCATAGTTATTTCTGATTAAAAATTTGATATACTGCCTCTACTCGGATCATGCCATAGAATACCGGTCTTCAGCATATCGCAGGTATGCACCAAACAGGCACTTACAGCATGTTGGCCATTTAAGTGTATCATCCGGGATAAAATAAAGGGTACCTCTAATCATAGGTGCCCTAAAACGGAAGCGTGTAATGCTACAACTTTTTCAACAGCTTTTTGGGAAAAAGCCCCATACCATACAGCTTCATATCTCTTCAGCCAACGGTTTTCATCTTCGGCCCGTTGCGGAATTCGTCAACACGGCAAAAACATTCGCCTGTGACATCAGTGCCTTGCACCAGCACAAAAGCGTCAGTGCCAAAAGTGTCAATGCGCTGCTTTCCCTCGGGCTTGAAAAGGGGGACAGCTTTACACTGCTTGCCCGGGGCAAAGATGCCAAGGTGGCCACAGAAACACTTCAGGCACTCTTTGCACGTTTGATGCAGGAGGACAAAGAGGTCAGCACATTGGGCAAAGAGACCAAAGTCTATGACGGACAAATCATAGAGGGGGAGATTATTTCCAGAGGCGTGGTCATTGCACCTGTCTGCCGTTATGCGGAACGCGAATTTGCCACAGAAGCCAGGCTGGACTTTTCAGAAGCGCTTGCAAAAAGTTTGGATGAGCTGGAAATACTTTACCTTGCGCACAAAGAGGAGGAAAACGGCAGTATCTATCTTGCCCAGAAAGCACTTTTGCATGCTATAGCAGACGATCTTGACTCATTTGAAACGTTTGAACTGACCATTGCAGAAGCGTCTGCCCATCTTACGGGAAGCAAAATGGCATCCAAGATCATAGACTATCAAGATATTCTCCGGCGTGTCAAAAACCATATGGGGATCAAAACAGAAATGATCCTTCCTGAAACTTCCGCCATTCTTTTAGCCGAAGATCTTCTTCCCAGTCAGATAACGCAACTTCGCAGCAGCCGTGTTGAGGGGGTGGTACTCAAGGAAACCACCCTGACATCACATACCGCCATTTTGCTGCGTGCTGCGGGTATTCCCTCGCTTATCGCCGACTACAGTACGGTGGAAGAGCACAGCAGGGTCATTCTTGATGCCAACAGCGGTATGATAGTGTCAAAACCGAGCGAAAAGGATCTTACCGAAGCAGAAAAACGCAAAACAGAGGACAGAAAGCAAAGAAACATTGCTGCAAACAAACGTTTTGAAAAAGCACTGACCCGCACACAAAAACAGATTCATATCCTATCCAACGTCACCGATATCGATTCGGCAAAAGAAGCCAGGGCAGAAGGGGCGGAAGGGATTGGACTTTTGAGGACCGAATTTCTTTTTAAAAACAGAAAACCTTCCCTGGAAGAGCAAACAAAGGCGTACACAGAGATCTTTTCCTGTTTTGAAAATATTACCGTACGTACCCTGGATGTAGGCGGAGACAAAAAACTGCCCTATCTCACGCTGCAGGAAGAGGACAACCCCTTCCTCGGCATACGGGGTATACGCCTGTTCAAAACACATCCACAGCTGATGGAAGAGCAGCTGCATGCTATCTTTCTGGCTGCCAATGGACGCCCGATCAAAGTGATGTTCCCCATGGTCAGCACCGTCGAAGAGTTCATGCACGCCAAAGCGTTTGCTTTCCGGACAGCGGAAAAATATGACCTTGACATTTCCGCTATGCTTTTCGGCATCATGGTAGAAGTACCTTCCGTACTCTTTTTGATCAAAAATTTCAACAGGGTCACGGACTTTTACTCCATCGGGACCAACGATCTCACACAATATTTGTTCGCCATAGAAAGAACCCACCCTTCGCTCAAAGTCGATGAACACTCTTCCGTAGTATTTGACGCCATCAAAACAGTCATTGACCAGGCAGACAAGCCGGTCAGCATCTGCGGAGAACTGGCTGCCGACCCTAAAGCTGTAGGGACACTGCTGAAGATCGGTATTGAGACACTGAGTGTATCACCCAAACGCATTGCAGCCACCAAAGAGGAGATCAGACATGTTTAGTCTTTTGCAAAAGATCGGCAAGGCACTCATGACCCCTATTGCAGTATTGCCGGTTGCGGCACTGCTGCTGCGTCTGGGTTTTGGAGATATTTTCGACGGGCAGACCGCCCTCATTATGAAAAGTGCCGGAGAGACGGTGTTCGGCAACCTCGATCTGCTTTTTGGTATTGGTATTGCCTACGGACTGGCCAAGAACCACGATGGTGCCGCGGCACTTTCCGGTGCCATCGGTGTGCTCATCGCCAAGGCCGTGTATGTCAGCATTGACAAAGATGTCAACATGGGAGTCTTTGTCGGGATCATCATCGGTGTCCTTGCCGGAACGCTCTACAACCGTTTTCACAATATCAGACTGCCGGAATTTCTCGGTTTTTTCGGAGGCAAACGTTTTGTTCCCATCATTACCTCTATTGCCGCTATATTTGTAGGTATACTTGCCGGATATTTCTGGCCTTATGTCCAAAACGGCATTGATGCTTTCTCCAATATGATCATCGGGCTTCATGAGTTCGGAACCTTCCTTTACGGTGTACTCAACCGTCTGCTCATTCCACTGGGGCTGCATCATATTCTCAACTCGATCTTCTGGTTCCAGCTCGGAGAATATACCTATGTCAAGAACGGTGTGGAAATGGTAGCCAATGGAGATCTGCACCGTTTCTTTGCCGGAGACCCTACTGCCGGAATCTATATGTCGGGTTTTTATGTCGTGATGATGTTCGGACTGCCGGCCATGGCCCTGGCGATCTACCTCAACACGCCAAAAGCCTATCGGGTCAAAGCAGGTGCCATTCTTGCAGGGGTAGCTTTCACCTCCTTTTTGACCGGCATTACGGAACCGATGGAATTTCTTTTCCTCTTTGCTGCCCCGCAGCTTTTTATCCTGCATGCCGTTTTGACAGGCTTGGCACTTGCCACGGCACAAATGCTCGATATTCATGCGGGATTCGGTTTTTCTGCAGGCTTTATCGACTATGTCATCAATTATAAACTGGCGACCAATCCCATTTTGATTTTACCGCTGGGTGCCGTGTTTGCAGTGATCTATTTCGTCTCAAGCTACTACCTGATCAAACTGCTTAAACTCAAAATCATGGAAACAGAACTCGCCGATGATACAAAAAAAGAGAACCCAAATACCTCTTCGGAAGCGGAAGCATTCATCGCAGCACTGGGAGGCAGAGAGAACATTCTGAACACCGATGCCTGTATCACCCGCCTGCGTATGAATGTAAATGACAGCAGTTCCCTGGAAGACAAGGACTTTACAGCCTTGGGAGCCAAAGGGGTCATACGGCCGGACAAAGGCTCGATACAGATCATTCTGGGAACCAAAGCAGAAAAAGTGGCAGAAAAGATCAGAGATGTGCTGACCCGATAAACCCCGGGAAATCCTTGTTCTCCTGAAACCAATATGCTGCCTCTTCCAAAGTAGCGCCGAGGTAATACTGGGGTAATAGTCCTATCTTATAATTTTGGGGTCGGACAGCAGATATCCGATACAATTATTTTATCCACAGTGATGCATAGAACATTGCTGCGGTTTTCAAAGGACGAATCATGAAAAAACTTCTTACATTTGCAAGCATACTTGCACTCACAAGCCTCTTTGCACATGCAAACGATATGGAAAAGGTAAAATCCACCATCACTATGGCGGCACAAGACACCACACAGGCAGCTCCAGGTGAAGAGCCACAGGTTCCGAAAACAAAACAGGACGACAAGAACAGCAGCGAAAAGGATCAGACAGAAAACAAATAACGTACCAAAAACATAACTCCTAAATTTTCCTTATACTCCTTCCCGGCAATATGCCGGGGCATATCATCCTTTTTCCATTTCATCATACCTTGTGATAGATATAGTAAACCAAAAACCGGCTGAAGTACGCTTCTGCAGGTAATAATAGAGTCACGGTATTGCATTATACTTTAGGAGTTCGGATATTACCATATCCGAATCGGACAAACCACTCCAAAGGATAAACAATGCAAGAACTTATTTTAGCCACCGTGCTTATTGCAATACTGACCCTCCCATTCAGTGTCTTCTTTACTACACTTATCTGGACCTTTCTATATCCGTAGACACAAAAAACCATTTATCTTAAATCATAGCAGACAGGTAATACTGAGGTAATACTCTTTCACTATAATTTGACTGTATCAGATATTTGATACAGTCTTTTTCAAAGGAGTTCACAGAGAACATATAGCCCTCCATTAGCCTTACTTCTTAAATTTTACTTACTCCGGCATTTTTGCCGGAGAGCAGATCGTATTCCACTTTTTTATACATCCCTGCACTTAAATCAAAATTTGCTATAATCAATATAATTATTCACTATAATTCACAGGAGAGCCTATTGAAACATTTTGTACTTATTGTTCTTTTGTTCCTTATGAATGGATGTTCAGTCAATGAACTGTTCCTATTTAATGAAATTAACCGGGTCACCCTTGTTAAATCCACTCCCGAGGTCAAACACTACAGAGCCTATTTTGCAAGAAGTGAGTTGAAACCGGTATGGAAAAAACAGAAATATCTTTTCCTCTATAATAGGCACAAGCATGATCTCGGCCTTGTACTGCGTCATCACAATACCTATACGCTGTACCATTTTTCCCACAGAAATCTTCCGGTGGTCAAACTGAAGATCACTTCCCGTCACAGAGAAAGACATATGCTGCATTCTTTTGCCAAGATAGGATACCGCACCGCAGACTTGAAAGCACTCGGATACAGGACAAAAGTAGGGTTGCGCCGATACAAAGGGGTTAAAACACTCATGTTCGAAGTAAAAGATTATCACCGCCGGCCAAAAGAAAAAGAAGCAAATGAAAATCCAACACAGTCAACACAGGGACAGTCTGTTACTCTCATGGATACAGATTCGGAAAATACTCAGATAAAGCCTCTGTACCCCTACTATCTGCACTACGCTTCGTCAGCTGAGCTGGACCGTTACCTCAAAGATCCCCAGACCGTCAAAACACTCAGCAGCGGCCAGCTGGCAAGCCTCAAAACACGTCTCTCCAAACTTCGGAAAGAAACACTTTTAACCGAAGGTTCCCTGGAAACACTGATAGAAGCGTACAAAAAGGACAAAGACCCTGAGATAAAAAAGCGTATCATGGTCTTGCTGAAACAGCAGCAGTCAAAGAACTAACCCATAATACGGGAAAGATCCAGGCGGATCTCCGTTCCCTGATGCACCTGGCTTTTAACTTCTATGCCGATATGCATTTCATCACAAAGTTTTTTCACGATATGCATCCCGATCCCTATGCCTCTCTCCTGTTCCTTGTAATAACGCCTGAATACTTTTGAAGGTTCCTCAATACCTTTGCCTGTGTCTTTGATCGACAGTATCGTACCGCTGAACACAATAAAAACTTCTCCTGATGTTTTGTTGTACTTGCCTGCATTACTCAGGAGATTATCAAGTATCCGTATGAACGCATCTCTGTTTGTTACGATCTTAACTGCCGGAACATCGATGTGATAGGCAACATCCGAATACAGTACCTGAAAATAAGAAACCCTTTCCCGGGTCAGCGTCTGAAGTTCGACATATTCTACCTGGGTACGTGCTTCCTGCAAAAAGACTTGTAAATTATTTTGGAGAGAAAGAATGGTTTCAATATTGTTTTCCACCCTTTGAATCTTCGGATTGGGACCGATCTCTTTTTTAAAAAGCTGAAAATTGATCTTCATCGAGGTAAGCGGTGTGTTGAAATCATGCAGAATATCTTTTACAAATTCTTCATTCAGACGCAGTGCCCTGTGCAGAGGCAACAGGGCATAAATGGAAAATAAAAACGAAATAAGTGCTGCAACCAGGGAATAAAGCAGAAATCTCTTCTCCAGAAGTACTTTTATCTCCTGAATATGTGCTTCGTATTTGGTTCTGGGATAGACCACTTTCATGAGAGATTTCTTGACATTCGGCAGTGCAAAATAACTGATGAAATCGTTATCCTTGTACAGAATATTTTCTTCTGTATCTTTTCCCTTGTCGACAAAATCCGTTTTCAAGCCTTCACACTGCACCGTATAGGCACATAGTTTCATTTCTATTTCAATCTTTTTTTCAAGCTCGATCTTTTTAACTCTGAATTCATACCAGAAATTAATAGCCAGCAGTATTTCGAGCAGTATCAGAAAAATAAAAAAACTTTTGACAAAAGACTCTACCTCATACGTTTTCAATCATATACCCCTGCCCCCTGATATTTCTGATCTCGATACCCAGTTTGTTTTTCAGTTTTGCCAGATTGACCCTTAATGCATTGGCACTCGGCTGTTCAAGCATATCCATGAGGGTATAGCTGCTGACAATTTTATTTTGTTCCGTGATCAGACTGTGAAAAAGATTATGCTGTACTTCTCCGAGAATAACTGTTTTCCCCTCTTTCTCTATGACTCGTGAAACCGGATCATAGCGAATATCGCCAAGAACGATCCATTGGCCCGTTCGTTCATATTTGTTCTTGATACGGATGATCAGTTCTTCGGGATCGAAAGGTTTTTTAATATAATCTTCCGCACCGATCTCAAACCCTCTGGAAATTGAATTGATATCCGTCAATGCTGTAATATAGATCGCAGGGGTATCATCTCCCGCTTCTCTGAGTGCGGAAAGGACATCAAAGCCGTCCGTGTCAGGCACATTGATATCTAAAATATAAAGATCATACACCGTAGGAAATGTCAAATCGAACACTTCGGTACCGCGATGAGCCTTATCGACATCGTATCCTTCATATTCCAGCAGCTCTTTCAGGCTGTCACACAGTATTTTGTCATCTTCAAGCAATAATATTTTCATCATAGTTCATACTATATAAGAAATGGCTTACCCAAACATTACCTGAAGTTCTGAACCTATTTTTTTTTCTTTGGACTCTTCAAAACAATAAAAAAAATAACAAGTACAACAGCATAGGCTACGTAATGATAGATATTATCCCCCCGTGGCATTATTTTACCTCCATGATCAGATCGGCACATTTTACGATCTTTATTGTTTTTTCTATTTCCCTGACGTCACTTTCATCGGAGACAATGACGGGAGTGACTATATCTTTGGCATGTTCGGTAATATAGGGCAGGTCAACCCTGATCACAGGATCGCCCGCCTTGATCTCGTCACCTTCGTTCGCAAGCCGTTCAAAGCCCTCTCCGTTCAGAGAAACCGTATCAAGACCGATATGGACCATCACTTCCAGATCTTTGTCGCTTTTGATACTGTACGCGTGGTTGGTCGTAAATATCTTGGTTATTGTTCCGTCTATGGGAGCACAGAAAGTATTGGAAACCGGAATGACCGCAACACCGTCACCCACCATTTTAGCGGAAAAGACCTCATCGTCCACTTTTTCTATTTCTATGACCTGACCGTCTACCGGAGAAAGAATCTCTCTATTTTTTCGTTTTAAAAATCCAAACACTGTTTATCCTTTATTGTATTTCACTTCACCCTCGACAATAGTTGTTATGATACTGAAATCTTTATCAAAAATGACTATGTCCGCAGCATAACCGTTTTCCAGCTTCCCTAGGTCCAATCCCAGTTTTTTCGCAGGTATGCAGGTGACAGCATTGACTGCCTCAATACGTGTCATATCGGAAACGTTCGTCATATTCCGAAGGGCCTCATTCAGTTTCAGAACAGAACCGGCCAATGTACCGTCCTGTAAAACAGCTTTGCCGTTTTCAACACTCACCGGCCTTCCTCCCAGATCGTAAGAACCGTTTTGCATACATCCTGCGCGCATAGCATCGGTAATGAGCATCAGTTTGTCACCTTTTATCCGGTGGGTCAGTTTCAGGACAGACGGATGTACATGCACCCTATCCGCAATAATGTCACAGGTAATATCTGAATCGAACACGGCACCGGTGATCCCCGGTTCTCTGTGAAAGCAGGGGTTCATTGCGTTAAAAAGATGTGTCGCATGGGTAATGCCCCATGCAAAACTTTCTTTACTCTGCTCAAAACTTGCATTGCTGTGCCCGATACTTAAAATAATATGGGGGAATTTCCCGGAAAGCATCCGGATAAATTTTTCCGCTCCTGCTATTTCCGGAGCCATCGTGATCATCCTGATCTGGTCGAGATACGGCGCGATGAGTTCAACGCTGGGTTCACGAATATACTGTTTATCCTGTGCACCGTGTTTTTCCGGGTTCAAAAAAGGCCCTTCAAGGTGAACACCTATGACCCTGGCACCCTTTACAAGGGAGGCGTGCTGTTTTACATTTTGTAAAGCATTCTCAATAGCAGATGTTGACATCGTCATGGTAGTAGCAAGGAAAGAAGTAGTACCCGTCTGAACCAGGGTTTCAGATATGGTCTGAAGAGCCTCCGGTGTAGCATCCATCACATCAGCACCGCCTGAACCATGTATATGCAGGTCTATGAAACCCGCAGAGACATACTGCCCTTTGGCATCGATCACTTCGATGCCGCTTAGATTCCGCATATCACACACCGCAACGATCGTTTTATCAAAAAGAAGGATCTTCTCTTCCGTGATTTGATCGTTGACAATCAGTTTACCATTTACAATCGCTTTGATGTTTCTTCCTTTTTCACCGGGCGGATATAGGGCGCCGTCCTATGCATTCAAATGCTCTTTTAGCACGCGTTTGAGCACTTTGCCTGTAGCATTTTTGGGCAGTTCATCAATAATATGTATCTGTTTTGGAATCTTGAAATTTGCAAGATGCTCCCTCATGTGTGCCTTCAGGCCCGACTCGCTGTAACTGTCTTTTTCTGCTTCAAGCTCAATATAGGCAACAGGTATTTCGCCGCTTTTCTCGTCTTTCATACCAATCACCGCAGAAGCGGAAACTCCGTCAAAAGCATCGATAATCTCTTCAATTTCACGCGGATAAATATTGATCCCTTTGGAAATAATAAGATCTTTTTTCCTATCTACGATAAAAAGAAAACCTTCTTCATCCATGTATCCCATATCTCCTGTCAAAAGCCAGTCATTTACAATGGTTTCCCTGGTTGCTTCGGGACGCTTGAAATACCCCTGCATAACATGGTCGCCTTTGACAATAATATCTCCGATCTGCCCGTGAGGAAGCTCGTTCATTTCTTCATCAACGATTTTGATCTCATACCCGTAGGCTGCCGTACCTACTGAACCTGCTTTCTGTTTTTTCAGTGTGTTCACGCAGACAACAGGACTTGCCTCACTCAGACCATAGCCTTCAAGCAGTTTGGCCCTTTTGAACTTTTTTGCCATAGCATCAAGGGTTTTAGGCTGTAAGGCAGATGCCCCGGAAATAAAGGCACGTATATTGTTGAACCATAAAAAATACCACGGAAGCTTTGCTTTTGCCAGCGCATTGTACACATTGGGTATACCAAAGAAAAGTGTAACCCGTTTTGTCAGTACCTGTTTAAAAATATTGGAGAAAGGCTGCAGTGATTTTATGATCACCATACTTCCCCCGACATACAGAGGCATGATCACCCCGACCGTAAAGGTAAAAGAGTGGAACATGGGCAGAAATACAATAACACGGTCTTTAGGTTTTACTTTGATCAGTTTTCTTGCAAACTCAATATTGGAAAGCAGGTTTTTATTGCTGAGCATCGCCCCTTTTGGTTTTCCGGTCGTGCCGGAAGTATAGATCAATACTGCCGTATCGTCAAGACCTCTCACAACATGGGCCGTCTCGGCAGATGTTGCCAAAGCTTCTGAAAAACTGACATTTTTTTCATCCAGCGGGGGTGAAGCACCTTCCCAGACAAGCAGTTGGCATTGAACCTGTGCATTCGACCTGTTCACAACTTCTGCATGGACGGTTGAAGCAATCAGTACCGTACTCTCGCTGTCCTTGAGAATATAACTGAGTTCTTCCTCTTTGAGGAAGGTATTGACAGGGACAGTGATCGCACCTATTTTGGATACAGCAAATACAGTATAGATGAATTCCGGAGAATTGCGCAGGAAGAGTGCGACCTTGTCGCCTTCCCTGATGCCTTTTTGAGACAAAAAGGCGGCGAACCTGTCAATCTTTTCAAGCAGGACACCATACGTGATCTTTTCATCATCAACAAAAAGGGCGACCTTGCGTCTGTGTCTTTGTGCCTGAGCGAACAGAAACTCATAAAAATTACTGTAGGGGTACTCCATTTTAGAACTCGTATGCCACACTCAATGTTGTCAAGACGGCACCTCCTCCGTTAAATGATCCGCCGTTGTTCAGAACAGGGTTCGCATTGACACCCTTTGGCATACTGACAGGATCTTTGGAGTCAACCAAAAGTGCCGCACCCCAGGAAAGGTTCTGGGTTTGCTGGTATCTGAATCCCATGGAAAAGATCTTTGCATCACTGTCAGGCAGTTCAAAACCTAAATTTTCAACAGGCACAGGTGTTTCGTCGATCGCAAATCCCATCATCATGGTGATTTTATCCATCACCATCGTAGCACCGATCCTGAAGGTATTGGTATCCTGCCAGTTTTTAGGTGTCACAGGAAGAGGGGTACCTACAAATTCCAGATTTTTATAGGTTGACCAGTATGTCCTTTCATAAACCGCTTCAAGTGTAAATGTATTGGCCCATGTTTTGCTCGCTGCGATATTTAGCGCAGCTGGCAAAGGCACCGTTACACTGGCATCCATAGCATGCCCGTTGATCGTCGCAGTTCCCTCTTCTTTCAAGTCCACATTCGAACGGTAGGTTGCTGCAAGCGTAATATCTGCAGTCGGTTTGTAGCTGAGTGCCAGATTATATCTGAACTCGACCGTATCTCCATCCATATTGACAGTCAGAGGCATCCCGATACTTGTAGCATCGCTTTTCACAACGCCGGTACTGTATACAAGTCCTACACCTGCACCGATACTGAGATTATCCATTACTTTGTAGGAAACAGAAGGGTTCAATTCCAGTATCTTGAGTGTAAACTCCTGTGCAAAAGCTTTCTGATACGGTGTATTCCATTTCTTGGTCAATCCTCCCGGTGCGGTTAGACTCACACCCCATCTGAAATCGCCTATCGCATTGGATACATAAT
The DNA here is from genome assembly GCF_015493435.1 of Sulfurovum sp. Classification (GTDB taxonomy): domain Bacteria; phylum Campylobacterota; class Campylobacteria; order Campylobacterales; family Sulfurovaceae; genus Sulfurovum. The sequence goes on from NZ_WGDD01000032.1 coordinate 47,953, forward strand.
GCAAATTGGGAATGACAATATTCTCTGTTTCCGTATTTCCGCTGTAAGGCGCCATCAGCACATAGTCAGTTTGCGGCAGATGCGCCAGGGTCAGTCCGCCTTCTATGTACTGTCTGTCTTCCATAAAAACCATATTGGCCGGGTTGAAATAAGCTGTATCCGCACCGCTTGTATGTGCCACATACGCTGCACCCAGCGCCATAGAATTAAGAGACTGTTCAGGTATCTTGTACCCGCCTGCCATAAGTATGCTTCCCGCCACGGCACTCAGTGCCAGCCCTTTTACGATCGTTTTCATTTTCTTCTCCTTGTTTTTTATGTCCATCACATGTTGAACTTGATTCAATATCCGCCAAGGATCCTCAATCAAGTTCAAGGTGACGCACGCTTATGTCTATTTTTCCACCAACGCGTAGAGTGCCTTGATCTCCTCAGGCCAGAGCGATTCATCGATGGTTTCCAGAATGAGCGGTATGTCGTCCATGCGCGGGTCGTTCATGATGAATTTGAAAGCATCCCAGCCGATCTCTCCCTGTCCCAGTGAGGCATGCCTGTCCACCCTGGAACCCAGTTTCGGTTTGGAATCGTTGATGTGCATACCCATCAGATATTTGAACCCGACGATGCACTCGAAAGCATCCATCGTTTCATCATACGCTTCTCTGGTACGCAGGTCGTAGCCGGCGGTGAAAGTATGGCAGGTGTCAAGGCAGACGCCGACCCTGCTTTTGTCCTCTACTTTCTCTATGAGGTGTGCCAGGTGTTCGAAACGGTAGCCGAGGTTGGAGCCCTGCCCTGCCGTGTTTTCAATGACCAGTTTGACATCGGAACCTTTGGTCGCTTCAATGGCAAGGTTCATCGACTCGGCGATCACATCGAGACAGTTCAGTTCTGCCTCCATCAGCTTCTCTTCATACTCCGGGTCTTTTTTGGGGATCTTCACCAAATGGGAACCGGGGTGGAAGTTCAGCTTGTCCACTCCAAGCTGCCCACAGCGTTCAAGCTCATCAATAAAAGCATTCCTCGATTTTTCCAGTTTTTCTGCTTCCGGATGCCCGAGATTGATCAGGTAGGAGTCATGGGGGAGTACATGCCTGGGAAGGATACCTGCTGTTTCAAGGTTTTTTTTGAAGGCTTCTATGGTTTTTGCTTCCAGCGGTTTGGCCACCCACTGCCTCTGGTTCTTTGTAAATACAGCAAATGCTTTTGCCCCTATGGCCATAGCGTTAAGCGGTGCATTATCCACTCCGCCGCTTGCACTGACATGCGCTCCTACGAACTTCATTGTTTGATCACCTTGATGAGAATTTCATTTATTGTATCACGGAAGAGAATTTCATTATTTAAAACCCTGTATTCAATGTTGTATTTGCCGGGATTTTTGATCGTTTGTGTAAAGCCGTTACTTTTTTTCGTCATATTCACACCGTTGAAGACCGGTTTTCCCCGGAAAATATTTTCCACAATATCCTTCGGGTAATCACGGTTCAGTACCTGTGCATTAAATGTATTCTTGGACATACACTTCAGGCGGCTCATACAGATAGAATCTTTGGATATCTTCAATGTCATCAGTGCCTGACCGCTACTGTATATCTCTGCCTTGACCGCATCACTGTTTTCATAAAGGAAGCCCATATCGGCATATTTGACCGTAGGGGTTTTGAGCACGATGTAGGCACTGTTCTGCTGGCTGTAGCTTGGTTCGCTGCATCCCCACAGGGACCATAACACTAAAAAAATGATAATATATTTCAGATATCGCATTTGAATTCCTGTTTTTTAGGTAAATTATACCCAACTTAAGAGTTATTTAAGCGGTCAATCTATATAATTTCGTCCACAAGTTGTGAATGGCCCCTTCGTCTAGCGGTTAGGATCCATGGTTTTCATCCATGTTACAGGAGTTCGAGTCTCCTAGGGGTCACCATTTGTATCTTGTACACTATTATTTTGTTGGCCCCTTCGTCTAGCGGTTAGGATCCATGGTTTTCATCCATGTTACAGGAGTTCGAGTCTCCTAGGGGTCACCAACATAACTTCCCAAAACTTTAATCAACATTCAATGATATCCATACACGCTTATTAATCGCAGGCGCATACTGTCGATCTCATCGGCCTATGGCATGATCGAGCTGTGCCAGTGCGATAAAATAATCGTAATAGGCATTGACCAGATCGGAGAGGGAACGAATGTACCCCTGCTGGGCATCCTGCAGTTCGATGTAGTCCGAAAGGTCGTTCTCGTAGCGTTTTTGTGCCTGAATGAATTTTTGATGACTGGCATGGGCGATCCCCTCGGAAAGCTTGACATTGTTCCCGTTCCTGCGCAGAGAGATATGTGCCTCCAGTACCTGGCGCTTGATGGCTAGTTTGACACTTTGCACCTGCGAAGAAGCCTTGAGCACATTGATCTTCGCCTCTTCGACGCTGGCATCAGTCTGAAAACCGGAAAAAAGATTCCAGTTCATCGTGACCGTGACCTGCCCCTGTTCTTCAGGGCTGAGTGCCAGCACAGTGTCATCCACGTGTTGTCTGCTGTATTGGCCGTTCAGCGTAATGGTCGGAGCGTAGTCGCCTTTTTCCGCTTTCACATTGGCTTTGGCCCCGGAGACGATATGTCTGGAACTCTGCAGTACATACCGGTGATCATAGGCGAAGGACTGCAAACGGTAAAGAGAGGTTTTTACCCGGGGCAGTGTCTTGCTCACTTTAGGCAGGGAGAGTTTTCTACTGTAGAGAATGTAGTTACCGTTGTAGGGGACGTAGCCCAGCGTCTCTTCCAGTCTGGCCCGCTGTTCTTCAAGTTCATACCGGGCATTCTCCAGGTCCAGGCGTGCCTGTTCCAGGCGTACTTTGGCATCGGAAACATCGATGATCGTTTTAATACCAGAGGCAAGATATCTCTGGGCACGATGAAGCTGTTCCTCCTGCAGTTTCACGTTCTTCCGCTCCACCTCTATGATGCTTTTGGTTTTCAGAATATCATAATAGCGCTGCTTGACTTCCAGGATCTTGTCGGAAATAACCTGCTGCATCTGTGCCTGCAGTGCCAAAGTCTCGGCATGGGCACCCGAGATCCTGCCGGATGTTTTCCCAAAATCGTACAGAAGCTGGGAAACCCCCAGCGAACCGGCCAGCATGTCAGAATAGTTCGTGGTATGGTTCTTAAGCTCTGCCCGCTGTTTTCCGCCATTCAGCGCCGCATCCAGCCTCGGAAGATAAAAGCCTTCCGTATATTTGGCACGCTGCTGAGCCCCTTCGAAATCGAAACGGCTGATATCGATATCCGGACTGTGCTCCAGGGCTATCTTGATCAGTGCATCCACGGTAAGAGTATGGGGTGTCGCCTGTATGGCCGTAAACAACAAGAGCATGATAAACAGAGACCTAAGATACATTGTCTTCCTTTACGAACTTTTCTTTGAGCCGTTCCAGGACGACGAAGAGGACCGGTGTCAGCAAAAATGTCAACAGTGTTGACAGGAACATCCCGCCAAAGACCGCCGTACCCAGAGACTGTCTCGACGCCGCACCCGCTCCCGAAGCGAACACAAGCGGCAAAATACCCAGCAGAAAAGCGAATACGGTCATCAGGATGGCCCTGAATCTTAGTACGGAAGCCTGTATGGCACTCTCCACCAGTCCCATGCCTGAATTGTGCAGTTCTTTGGCGAACTCTACCACCAGGATCGCATTTTTGGAGGACATCCCGATAAGCAGGACCAGCCCTATTTGTGTATAGGTGTCGTTGAGCAGGCCGGCGAGCATGTTGGCGCCCAGCGCACCGAACATGACCACCGGGATAGGCAGCATGATGATCAGCGGTGTCATCCAGCTCTCGTACTGTGCTGAAAGAAAGAGAAAGACCATCAGCAGGGAGAGTATAAAGATATACACTGCCGCATTACCCGCCTCTTTCTCCTGCAGTGTGATCCCGGAGTATGCATGTCCGATCGAAGCGGGAAGCTGTGTCGCGGCCAATTCTTCAATGGCAGCGATCGCATCGGCAGAGCTGAATCCGCCCTTGATGTTATGCACACCGTTAACCGCGATACTCTGATAACCGTTGAAATGGGTGATGGAGTTCGGACCGCTGATATTTCTTATTTTTACAATCGTACTTAGCGGGATCATCTCATTCTTGCTGTTCTTGACAAAGAAGGCCGAAATATCGTTTCTGTTGGTCCTGTAACTCTCATCTGCCTGAATGAAGACCCTGTAAGTCTTGCCGAACTTGTTGAAATCATTGACATACAGGGAACCAAGATAGGTACGCAGTACCGAAAAGACATCCTGCAATTTCAAGCCCAGAGAGAAGACCTTGTCACGGTCTATGTCGACATAGAGCTGAGGATAGTCGGCATTGAACATCGTATAGGCCATAGCAATACGTTTATCGGCATTCAGTTTTTTTATGAAATCACGTGCATAGTGTCCAAACTCTTTCAGCGGCATGGCAGTGAGGTTCTGCAGCTTGAATTCAAATCCTCCCACAGCAGAGAGGCCTGGTACGGATGGCGGACTGAAGAGTCTTACTGTGGCCGACGGAATCTTTGATCTGGCCTCTTGTGTCATTTTTGACATCAAGTACTTCACGGAGGTTTCTTTGGATTTTCTCTTTTTCCAGTCATCCAGAATGATAAAGAGTGTACTTGTCGAGGAGTCGAGCGCTCCGGTGATCATGTTGAAACCGTTCACGGAAATGACATCCGATACCCCTTTGGTCTTTTTAAAGATCTCCACGGCTTTTTTTGTACTCTCTTCTGTTTTTTGCAGAATACTCCCCGGGTCCAGGGCAATGGAAGCGATCAGTGTTCCCTGATCTTCATTGGGAAGGAATCCTATAGGCAAAAGCTTGAACACACCATAGGTCGCCCCCAGTAAAAGCATATAAACTACCATGACGGCGACCCAGTGTTTCAAGAGTATTTTCAGAAAAGCGGCATAACGCTTCTTTACCGTTTCCAAACCACGGTCAAAGGCTGTGAAGAACCTGTTCTTCTCTCCCTTCCTTCTGCGAAGGATACCTGCTGCGAGTGCCGGGGAGAGTGTCAATGCCATCAAAGCGGAGATCAGGACGGCAAAAGAGATGGTCAGGGCAAACTGTTTGTACAGGGCGCCCGAGATACCCGGGATGAATGTTACAGGCACAAAAACAGCCAGAAGTACGAGTGTCGTGGAGATGATCGGCGCAAAGATCTCCTTCATCGCCTGTTTCGTTGCCTCCTTGACAGAGATATCGGGATCCTTTTCCAAATTGGCTTCTACGTTCTCAACGACCAGGATGGCATCATCCACTACGATACCGATCGCCAGGATGAGTCCGAAGAGTGTCAGGGTGTTGATGGAAAAACCCATCAGCAGCAGTACGGCAAAGGTACCTATGAGCGAAACAGGAATAGCCAGTGCCGGGATGATGGTCGCACGGAAAGACTGCAAAAAGAGGTAGACTACCAACAGCACAAGAAGCAGTGCTTCAAAGAGCGTTTTTATCACCTCATCGATGGAAACTTCCACAAACTTAGTTGTATCGTATGTAGGCTTGACGATGATATCTTTGGGGAAACGCTTCTTGAGTTCTTCAAGTTTCTTCTGTACCTTTTGGGCAACATCCAGTGCATTGGCATCGGGGAGCTGATAGATACCAAGAAGCGCTGCAGGTTTGTTGTTGAGATCGGCAGACCACATGTAGGACTCCGCCCCCAACTCAACACGGGCGATATCTTTTATGCGGACCCTGCTGCCATCTTCGTTCTCCTTGATGACGATATTCTCGAACTCTTTGCTTGAGTCCAGTCTGGTCTTGGATACAAGTGTATATTGGAATTTGTTCTGGGAGGTAAGCGAAGTTTCACCTATCTTTCCCAGGGCGATCTGCAGGTTCTGGTCCTGTAGTGCCTGCGTCACATCATTAACAGTCAGGCCCAGAGCGGAAAGTTTGTCCGGGTCGACCCAGATACGCATGGAGTACTTCCGCTCCCCCATGTTCTGCACATCACCGACACCATCGATCCTTTTCAGCTCTTCGAGGATATTCAGGCTGGCGAAGTTGGAGAGAAAAAGTGCATCATGCTTCGGATTGCTCGACTGCACCGTCACGATCTGCACCATGGAGGTCGAGAGTTTCTTGGTAGAAACACCTGTCTGTTTGACCGTATCGGGCAGAACAGGCGTAGCCAGGGCGACCCTGTTCTGTACATCTACTGCCGCGATATCGAGATCATAGCCCAATTCAAAATAGACCTTGATGGTCGAAGAGCCATCCGAAGAGGAGATGGAATCCATATAGATCATCCCTTCGACACCGTTAAGCCGTTCTTCAATAGGTGAAGTCACGGACTTCTCGACCACTTCCGCCGACCCGCCGGTGTAGTTCGCCGAGACCTGTATCGTCGGGGGTACGATCTCGGGAAACTGTGCAATAGGCAGAAGCTTCATCGCAATAAGCCCCACGATCACGATAAAGATCGAAATCACCTTTGCAACCACCGGCCGCTCGATAAAAAAGAGTGGGAACATTGACTATTCCGACACCGTCACGGTATTGTTCACTTCGATCGGCGTTACCTTGACCCCCGGAGTGATCGCACGGATCGTTTCAGCCAGTACTCTTTTACCGATGAATTCTTTCGGGAGTATCACCATATCATTAGTGCTGAATACCGGATGGATCTGCATGACTTCGATCGTATTGTTGGCATCTACGACATAGACATACTGCCCCTGCTGGTTTTGGTAGACCTGATCGGGATCGACGGCCACTACCGGCATTTTGTCAGATATCAACACATCGATGATCACGAAACTGCCGGGGAAAATGACCCTGTCCGGATTATATACTTTTGCCCTGACCGGTACGGTCCCCGTGGAAGCGTTGGAGACACTGTCGATAAACTCGATCTTCCCTTCCAGTACGATCTTTGTTTTCTTACCGCTCCGCAAATAGACTTTCACACTGGGATTGGTCTGGGATTTGTATTTCTGGATCACAGCGATCTCTTCTGCAGAGGGATTGAAGTTGACATACAGATACTCGGCATTGACGATTTTGGCCAACTCCGTTCCGGGTTTAACGATATTGCCTGCCAGTACCATCTCTTTCCCTATCTGTCCATCGATACTTGCTTTGACGTCACAATAGGAGAGATCGAGTTCTGCCGCTTCAAGCGCAGCTTCATCTGCACGGATCGTCGCTTCAAGCTGCTTTTGCGTGGCCACAAGTTCATCAAGCTTCTCCCTGGGTGCCAACTGCTCCTTCACCAGGGGGCGGTAACGTTTTACGTTGGCATTCGCCAGTTTCAGGCTGGCCCTGTCCTTCTCCAAAATCGCTTTCTCCTGATCTACGGCTGCCTGATATTTTCTTTTGTCTATCACAAAGAGAACCTGATCCTTCTTGACCATATCTCCTGGATTGAAAAGACGCTCTTTAAGCTCCCCTTCCACACGCGAGAGGACCATAACTTCGTCAACTGCCTGTGTTTTTCCGGTAAAGGTTCCCCAGATAGGATACACCTCTTTTTTCAGCGTATGGACTTTTACCGCTAATGGTTTTTCTTCTATATCGCTCTGTTTTGTTTTATCTGTACTGCCGCAGCCATAGAGGAACAGCAGAGAAATAATTGACAATAGTATGGTTCTCTTTTGCAACATGGACGTACTGTACCTTCTGTTTATTTGTAATGATTTTACTTAAAAAGTACTACATGGATGCTGAACGTTGCCTACAGTCGAAGATCACTTCTCCGGCTTATCCGTGATCGTAATGCTGTTCTTTGTCTTGATAGAACTTTTTCGCTCATCAAAAGCCTTGAGCTCTTTGTCATTCTTCTCTTTGAGCTTTTTGCGCATACGTGCAAATTCTCTCTCTTTAAATGCAGCGATCTGCTGTTCCAGACTGTCAATGTAGGCATTCAGCTCATCGATCAGGTCCTTGTACTTGTCACAACTCTCGTAAGTGTTGTTGATGACCCTATTGTCGACAAAAGCCGTATCCACATAAGGTCTGACAATGGGCCTGTCTACAGGACGTACAGGTTCTATGGGGTGCACGGGACGAGGTGGGATGATGGGTCTTTTGTGCATGGTGACATCTGCATAGGAAGAAATGTTCATTCCGCCCAGCAGAAGAAACAAGAATAGAAACGCTTTCATGAATAATACCTTCTTTTTGTATCTTGACGGAATTATTATAGCAAATTGTGAAAAGAGTTGTCGTGTTGTTTTGGAAAACAGTACAAGTGCTACTCATCTTACTTATCTTCCTTGGATGAAACACGAAAATGATTTGTTAAAAGATTCATTGGGGCTTTATAGGCTTAATGACATATCTGGCATAATATCTTATACAAATCTTAAAAGGTGTGTAATGCAGCAGAATTACCTGACTAACATTATCCAAAAGCGTAAAGGTGTTCGATGAGTAACTATATACCGCCATACGCCATTACATCAAAGATATTGTTGTTGACCAATGAGATCACCGAGATGATCACCGAAGTCAGCTCCATCAAAAAAGACAGGACGACACCAATACTACGTAAAAAGAACCGTATCCGCTCCATAACCGGTTCTTTGCAGATAGAGGGTAATACCCTCAGTGAAGAGGAGGTAACAGCACTCATAGAGGGCAAAAGAGTTCTGGGAAGTGTACGGGAGATAGAGGAAGTCAAAGGTGCCATCAAATCATATGAGTTGATAGAAGAGTATGATGCTAAAAAGCTTGATGACTTGCTTTTGGCACATAAACGGATGATGGGTGGCATTTTGGAAAATGCAGGACACTTTAGAAGTGGCAATGTCGGAGTATATGGCAAAGAGGGTGTCTCTCATGTTGCACCACCGCCATACCGTGTACCTGAGCTTATAGGCGAACTGTTTGACTGGCTTGGCAAAACTAAAGAACACCCCTTGGTTGCTAGTTCAGTGTTTCATTATGAGTTTGAATTTATCCACCCTTTCAGTGATGGTAATGGGCGTATAGGAAGACTCTGGCAGAGTGTGATACTGGGGAGTTTTCGGGATATTTTTTATTATGTACCTATAGAGAGTGTGGTCAAAGAGCATCAAAAGGCATATTATGAAGCCCTTGAAGCGGCAGGTAGTGTCGGTGAGAGTACACCTTTTGTAGAGTTTATGCTTGAAAGCATTCATCAATCTGTAAAAGAATTTCTCGAAGAATACCAAAAAAGTGACCATAAAAGTACCCTGAAAAGTGACCAGAAAATATATGAACTGATGAAAGAAGACCGTACGATCACGATCAAAGAACTTGCGCTAAGACTCAACATGAGTGAGTCGGGAATCAAAAAAATGATCAACAAACTCAAAAAAGAAGGAAAAATAGAACGGATCGGTAGTGCCAAAGGCGGAAAGTGGGAGGTGTTAGATGAAGTTTAATGGTGGAGACTATCGGGATCGAACCGACGACCTCTTCGCTGCCAGCGAAGCGCTCTCCCAGCTGAGCTAAGCCCCCAAAGATTAGGTGAAAAGGATTTTAGCATAAGATGGATAAAACATTACCCATCTTAGTGCATTTTTATGAACGTTCTGTGATCTCGAGCAGGTGATAACCGAACTGTGTCTTGACGGGACCGTGTACAACACCGACCTCATCATTAAAAACCACCTTGTCGAATTCGGGTACCATCTGTCCCTGTGAAAATGTGCCCAGCTCCCCGCCTCTTGCGCCTGACGGGCAGGTCGAGTATTTTTTTGCCGCTGCCTCGAACGTGGTTTCGCCCGAGTTGATCTTCTCTTTGAGCTCTTTGCAGAGCGCTTCGTCGTTCACCAGAATATGTCTTGCACTTGCTGTTGCCATGTTTTTTCCTTTGGAGTATTCAAGTAGGTGAAATACTACGACAATAAGCCTTTAAAACCGGCATATTCATCTAAGCACTTTCAAAAGCGACCAATTCTCCGCGTTTGAGCCGCGGAATAATATCGGTTTTGATCTTTCGTATCAGGAAGCTCTTTTTCTCGAAGGGAATGGTCCGGTCGGCAACGATATGTTTAAGTTCCATGTCGTAATGTTTGATCAAAAAGTTCCGAAGCACCCCCTGAAGTTCTGCTTCATCCATTACCTGGAAGGTCTCGTCCACTGCCAGTCCCATGAGATGCGGATGTTCTTTTTCTCCGTTGATCAGCGCAGAGAACATGGCGGCATAGCCGCCAAACATATTGACATCGATGACATCCAGTACCGAGTCGATGAGTTCGGGTTTTTCCAAGAGGGTCTTGAGAATACTCAGCTGTGCCACATCATCTTTTTTCTGGGAAAAACTCTCTTTAGCCCTGCTTGCCTGTGTCTGCTGCCCGAAAAGCACAGGGGCAACACCCAGCAGTGTCGCAGCCATGGGGATATAGGCATCCTTGATGATAGGGCTCAGGCCGTCAAGGAACTGTTTGGCAGCCCCGAAGGCCGCCTCTTTGGCACGCGGATCGTTCAGCTCATAGGCATAGATCGTCTTTTCAAGTACGAAAGGAATGAGCGGTTTGGCCTCACGCAGCAGTTTGGCGACCGATTCACTCTCTCCTTTGGCAATGAGGTCCGCAGGATCCTGGCCGTCCGGAAAAAGTACTACGCCGCCGTCAAAGCCGGAGACACTCAGCATCTGTGCTGCTTTCAAAGCCGCAGCAACCCCCGCCTTGTCCCCGTCATATGCCAGGATCACTTTGGGATCACCCTTTCTGAGCAGAGGCAGGTGTTCGGCCGTCAATGCCGTACCCAGTGTAGCTACCGCTTCGGTAAAGCCTGCCTGATGGAACATTACAACATCCAGGTACCCTTCGCAGACGATCAGTTTCTTGTTTTTGTAGATACTCTCTTTTGCCAGATCGTACCCGTAAAGCAGACGTGACTTGTTGAAAAGTTTGGTCTGAGGAGAATTGATATATTTTGCCGGATGGTTGGTAATGGTACGTCCCCCGAAACCGACAGCCGCCCCGCTCGTAGAGTAGATGGGAAACGTAATACGCTCCACCAGACGGGCATAATACCTTCCGCCCTCACCCTGGGCTATGACACCGGCCTCTACCGCTTTTGGCAGAGGCAGCAGTGCAGAATTGAGGAAATTGATCACAGAATTCCCGTCGGGCACATATCCGATCCCGAAACGCTCTATGGAACTCTGGGCGACCCCTCTGTCGAGTAGATACTGTTTTGCCGTGGGGTTGTTCTCCAGGTTCTTGACATACCAGGTCTGTATGGTCTCGAGTACCCGCTTGGCATCGGAATAGTCCGAACTTCCCTTGGTATAGTTGAGCGAAAAGTTGTACATGGAAGCCAGTTTTTCGATCGCCTCAGGGTAGGAGAGCTTTTCCAGTTCCATCACGAATTTGATGCTGTCCCCGCCTACACCGCAGCCGAAACAGTGGTAGATCTGCTTGCTGGGACTCACCACGAATGAGGGGGTCTTCTCGCCGTGGAAAGGACAGTTCGCCTTGTAGTTCGCACCGGCTTTTTTCAGCTCGATGAAGTTTCCTATCACATCTACAATATCGATACTGTTCTTGAGGGATTCAATGGAGGCATTATCTATCATAGCGGTATTATATCTAATTTGATATAATCTACCATATTTTATTTGATCACCCCTGCAAACAAACATATAAAGGCAATTCTTGGAAAATATTCTACCTGCATACAATGACCCGCTGTTCAGTATTCTGCTGATCATTGTCATTGCACTGATCATCTCTGTCGTCACCTATGCCTGGGGACTTTACAGGCAGCAGAAAGAAGAAGGGAATCTTCTGAAGTTCCTTGAGAAATTCGACAGTGCAGAGTGTTCCCTAGATACAGATGATATGCCGTTTGAAACCCATATGTTCAAACCGCTCACCCTGCTTGCCAAAGCATTCGAAAATTCCGGAGAGTACCACAAGGCGATCAACATTTATCTTTACATCATTAAGAATATCGCTGATGAGCCTGCCAAAATGGAATTGATGGAGCGCCTGGGAAACACTTATCTGCATGCCGGATTCCTTGAACGTGCCCGTTCGATCTATACAGAAATCCTCAGAAAGCGCCCACGGAACATAAAAGTGCTTTATGAACTCGGGGTCGTCTATGAAATGATGCATCATTACGAAAAAGCCCGGGAGATCATCGAGCCGCTCAATACCCTCAATGAAGACACCCATACGCTGAGTAAGTTCCTTGAACTTTCCGCACTGATCTCCGACAAGATGCTCCGTGCGGATGAAAAAGCCGAAGCATTGAAAACGATCCTTGAGGAAGAGCCGAAACTCTACCGGCAGATCGTTGATACTCTGCTGAAACTTGATACAACTGCAGCATGGCAAGTCATCGATCCACAGCGCATCAAAGAGGTGATCGACATCCTCTGGTTCTTACCGAATTCACAACTCGATTTAGATATAATCACATCTAATGAAACACTCAGTACGCTTTATTATGCCAAAGGATATCTGCAAAAACAGCCGGTAGCCAAAAGCGGATTTTTTGCACTCGATATGCTGGCAACAGCCAGAGAAAGCGGATTTGAGAAGGGAGACCTTCTCTTCTCCTATCTGTGTACAAAATGCAAACAGAGCTTCCCGGTCTCGTTCAGAAGATGTCCGAACTGCATGGCGATAAACTCAGTAGAAGTGGAGGAACAAATTGCAAAAGCAAACCCGCAAACAGATTACTCTCTATTCTGACGGATCGAGCCTCGGCAATCCGGGTCCGGGCGGCTACGGCGGCATACTGGAATTTCGGGGAAACCGCAAAGAATATTTTGGGGGAGAGAAAGAGACCACGAACAACCGGATGGAACTTCGGGGAGTCATTGAAGGATTGAAACTGCTCAAGGAGCCTTGTGAGGTAAAAGTGGTCTCCGACAGTTCCTATGTCGTCAAAGCGATCAATGAATGGCTGGAAAACTGGGTTAAAAAAGACTTTAAAAAAGTAAAAAATGTCGATCTCTGGAAAGCCTACCTTGAAGCGGCTGCACCGCACCAAGTACATGGCATCTGGGTACGAGGACATAACGGACACCCGGAAAATGAACGCTGTGACGAATTGGCAAGGAATGAAGCTGAACGCATAAAGGCTTCCCTTTAAAAGGTACCCACGAGGGGTACCCCTACAGCTATATTGTCGTAGGGGCAATCCTTTATGGTTGCCCTTCATAAAATAACAGAATAAAGGAACAAAAACAATGAACGATTACAGTCAGCTTGAACAAAGACTGAACTATACATTCAGGAACAAGCAATTGATTATTGAGGCTTTAACGCACAAGAGTTACAAAAAGCCTTACAATAATGAGCGGCTTGAATTTCTCGGAGATGCAGTACTTGACCTTGTCGTCGGAGAGTACCTCTTCAAGAAATTTCCAAAATCAGACGAAGGTATCCTCTCCAAGATAAGGGCTTCGCTTGTCAATGAGAGCGGCTTTACCCTGCTCGCACGCGAAATAAATCTCGGTGCCTACATTTACCTTTCACTGGCAGAGGAGAACAATAACGGACGAGACAAACCGTCTCTGCTTTCCAATGCTTTTGAAGCGGTCATCGGAGCTGTTTATCTTGAAGCCGGTCTCCAGACAGTCAAAGAGATATCGATCAAACTGCTCGAGGAGTGCCATCCCAAAATCGATCTGCAGACACTTTCCAAAGATTACAAAACGGCACTTCAGGAGCTGACACAGGCGACACATGGCGTCACGCCAAACTATGAGATGCTCGGTTCTTCGGGTCCTGACCATAAAAAAGAGTTCGAGATCGCTGTCATACTTGACAACAAGACCATCGCTTCGGCCAAAGGGAAAAGCAAAAAAGACGCACAGCAGAAAGCGGCAAAGATCGCCTTAGCGAAGCTGAAAGGATAAACAGTGAACACTTTTGGAAAGAAACTGACACTCACCACTTTCGGTGAATCCCACGGAAAAGCGATCGGATGCATACTTGACGGTATTCCTGCCGGCCTTACCATAGATGAAGCTTTCATCCAGTCCGAACTCGACAGACGCAAACCAGGCAAAAGCAAACTGGAGACCGGACGCAAAGAGGATGACAGGGTTGAGATCCTCTCCGGCGTATTTGAAGGCCTGAGTACGGGTACGCCCATCGCAATGATCATCTTCAACACCAATCAGAAGTCGAAGGATTACGACAATGTCAAGGACCTCTTCCGTCCGGGACATGCCGATTTCACCTACTTTCACAAGTACGGACTGAGAGACTACAGGGGCGGCGGACGAAGTTCTGCCAGAGAGACCGCTGCACGCGTGGCGGGCGGGGCCATCGCCAAACTGATGCTCAAAGAGCTGGGCATGGAGATACAGAGCGGACTGTGCGAAGTGGATGGCATCAAAGGGAACAAGCAGGATTTTGACTATGCGAAAACATCCAAACTCTATGCGCTTGACCCTGCTGTGGAAGCGGCACAGGAGCAGGCGATACTGACCGCCAAAGAGAAGCACGATTCCGTAGGCGGGGTGGTACTGACCACTGCGACCGGGGTTCCTGTGGGACTGGGCGAACCGCTCTACTACAAACTCGATGCCATCCTTGCCGAAGCGATGATGGGCATCAATGCCGCCAAAGCGGTAGAAATCGGTGACGGTATCGCCAGTACCCACCTCAAAGGTTCGCAGAACAATGACGAGATCACACTCAACGGATTTAAAAGCAACCATTCCGGAGGCATACTCGGAGGCATCAGCAACGGGGATACGCTCATTGTCAAGACCCACTTCAAACCGACCCCTTCCATTTTTCAGGAACAGCAAACCATTACCACGAACAAGGAAGAAGTAACCTGCAACCTCAAGGGACGCCATGACCCCTGTGTCGCCATACGGGGTTCAGTGGTATGCGAAGCTATGATGGCACTCACTCTTGCCGATATGGCTCTGCTCAATATGGGTAAAAAAATGGATCACCTCAAACGTATCTATGATTAAAGGAAATGCTATGAAAAAACTCGCTTTCGGTCTCATCGGACTTGTCCTGATCGCAGTGATCTATTATTTTATGAACGGGTCGGCACAGATCACACAGGAAGCAAAACAGGAACTCAACCATGCCTTAAGCACACTTCAGCAAAGCGGGTTTTCCGTCAACGCACGAAAAAGTACCCAAAAGACAGATCATTTCATCATCCGTTTTGACGAACCCGAAAAGATCACACGGTACCTAAACAAACAAGGTGTAGAAATGACCCTGGAGGAAGCCAAGGCACTCAAGGGCCTTCAGGTCGGAGTAGAGACACAATATCTGCCTGATCGCTCCACTGCACTTTCACTCAACCTCTATCCCGTTGCCCTGCCGGACCAGATGATGAAAGACCTCAGCCATGAAGACAAACAGCTGGCAGATCACATTAGGGGAATGCTTGACAAAAGAGCACTGCTGCTCCATATAGACTTCAACAAAATGCTCTCGGGTTTCAAAGGCTATGTCAAAGATATCAATGAGACGATCGAAGAAGACGGGGAAAAAGTAAAAGTTGCGGCAAAAGGTATGACCTTTGAAGGGAATTTCAAAGCAGGCAGGATCCATGAATTTTCCCAGAAGGCCGCACTGGTCTCTCTTGATGCAGACAAAGAGCTTCAGCTCAAGATCTCCGGGATCGAGGGCCGATACACTGCGACGGGTACCAGCCCCTATGACATCTCTTCACACTATCATGCCAAAACCGTTGCCATCACTTCGGGGCAGACACTTTCAGTGCTTGCTCAAAATGTAGATAATACCACACAGAACAGTGTACATAACGGCCTGCTCAAAAGTGTCATACGCAGCAAAGCAGAAAGTATCGAGATCAGTGAAGCACAAAAGAAACACACGATCCACACTATGCTGTTTGACTTTACTGCCAATAATCTCGATATTGCTGCGATTGAAGCATTGCAGAAAACTGATCCCAAAGATAAAACACGCATCAGTCAGCTGACACAGCAGATGCTCTCAAAAGGTATTACCTTCACACTGAATACCCTCTCTGCCAAAAAGATCACTGAAAACGGCAGCACGATAGACGGGTTTGACATCAACGGAACTGTCAGTATCGCCAAATCCTTCAATATCAATGCCGCTTCCCAAAATCCTCTCCTTGTGTTGGATGCGATCGATATCAAAACATATATTTCCGTTTCCGATGCACTGTATGCCCTTACCGTACAGGACCCAAGAGCAATGATCATGATGATGATGGTTCCGCCGGTGGAGAAAGCGGGAAGAAAGATATACACTGTCATTTTTTCTCACGGCAAGCTGACCGTGAACGGAACTTCTTTTTAAAACAGCACAGGTTCATCCAGTCCTTTGACACGGAAGGTCCTGCGATGGATTTCACATCTGCCATATTTCACCAAAGCCCCAATATGCGCTTTGGTACCATACCCCTTATGTTTTTCGAATCCGTACTGCGGATAAACCTTTGCCAACTGCACCATTTCTCTGTCACGCGTCACCTTGGCCAGAATGCTGGCCGCTGAAACTTCGGGGACTTTGTCATCCGCTTTGACCATCGTTCTGATATTGTCTACACCGAAGGTACTGTTGCCGTCAAAAAGATAGTCCGCTTCAGGCAAATGTTTTTGAATGTATTGTAAACCTTTTTGTAAACACTTTGATATGCCGAGCTCATCCACTTCCTTTGCCGAAAAGGAGACAATATGATATTCGGCATTTTCAACCACGATCGGGTAAAGCGCTTCACGTTTTTTTTCGCTCAGTTTCTTTGAATCCATCAAGCCGTCTATCG
This sequence comes from Sulfurovum sp., assembly GCF_015493435.1. Taxonomy (GTDB): domain Bacteria; phylum Campylobacterota; class Campylobacteria; order Campylobacterales; family Sulfurovaceae; genus Sulfurovum. Next base: position 64,676 of record NZ_WGDD01000032.1, read on the forward strand.
GATGTTTCAGTACAACCCCAGCCATCACCAGAGAACCTGCCAGCGGTCCGCGCCCCGCTTCATCTATGCCACAGAGGGGTTTGTTTTGTTTTTGCATCTTTTCTCCGGATTGTTTTTATATTGTATGCATATTAACGGTGTTGTAATGGTACAACACCCTACGGTTACCATAATTAAAATTTTGTAGGGTGTTGTGCCCTCACAACACCGTCTAAATTCGCATATCATACCAATCCCAACTCCTTGGCAATATCTCTTGTCAATTTGGACAATGGACGTTTGTGTAAATTATCTGCATCATACAAATATGCAC
>NZ_WGDD01000033.1 GCF_015493435.1 Sulfurovum sp.
ATGAAACATGCCATTGTACAGCCTGCATCTTTACGGGCAGGGAACCACGTGAACTATTCCGGTAAGCCGCTTCAATACAGGCTTGAGCATCCCCGTGATTTTGTCTATAGCGGGAAAAAGGATGTCAATGTGATACTCGTTGATGATATTGTCACTACAGGTATCACACTTCAGGAAGCGCAGAAAGTGTTGATGGCGCATCATGTAAATGTATTGTTCGCCCTGACACTGGCAGATGTGGAAGAATCCCTGTAGGTGTGTAATTGCACCTTGTATTAAATTTCTCCCTCAAGAAAATGTTCAAATACTTTTGTCACCAGTGCAATCCTCTCTTCAAAGCTTTTTTTGTTCGCTCTTTCATGTACGGTATGGTCACCGTCGCCGTACGGCCCCCAGCCGTCAAGCGTCGGAACACCCTGTGAGGCAATGATGTTCGCATCACTTACACCCCCGCGTTTTTCAGTGGGGAGTGTCACGTTGCAGCGCTGGTTGATCTTTTCAACAAAAGCTGCCTGTTCCGGGGTAGGCTGCATCACATCGCGCTGAATGCCGCCGCTCAGAACGGAGACGGTACCGTCGACATAGGCAGTGTTGACGATTTTGTCGATGGCAGCGAGGACACGGTCGCGTTCATTCGTACTGGTGTAGCGCAGTTCAAAGGTAAGATGGGCTTTGGGAGAAATAGTATTGGCGCCGATGCCGCCGTGCATTTTGCCCACATTGACGGTCGTACCTTTTTCAAGGTCGGTCAGGGCAACGAGTCTCAGGAGTTTTTCTGCTGCTTCCCGATTGGCATCAGCTCCTTTGTCGTAATGGTTCCCTGCATGCGCAGCGATACCTTCTATATCGATAAAGAAGGTGCCGACCCCTTTGCGTCCGATGACCACTTCATCATGCACGCCGGCTGCTTCAAAGACCATGCAGCAGTCATACTCTTTTGCCAGTTGGGCAGAGAGGTGTTTGCTGTCGTCACTGCCTGTTTCTTCGTCACTGACCAGCAAAAAGTCGATATTATGGATCTTTCCGAGTTTTCTGTGGACAGTTCTCAGGGCCTGAAGCGCCACATAGTTCCCGCCTTTCATATCGCAGACCCCCGGTCCGTAAATCCATGCTTCGTCTTCGCTGAATTTTTCAAAGGTATCAGGCGGAAATACCGTGTCGAGATGACCGAGCAGCAGGAGCTTTTTCCCGTCTTTGTATGCAGAAGTGAGATGCAGGTGGTCTCCGATCTCTTCACGGGGGTAACGTGTCAAAGTATATCCGAGTTCTTCCATCCAGTAAGCAAAGATTTCTCCGTTACGGTCAACGCCTTCTTTGTTTTTCGTCCAGGAATTGATCTCAATGATCTTTTTGAGTTCCGCAAAATTGATACTGGCCATACATTCTCTCCTGAAAGTAATCATTTAGTTGCTTTTTTGTAATGATTCTCTGAAGATATTTTAATAAAATATAGTAAAATAAGAGATTAAATTTCAGAAGTAGGGTTTGTGCAATGGGCAGAAAGATCGGTATGTGGCTTTACAGTAACGGCGGCGGCGAGAAGATCCAGAAAAAGATCATCAAAAAGCTTAAAGAGAGAGATATCGATACTGTGGCAGATATCAATTTACGATATGCAGTGGCAAAGAACGGGCATATTCTTCACAACAAACTTAAAGTCGACGCACTCGATCTGTTTTTCTCGTACAATGCGGGAGAACAGACGCAGTACCAGGTCTTTCTGTATCAGGCGCTGAACAGAGTAATGCCGATGATCAATACGTATGATGCCTTTTCTCTGACTGAAGACAAGTTTCAAACGTCGTTTCTTCTCAGACAGCATGGTGTCGCTACCCCGAGTTTCAAACTTTGCCACAGAGATGACGGGCATGAACTCAAAAAGATCATCAAAAAATGGGACAAGATGGTTTACAAACCGACGGACGGCTGGGGCGGAGTAGGGCTTACCAAGATCGAAAGCGAAGCAACACTCGATACGCTGCTTCCCTTCCTCAACCAGATGGACCTTCGTTTTTTCTATGTAGAGAAATTCGTTAAATACGACAATACTGACTTCCGCGTGGATATCGTTGACGGGGAATTTGTGGGGTGCTACGGACGAAAAGCGAGCGGAACGGACTGGCGTACGAACGTGACAAGCGGCGGGTCTGTCTTTATGCGCGAACCGAATGACGATATTATCAATCTTGCCAAAAAAGCTGCAAAGATCTGCGGTACCGATATTGCGGGAATAGACATTATTTACGATCTTGAACGTGAAGAGTATGTGGTACTGGAAGTGAACGGCATTCCCGCTTTTGCGACACCGGAGCAGGAAAAGATGGGATTGAACTTCAACGATAAAAAAGTCGAATTAATCGTAGATATGATCGACAGAAAAACCAAAAAATAAAAATCAACAAAAGAGGAAAAAATGGCAAAAAAGAAAAACAGACAAAAACTACCAAAACTGGGCTTGCTCTATCTTGACTACGTATTGAGATTTTTTGATAAATCGAACTTCAAAGGATGGCCCGACAGGATCGAAACAGTGACCTACCACTGGAAGAACGACAAAGACAGATTCATCAAAGAAGTCAAGCGAAAGAAGATCGATGTACTCATCGGTAATATTCCCGCGACGGCATATGAGACCTTCAGAGAGATCGCCAGAGAGCTGCCGCAGGTACAGTTCATTCCTTCTATGGATACACAGTTTTCAAATAAATCCAAAGAGAACGTCACACGTTTTGCATGGAAATACGATATACCTATCCCTAAAACATATATTTTCTACGATCATGAGAAGGCGGAGAAGTTCATCGATAAAACGAAGTTCCCGAAGATCATCAAAAAGTCTTACGGCCCTTCAAACTACGGCGGATATTTTGTACACAAGGTAGATTCTGCCCATGAGGCACACAACCTTCTGGCCCAGAAAAAGTACCACCCGGTCTATATGCAGGATTTCGTTCCTATGGAAGCGGATGTCAGGGTTATGCTTATCGGACACAAGCCTGTCTGTGCGTTCTGGAGAAGACCGCCTGAAGGCGAGTGGCTGACGAACACTTCACAGGGCGGCAGTATGGACTACATGGATGTACCCAAAGAGCTGCTTGACCTTGCCGTCAAAGTCTCCAAAGCTGCCAATGCCGAGTACTGGGCCTGTGATGTTGCAGTGGGTGAGGACGGCAAATACCGGATCCTTGAATGTGCAACGGCTTTTGCCGCCTTCCCGTACATCAGGGACTGGATAGGCCAGTACCTCATGTGGAAATTCTCCGACGGAAGATTCCCTCTGCCGAATATTCCCCTCTATAACTGGGAAGAGCTCGGAAAGATGGATGCCTCAGTTCTCCGCACACTGCGCTACATCACTTTCGGACGCTATACCCCAAGCTATGACGGTGCTTTTTTTCTTGACAGCAAGACGAAAGTAACGGAAGAGGGCGAGATGTATCTTCATGAACTTGATGTGCTCTATCCTATGCTGCTTACAGAGGACAGGACCAAAGAAGAATGGCCGAGCGAGAAATGGAACTTTCAGGACAATTACGGAAGAACCATCAGAAAGGTCCATGCACAAAGCAATCCTCACTACAATGACGAAGATGAAAATTCGGAGTCTGCCGAACAGGAAAACATGGTCGTGCTTACGGAAAAGAAAGTAGAAAAACTTTTAACTTCCGTAGAGGGGATAGGCAAGAAGAAAGCGGAGAAGATCATGGAGAAGTTCGATACGGCAGAACTGGTCCATGCCCTTGAAACCGCTCCGGAGAAACTGGTAGAAGAGATCTCCTGGTTCAAGAAAAAATTCCTGACCAGACTTCAGGAAGAATGGAAAGAATTCAAAAAGAAACTCTAACGACAGATTGCAGGTGCGTGAAGGCACCGGCAATGGTCTATAGATCAGCCCAATCATCATTGGTCTGATTTATATATCACTTCCAAACTATAAAAGAGAATTAACACCCATGAAAAACCAATATATGTCATACCAGGAGAGCCTGGAATTTCTTCACGCGATGGAGAAAGAGTACCCCGACCTCATCGAGGTCATCAAGATCGGTACCACCTATGAAGGACGTGACATCGTCCTTGCCAAAATATCCAAAAATGTCGAGACAGCCGATGAAAAACCGGCCCTGCTCTATACGGGAAGCATTCATGCCAGAGAGTGGATCGGGCATGAGCTGGCGCTCAAGTTCATCAGCCATGTTGCCGAAAACCAAAATGTCGATCCGGTACTGGAGAAAGCACTGAATGAGTCTACGCTCTACATGGTACCCTGCCTGAACCCTGACGGGTATGAGTATTCGCGGAAACACTTCTCTTTCTGGAGAAAAAACCGCCGTAAGAACCATGACGGCACCTACGGGGTGGATTTGAACCGAAACTTCTCCATCGGCTTCGTAAAACAGAAAGACACGAGTTCCAATGTCTACGGCGGTGAAGAACCCTTCTCGGAAGCGGAGACCCGGGCCATCAAAGCGTTCGTCGATGCCCATGATAATATTACCATTGCACTGGACTACCACTCCCAGGGGAATGTCTTTTTCCCGGCACACAAGTTCAAGCATGAAGCAGAGATGGACGGTACGGACATGAACGTGATCGCCGCGAATATGAACGACGAATTCGTCAAGATCACGGGAAGGAAGTACGGTATCCACCGCGGCAAGCCGCCTGCACATCTCATCAGCGGAAGCGGAAGGGAGTACTACTACTCCAGAGGGATCATGGCACTCGTTGTGGAAGTAGGAACGAAGAACATCCCCGACTATATGAAAAGTATGAGCAGCAGTATACATGAAAATATCCCTGCGCTCATCAGAACCTTTTCCGAAGTCATCAACTACTCATCCTATGCACCCGGAAGAGTGGAGGATTTCACCATCGAGGACAGAACATCCAACTCTGTGACACTGGTATGGAAGTATGAAAAACGCGACGACATCTTCTTTGAAATTTACCGAAGCACCAAAGACAAGGATGCCTGTAACGAGCGTACAAAAGTCGGTATAGCCGGAGAAAACCGTTTTGTGGACACCGACCTTGAAAGTTCGACGAACTACCACTATACCATTCGTGCCGTCAGCAAAACAAGTGCCTGTAAATCACCATTCGCACCGGTGGTCAAAGTAAGAACGAAACTTGATGACGATGAATTCTTCAAACTGATCTTCGCGACGAAAGAGAGTACGGGCTATGTAGGGCAGTACACGCAGGAGCAGAACCGTTCCCATTTCGGGCTGAATTCACTTTTTGTCGGTATCAACAAATCCAAAGGGATCTGTGATGCCGTAGCCTCTTTTGACCTGAGCGCCCTGCCAAAGGATGCCATTATCAAATCGGCACGTTTCTACCTTTACCCGATGAACAGGGTAGGGGCAAAGATAGAAAAATTCGGCCAGTGGGACCTTTCCCTGCTTCAACACGGCAGTTTTGCCGAGATCACCGATTTCAATGACATAGAGAATGCCCAGTCCAAAGGGCATATCGGCCAGGCGATCAAGTCACGCCAGCTGACACAGGGTATTTGGAATTTCTGGGACTTTTCTCAGCTTGAATGTCAGCTGCTTCAGGAAGAAATAGAGAATAAGCAGGCAGTCTTCAGGATCGATGGACCGAAATATCTGCCTGACGGAGAAGACAGCCAGATGATGCAGTTCGACATCGGTTACGGACAGTTCGGCGGCGGTATTCATTACCGTCCGATGCTTGACATCAAATATACCGTTGAAAATAAAAAGCTCGGCCTTCCCGTACAAATGTTCTCTACCATTTCCCAGGCGGGTGTTGAAGAGCATGTACTGCAAAGCGGCTTCGATGCCGACGGCGACAAAGTATACGGCTACCTCGATTTCGACCTTTCACAGCTGCCTGAACATAATAAAAACATGATCATCCAGTGCGCGTTGAAAATACGCAATAAAAACACGTTCAAAAAGAAAACGGATATCCGCTTCTATGTCGAACTCGTCGAACTGGGAGAAGCAGGAACCTACGAAGACATCAAGAACCGTGAAAAGATCGAATATATCGGGTATGAAGCAGCCGAGTCGGATCTCAATACCAAAGAGTACCAGTATTTCAATTTCGATACACTTTCCAGACAGGTACTTGATGAAATGCACCAGGAAGGCAGGACTCTCAAGCTGGTCATCAAGCCGACATCGGCGCTGGGCGCGAAGAATCGCATTACCAAGTGGCATGAAGATGTCGAGCTGGTTGTTAAATATATTGAAAAGCGTAGAACACCTGTCGCTGCGGTCGAAAATGTCAAAATAAGCAAAGAAAACAGGATGATCAGGCTAAGCTGGGACAAGGTGGAAGATGAAGCACTGAGCGGCTATTATGTCGTACGTAACAGTTTCCACCCGCCGAAACACTTTATGGACGGTGTCAAGCTCTATGGAGGAAAAGATACCTGGACCTATGACAACTTCGCTTCTTTTGATACCGAGAAATACTATGCCGTATTCTCCTACGACGATGTCCCCAACTTCTCCCAACCGGCTCTGGTACGCTATGATCCGCTGGAGAAGTATTGACATCACTTTTATACTGTGTCACGCAAAACGCTTTGAGCGGTTTGTTTTCAACCATAAGCTGTAATTCTAAATAAAATATGTAGAATATATAATTCTATTTCAAAATCAGGGGAGGAAGAACCATGAGAAATTTATGGTTAATAATGATATTGAGCAGTTTTGTTTGGTCCAATATCGGTTATGTGAGTAATGTTAAAGGCAATGCAGACATTGTACGCAGTATGCATACCTTGAAAGTAAAAAGTGGTACAAAAATAAAGCTTAAAGATAAAATAATTACGCAAGAGAAGTCATGGGTAAAAGTTATATTGAAAGATAATACGATTGTGACGGTTGGAGCCAATTCTACTTTTGTTTTTGATCGTTACAAGTTTGGCAACAGAAATAACAGTTTGCTGGATATGCAGATTGAACGTGGTTTTTTTCGTTGTGTGTCAGGAAAAATAGGTAAACTGGCACCGGAGCACTTTAAAGTAAAAACCGTTTCATCAACCATAGGAATACGCGGTACCGACTTTAGTGCCGCTCTTGCGGATACTTATGAACTTTTCAAGTGCTATAGAGGTGAAATAAGTGTATTGAATGATGGAAAAACGTATATTGTACCTCAAGGTGAACAATTGCGTCTGGAAAAGAAACCGTCTTTTTTAGACAAACTCGCGCCATACAAGTTTTATGCAGGAACCGGTACTGTTTACAATAGAGTGTATTCAGTCAGTTCAGGCTGGTTTGCTGATAATACCCCTACCCAGGATGAAACAGGCGGTATTTCTTTGATTGCCGGTTATCAGCTTGGCAACTATCTTGCCGTCGAAGGTCGTATCACTACAACATTTTTTGAGAGAAACTATTCTGATCTGACTGCCTACAGTATGTTTTTAAAACCTCAGTATCCTGTTACAGATACTTTCAGTGTGTATGGACTTTTAGGCTTTGGGAACGTCAAAGTTAAAGGTTACAAAGGGGACAATTCATCTGGTGCGCATGAGGATGTGATAGGTAAAACGATACTGGACCATACGGAATTCCAATGGGGAGTCGGGCTCAGCTATCATGTGACAGAGAATTTTTCAATCTTTGCAGACTATACTTCTCTGGCAAAAGATGCTGATATAGAATCCACTTTATATAGCTATGATCCTGCAATATATCATAAGTTGAGTGTTGATGGTATTACTGTAGGTATACTTTACAGTTTTTAATTACATATAGATCAGTATGTTTAATTCACTGCCCAGGTATAGTGTAGTCTTACTGTTTGCACTGCTGCTTTCCTGGGTATATCTTTTTCCTCCACAATTGGTTTCTTCATTAAATACCGAGATCAGTGACTTGTTTTTCCGGATACGGGGAGATATTCCCCAAAGCCGAAAAGTGGTTATAGTCGATATCGATGAAGCTTCTTTGGAAAAATACGGACAGTGGCCATGGTCTCGTCTGAGAGTATCTGAACTGATCCGTAAGATCAGTGATGCCCGGGCAGGTATTATCGGGTTGGATATTATTTTTTCTGAGCCTGATAAGAGTTCGCCCCATACCATTGCTTCCCAACTTAAAATCAATATAAAAAATCTGGATAACTATGATCAGATATTGGCAGAAACATTTGCTGCAACGCCCACAGTTGGAGGATATTTTTTCCGATTTGATAAAAAAACCCATGAAAATATGCCCATCATACCGGCTGTATTTATTGAAAAAGGTTTACAAAACAACCACACTATCCTCGAACCAAAAGGTGTGGTCTTAAATATTGATATTTTGCAAAACAGTTTATACTCCAGTGGTTTTTTCAACAATGTGCCTGATGCAGACGGAATGGTCCGTTCCGTGCCTTTGATTATGCGCTATGAGGGGATGATCTACCCTTCGCTTGTTCTTGAGATGCTGCGTATTTACAGCCATGCAAATGATGTTTTTATCTTTGGTGATGCTATGGGAGTTGAAAAGATAACGTTCGGTAAGTTCAGTATTCCTACAGATTTTGCAGGTCGTCTGTATGTAAATTACAGAAGCGGAAGGAACTATTTCAAATATATTAGTGCAGGAGATATACTTCAGGGAAATTTTGACCCCAAAGACATTGCAGGAAAATTTGTTTTGGTTGGAACTTCCGCTGTAGGCCTTGCCGACTTGAAAGCTACACCTCTTGACAGTGTTATGCCCGGTGTTGAAATACAGGCCAATATACTGGACAATATGCTTCAGGGTGATTATCTGCACGAACCATTTAATATAGCCCTTTATGACCTTTTGATCCTATGGTGTATTGTTTTGATCTTTTCATACATTTTTTTCAATACCCGGGTATGGCTGCTGGCACCGGCATTCATCGTTTTTTTTGTTTTGCTGTATAAACTCTTTTTCTACCTCTTTTTTGACCAGGGTATTGTACTGAACCTGTTTTTTCCTCTTGTCGCATTTTTCGGTACTTTTATTTTGACGGCGGGATTCAATTATTTTAATACTTCGAGACAAAAAGAATCGATACAGCGTATCTTTGCCAAAAAAGTTTCAAAGGCTGTCATGAATGACTTGCTCAAACATAAAAATAATAAGATACTGGAAGCACATGAACAGGAAGTTACAATATTTTTCAGTGATATTCGGGAATTTACCCGTATATCCGAAGCACTTAACTCCTCACCAAAACTGGTAGCACTGCTGAATCGTTATATTACACCTATGGTGGATGATATATCCAGGCATGAAGGTACGGTAGACAAGTTTATTGGAGATGCCATTATGGCGTACTGGAATGCCCCCAATCAGGTAGCTGATTATGCAGACAAAGCAGTTATGTCTGCCCTCAGGCAGATAGAATTGCTTGAAGGACTCAATCATGACTTGAATGTTGAGTTTGGTGTGAAACTGAAGATCGGTATAGGCATACATACAGGGCTTGTGACCGTAGGGGAAATGGGGTCGCTTGACCGGTCGGACTATACGATCATCGGAGACAGTGTGAATGTCACTTCTCGCATAGAAGAATTGAACAAACTGTACGGTACAACACTTATTGTCTCTAACGCTACGAAAGAAAAATTAAAAGAAGTGTATACGATGCGCTCTTTGGATATTGTCCGGGTTAGAGGAAAACACCAGGCTATAGAGATCTTTGAAGTACTTTCTTTGGGCAAGGATGAAAAGCTCAGTCTTGAACTTGATCAGTACCACACAGCATTGTCATACTACAGGAGCGGAAACATCCAACATGCCTATAGGGAGTTTGAAAAACTGTATGCCAGGTATGAACACAAGCTTTACCGTTTCTATCTTGATCGTTCCAAAGAGTACATGGACCATCCGCAAAAAAACTTCAATCTTGTCTATACGGTAGAAAACAAACTCTAAACTTTAGCGTTTTCAACAGCTGCAGATAGCTGGAATGCAAATGTTTTGATACTTTCCTGATCATATGTGTCAAAAGCAATGGTTTCATTGTAAATATTTTTTTTGTTCATGATTTGCAGCATACCAAGCAGTTTGCCTTTTAGATCAAGTATAGGCTCCATCATTATAGACTGCGACCGGTATCCGGTTTTTTGATCAAATTTTTTTATGTCGCCAAAGTCAACCGTATGGTCTTTGTAAATGTCCTCTGCGATAACAGCTTCTTTTTTTGTTTCAAATACGGATATCAGTTTGCTGTTTAGTTTCATATATTCAGCATATACACGCGCGTTTTCTTCTGTTGGTCTGTTTGCTTTTATATTCAGGGTATTGTTTGAAAAAATATTGCATTGCAATGCCGGTTTCTGTGTACCTGTAAGGTAGAGTGAAGCGGTATCGGCATGGGTCAGGTTCATTGTATGCTCAAGGATATCTTTAAACAGTTCCGTCCGGTCTGCTGTATTGTGCTGTATGGCTTGCAGCAGCTTGAACAGGCTGCTCAAATAGTCCCTGTCATTGTAATATAACTCCAGGTTCCTGGTGTTCTGACGTCTATCCAGGGGTGTAAAAAGGTCAATTATATCACCTGTATTTAAACGCTTGCCTCCATGCTTCAGCAGATCCAATTCCAGAAGTTCCCTGTCTATCTGCTGTATATGCCGCGGTTTTTGGTGATAGGTATAGACCGCTACATCATCCCGTCCGAGAGAAGAGAGCATTTCCTGAAGCAGTTTCGGGGTCAGGTGCTTACACGTCCGGGCAAGCTCTTCTTCTGCAGAGTTATAGGAGACTTCAATGAGCAAAGAAGAGATGCTTTTGTCATGGTTTAACAATTCTATCAGTTCATTATTAAGGTAGGTATCTCCGCTGAAAAGAAAAGCCTGACCCTCTTTGTGCACTTTGAATCCACAGGTCGGGACGGTATGGTTTGCCTTGATGACAGTCATTTTGATGTTGTCTATGGTAATGGTCTGACCATATTCAAGCGGTATGAATTCCAAAGAGCTCTCAGTATTGGTATAGTTGATATTTGCAAAGTTCGGGGAAATATTCCAATTGAAAAGATATTGTTTGAGGGTATCTATGTTTTCTTTTAACGCATACACTTTTAAAGGTTTTGTTCTACAGTTAAAATAACTGTCAAGAATAAAAGGAAGATCCACGACATGGTCAAAATGTGTATGGGTAATAAAAATATGTTCAAGCTTACAGCATTCCTCTCCCATACTTTGTATAATATTACCGGCATCAATAACAATGTTTTTTTCGATTAAAAATGAGGTGGCATTGCCCTCGTGCGAATAGCTGCCGTCTGCACCCAGTACCTTTATCATATTCCCTCCGTCAATATAAAAACAGTATAGCATATATACTATCATGAAATTGTCATAATAAATCACTAAAAATCAAATAAGTATTAAAATATTATTTTCCAATGCAGACTGATATTTGGAGTTCAGAAAATGCCGATAATGCCAAAGATACTGTTTCATAGAGCTTTGAAGATAAATTGAGTACAATATTTTATCATTATGTTTTTTTGCACAAAGTTTTTTTGTCTGAAAAGATATAATATTTAAATTATCTGGTTTTCCCATAGTGCTGCTGCTTTGATTGTCCATTTTTGGTGATTTTCAAGCAGTTTGGTTATCTGGTTCAACGCTAAAGAGTGCTTAAGTAAATAAAATGAAAACGATCAATACATATTATGAAAATTATGAAACATTAGAGGCTTTTGTCGGGGAACATTCTGTCATAGATTCACCTTCACTTTTGATTCAGGTATTTACTTCAAAAAATGATGAATCCTACATCCAAAAACTCTTAAACGAATTGACTGGCATATTGCCTCAGGCTGTGATTGTCGGAAGTACTACCGATGGTGAGATAATGAATGGAAAAGTCTCTACAAACAAAACCGTATTGAGTTTTACCCGCTTTGAACATACGCGTCTAAAAGCAGATGTGGCAAAACATCAGAATGACGGATATTTTTCCGGACAGTCTCTGGCAAGATCTCTCATAGAAAAAGATACCAAACTGCTTATTGCCTTTGTGGACGGGCTTCATACAAACGGAGAAGCCTTTTTAAACGGTATTGATTCTGTTTCCAGCGATGTGATCGTTGCAGGCGGCCTGGCAGGTGATAATTCTCATTTTATCAAAACATATGTGTTTACAAAAGACCAAATTATCATGAAGGGTGCCGTAGCGGTATCGTTCAGCAGTCAATCGCTAACAGTATACAGTGAGTATAGTTTTAACTGGCATCCCATAGGAAAAGAACTTACTGTTACCAAAGCGGTAGACAACCGTGTATATACGATAAACAATCAAACAGCCATAGAAATCTATCGTTATTACTTAGGCAAAGGAACTGCCGCAGCGCTGCCTGCCATAGGTATTGAGTTTCCTCTTATTACTACGCGTAACGGTGTCAAGATTGCACGTGCAGCGATCTCAAAAGAAGATGACGGATCATTGGTGTTCGCAGGGAATCTGCATACAGGAGACAAGGTACAGTTCGGGTATTGCAACTCCTCCGACGAGATATTAAAACATGCAGATGATCTATTTGATCGGATGCAGGGAAAATCTTCAAAAGCAATTTTCATTTATTCCGGTATGGCACGCAGGCATTTTATGCCTGATATTATAGATGAAGAGATAGAACCGTTACAATCCATAGCACCTGCCTCAGGATTTTTTATGTATGGAGAATTTTATACAGGCAGGAGAAAAGAATTGCTGAACCAGGCAATGACGATTGTTTCTTTAAGTGAAGATACTGTTGTATCGACACCTACAGCTATTTCTTCATTTCATAAAAGCGATACAGCCTCTTCCTTCAGTGCACTTATAACCCTGCTGAACAGGACAAGCCAGGAAGCTATGGAGC
>NZ_WGDD01000034.1 GCF_015493435.1 Sulfurovum sp.
TCAATGGAAAATCGTAAAGCAACCGAACCATTGTGACAGTTGTGATGATTTTACCGTGGAAGTAGCCCATAGGTTTGATGCTTCGGTACAAATGAAGGAAAAGGTGATGCCTTTTAATACAAAGTCGTTCAAACTGTATCGTGTAGATAAGCGTTATGTTATTGCTTCCTGCGGCGGAACAGGGATTGAGCACCTTGAAGATGATGATGACAGCAAAGTATGCAGCCGTTTGACCGGGACCGGTGAAGCCATTCCTAAAATGGAAACATTGATTGACGGAGTGTGTATCGGTGTAGTAGACAGTGATATCGGATACCGATTTGATAAAGATACAAAAGAATTACTGGTTGGAAGTATCGGTGACAACTATTGGGTGGGGCACTGTACACACTATGATCGCCATATTACACTGCTTATAGAAAACAGCGAAAAGCTTAAATCGTTTAATATTGCAGAAGTCGGCTTTGATGACTGGATCACTTTAAGTGTGAATAACAAAGTGTTTTATAAAAGCCCCTATCAGCTGCCTCCGTCCTGTGAACTTGGAACCTCTTTCGTTGAATACCCGGATAAAGAGATCAGACAGGATCTGAAAGAAGGATTAAACCGGTTCGATATGCAAGTGATCGTTTCAGGAGGCGGGGAAGGCTGGTTCAGGGTACATTTGAATTAAGGGTTCTGTTTCCTGCCGGGAGTTACGCTGCCCTAAATAAATGATATGTAATTCATGTACTTTATTTACAGTTCAAGCACGTACAACACCATAAATTAAACAAATAAATTATACCGTGTATTAGGATATATCTGTTAAAATAAATACAATTATTATTGAGGAACATACATTATGGAAATATTTTTACAAGAAGCAAAAGCTTCAAGCAGAGTACTTGCGTCATTGAGCGGTGCAGACAAGAATAGAATACTCAGAGAAATGGCTACAGCTTTGAGGGAAAATACGGAAGCCATACTCAAAGCCAATGCGCTTGATATGGAGGATGCGGACAGGAACAGCCTGACACCGGCACTCAAGGACAGACTCCTGCTTGATGAAAAGAGAGTCGAGGGTATGGCGGTGGCCATAGAAGAGATCGCAGCACTCAAAGAACCTGTAGGGCGTGTACTGGACGGCTGGGTAACTGAAGATGGACTAAAGATCGAGAAGGTTTCTGTGCCCATCGGTGTGATCGGCATCATTTATGAATCACGTCCGAATGTCACTTCGGATACTGCGGCATTAAGCTTTAAAAGCTCTAACGTCTGTGTTCTCAAGGGCGGGAAAGAAGCGCAGTATTCCAATGAAGCGATTGCCAGAGTTTTAAGAGCAGTCTTGAAACGGAACGGTTTGCCTGAAGCACTGATATCACTCATTCCCGATGCTTCACGCGAAGGGGTGGCAAAGCTGATCAAAATGGATAAGTACGTCGATCTCATAGTACCGCGCGGCGGAGAAGGCCTCATACGCTATGTCAGCGAAAATGCGACAGTACCTGTTGTCAAGCATGACAAAGGACAGTGTCACACCTACATTGATGAAGATGCCAATATCGGGAATGCCGTCAAAATAGCCGTCAATGCCAAAGTACAGAGACCGGGTGTCTGCAATGCCATGGAAACACTCCTGGTAGATGCTGCCATTGCCAAAGAAGTACTGCCCCTCCTCAAAACAGCATTTGACGAAGCGCATACAGAACTCAAAGGATGCGGTGAAACGCAGAATATTATTGATGTGGTACCGGCGACAGAGCTTGATTTCGATACGGAATATCTGGCAAATATTCTCAATATTAGAGTGGTAGACGGTTTGGAGGGGGCGATCGATCATATTATACGTTACGGATCGGGGCACTCTGAAGCTATCATTACAGAAAATATCACTACAGCGGAAAAATTTCTTAACAGCATTGATGCAGCAGCGGTCTATGTGAATGCTTCAACACGCTTTACAGATGGCGGTGCTTTCGGATTTGGTGCGGAAGTGGGCATCAGTACCAACAAACTGCATGCAAGAGGGCCGATGGGGATAGAGGGATTGACGACCTATAAATTCAAAATTTACGGTTCAGGCCAAATTCGATAAAAAGCTAAGCACTCCTAAAGTTTGCTTGGTTACAATAGCACAAATTTAAATAAACAGGATTAATTATGGCAATTGCAAATGAAAACAGTGTCGTAGGCATTGAATACGAAGTAAAAGAGGCAGGTACAGAAGAAGTAGTAGATACGAACAAAGGTGCACATCCGCTTGAGTTCATTACCGGTAAGGGACATATCATTCCGGGGCTTGAAAATGCACTTGTAGGTATGGAAAAAGGCGAGAGCGGAGATATTCTTGTCAAAGCAGCTGAGGCATACGGTGAAGTAAATCCGGAAGCAAAGCAGACATTGCCTATAGAACAGTTTGAAGGTGTAGACCTTAAAGAAGGTATGACGCTTTACGGTCAGGGAGAGAACGGCGAAACTGTACAGGTAACAGTAACTTCATTTGACGACAAAGACGTACAGGTAGACTTCAACCATCCTCTGGCGGGTAAAGACCTTATGTTCTCTGTTACTGTTCTTGATGTAAGAGATGCAACAGAAGATGAAGCGGCTACCGGTCAGGTAGGCGGTGGAGAGCATTGTTCAGACGGCTCTTGCGGCTGCGGACACTAAGCATCCTATATTTCAGAGGGTAGACACATTTAAGTGGATACCCCTGTCATTTCTACAGTTTCTTTTATTTTTTCTTCTCCTCCCTCTGTTTCAAATCAATATCCGTGTTATCCTTCTGCCGATAGATAAATAAAAATTTGGTATGTATTATTATATTCTTTGTCTATATTTGTTATCATATGCCTGAAAAAGTATGATTTAGGTTTAAAAAGGGCGTAACGTGTCGAAAAATGACAAGGTTTTTGATATTAGTATGGTATTGATGACGCTCTTCTCTTCTCTGGAAACAGTCAGTGATGAAAACAATATAGAACTCATTTATGATGTGGATCCTACAGTACCCAAGGAATTAAAGGGCAATAGTGATGCCTTGTTGCATTTGCTTACACAGATACTTACTTTTGTGTTTCAAAACAGTACAAAAGACGAGATACTGCTTTCTATTACAGCCCCGGAAGATTTTTTGTATGAAGAGATTGTGACATTTACTGTTAGCGATACCGCTATCAATGAAGAGAAAATAAAAAGTTTTATAGACAACAGACTGCAGGAAAGTTTGAAACCGTTGAATGCAGTGGTGAAGGAAAGCAGGAACAATCCTTCTGATATTGTTGTGACAATGCCGCTTAAAGTGGATGATATCGGAAACCGACGGCATTACAGACTGCCGGATATTTCCATGCTGGGTAAAAAAGTTTTGCTGATCTGTGCCAAGAGGAAAGTTGCCTACAGTATTAAAAAAATGTTCAGGTACTTTTTGTACGAAGTGGATGTTGGGCTTGAAGAGTACAAAAAACAGGGAAATAACCTTTCCCGCTACGATATGGTGGTGATCAGCGATACGGTTACCACACCGAAACTCGAAGCACTTATTTCTACCATGCAGAAAAAGAGCCATTTGAAATATGTAGTGGTACAGGATGCCCATGTTGCAGAAGTATTGCCCCGAGGAGTAGAAACAGCCTACCTGATAAAACCTGTTATGCAGGAAAGTATTTATGAATTGATTATCTCTCTCTTTGAAGAAGAAGTACTTGACAGAACCATCAAACCCGAAAATATACAGACAATCATCGATATGAGAAAATATATCAATGTTCCTTTACAGGAGGAAGCACAGAAATATATAGAAGATACAAAAAAAGAGATAAAAAAAGAGCAGTACCCGGAAATTGAAATTGAACCGGGTCTGCCGGTTCTCGATACGCAAAAAGGGTTGAAAAACAGTCAGCAAGTGGGAATGGACTATCAAAAGGAATTGGCAAAATTTCTGAAAGATTTCCGTAAATCAGACATTTTTTTCAGACAAACGGTAAAGGATAGATCCATCTGGAATACCAAGGAATTTCTGATCGATATTGAGAAAAAGGCAAAATTCATCGGTGCACTGAAACTGTCTGCGCTTGTGGAAAAAGCAAGTCATTTATTTGTTTATGATAAAACCGATGATCTCAGTCTGTATGTCGGCAGATATCATCTGGAATTGGAAAAACTCATACAAGAAATAGAAAAATACCTTGAAACATAAGAAGATGATCACTCTTTTTCATAGGGTTCAAAATCTTCTTTGCTTACACCGCAGTCGGGACATTCCCAGTCATCAGGTATATCTTCAAAGGCTGTTCCCGGGGCAATACCGGAATCGGGATCTCCTGCTTCAGGGTCATAAATATATTCACATACACTACAGATATATTTCTGGCTCATCATCACTCCTTTCTTATCGGAATATTGGTAAAATACCTGAAATAATATACTGAAGTCTCTGTGTACTCTGTGTGTATCACAGGACTTCGATCTTAAAGGACTTTACGATGTCAGCAAAATGTGCATTTTTATTTCCGGGACAGGGTTCCCAGGCAGTAGGTATGGGTGAGGATTTTTTTAACAATTCGGATGTGGCAAAACAAATGATCGCCGATGCCGGCAGCAGAACGGGTATTGATTTTGAAAAACTGCTTTTTACCGAAAATGATGATCTGGAAAAAACAGAATTTACGCAACCGGCCATTCTTCTGGTGTCTTCCATTGCACATACGCTTTTTGAAAATGCAATGCCGATAAGACCGGTGTATGCGCTCGGGCACTCTCTCGGTGAATTTTCTGCTCTGGTTTCTGTCGGAGCAATCGATGTGATCGATGCCGTAGAACTGGTGAACCTCAGAGGGAAACTGATGGCTCAGGCATGCGAAGGACAGGATGTAGGCATGCTGGTTTCTCTGGGACTGGATGATACAACGGTAGAGAAGATCTGCGACGAGCAGAGGGCGGCAGGGCTGAAGGTATGGCCGGTCAATTACAATGCGGAGGGACAGATCGTGATCGCGGGGATCAAGCCTGATCTTCAAAAACTTGAACCGATCCTCAAGGAAGCGAAAGCAAGAAGAGCAATGCTGCTCAATATGTCTGTAGCATCACACTGCCCGCTGCTTGAGAGTGCAACTGCTCCCTTGGCTGAAAAGCTCAAAGAAGTACTCAGAGATGAATTCAGTGCGCCGGTGGTTTCCAATGTGACAGCGGAGAAGTACAACACCAAAAAAGAAGCTTTGGAGTTGCTTCCAAGACAGCTTGTCTCTCCGGTACTCTATAAACAGTCTATTGCAAAATTTGATGATGAAGTGGACTGTTATATAGAGTTCGGGCATGGCGGCGTACTGAAGGGGCTGAACAGAAAAGCAACGAAAAAACCGCATTTTGTAGTGTCCGATATGGCATCCCTTGAAGCTGCGATAGAAGGTATCGGGGCTTTGGCATGAAAATAGCCATTATGGGAGCCATGGTCGAAGAAGTCGATCCTTTTTTGAATGCCGGGACACATGAACCTCTGCTGCAGTATTTTAAAAAACACAATGATACCGAGTACGGGAACAATCTCTACCACGAAGCCCGATACAAAGAGCTTGATATTGTTCTCGGATACTCCAAGATCGGAAAAGTGAATTCAGCATTGACTGCCGCAACAATGATAGAGCACTTTGGTTGTGATATACTGTTGTTCACGGGTGTGGCCGGAGCGATTTCCCCGGACTTGAAGATTGGTGATCTGATCGTTGCGACACAACTGTGCCAGCATGATCTGGATATTACCGCTTTTGGACACCCTCACGGTTATGTTCCGGAGGGCAAGGTCTATGTAGAGCCTTCGAGGGAGTTGATACATATTGCCAAAACAGTTGCAGATGAAAAAGGTATCAATCTGAAAAAGGGTATCATAGCAACAGGTGACCAGTTCATTGCGGACAGCGAGCGTAAAGCATGGATCGCGCAGACATTCGATGCGGATGCCATTGAAATGGAGGGGGCCTCGGTTGCAGTAGTGTGTGATGCCCTCAATATCCCTTTCTTTGTATTACGCGCCATCAGTGATGCTGCCGATACGGATGCGACATTTGATTTTGACGAGTTTCTCAAGCACTCTTCCCAGGTCAGCAGCAGTTTTATTATGGCAATGCTGGAAAAGATCATGGCAGAACAGGCATCATAGAAATGCCGCAGAGAGACAACCGGAATCATCCTCAGCTTAAAATGAGTAAAAAACTTCTTCGTGTGGTCGGGAAGACCAATGCGGAATTCAAACTCATCGGTGAAGATGATAAAGTGCTTGTAGGACTCAGCGGAGGGAAAGATTCACTCGCATTGGTGCATGCACTCAAACATATACAGCGTCACGCTCCCTTTCGGTTCGAGTTCGAAGCCTGCACCATCAAATACGGAATGCCGGACGAACAGTATGAATTTCTCTCCAAACACTGTGAAGAGTATGGCATCAAACATACGGTGTACGATACCAATATTTTCGCAATCTCACACGATACCATCCGGGAGAATTCCTCCTTCTGTTCCTATTTCTCCCGAATGAGAAGAGGGGCGCTTTATACCTTTGCAGAGCAGGGCAATTTCAACAAAGTGGCACTGGGACACCATTTTGACGATACTGTAGAGAGTTTTTTCATGAACATGTTCTACAACGGCAGCATGCGGGCTCTGGCACCCATCTACAAGACGGGAAGAGGCTTCCATCTCATCCGGCCGCTCATTCAGGCAAGAGAATCCCAGCTAAGAGCTTTTGCTGAAGACAATAATCTTCAGGTCATCGGCGACGAAGCCTGCCCCGCCATGCTCAAGGATGTCAAAATGCCCCATGCCAGAGCTTCCACAAAAGAGTGGCTTTCCGGACTGGAAAAAGAGAACAAAGACATTTTCAAAATGTTCAAGGCTTCCTTCAAGCATATACATGATGATACTTTTCTGGACCCCACGCGATGGGACAGGGACGATATTTAACGCCTCGAAGAATCATTCCAAACATTACATCTTTCCCCGTTTTCGCGTAGGGTGCTGTGTCCTCACAGCACCAAATATCGATATTCAAATGGTGCCGTCGGGGGACAGCACCCTACGCAGATTTGTAAAAATTGGTTATAATTTGTTTATGGTTAAAAAAGGATTTGTTTTATGGACAGAAAATATGTATTGAAAACCCTCAAACAATTAAAGCCGGAATTGAAAGAGGAGGGTATTACCCTGCTTGGGATATTTGGCAGCTATGCAAGAGGAGACTATACTTCACAAAGTGATGTGGATATACTCTATGATATTGATGACCCCAAAATATTTGCACAGAACTTTGGCGGATTTGCCGCTTTTTCCCATCTTGAAGAACTTAAAAATATGATTGCAGATAAGCTTAATACAAAAGTGGATTTTGTAGCAAAGAGAGGGCTGAACAGTGTCAGTGAAAAATATATTTTGAGAGATCTGCTTTATGTCTAACAGTGCAATCGAAGCGCAAATTGCCTATATCCAGAAAAAGATAAGTTATATCGAAACAATTTTGAAGCGACACAATGGAACTAAAAATGCGCTGGCAGATGAAGTAGAGGCACGTGCGGCAATAATGATGTCGCTTATGCAAATAGGTGAAACGATCAATAAAATAGATGCTGGTTTACTGGAACAGTTTGATCTGTTACAGGATGCAAAGGGTGCTTACAGTGTACGAAATTTCATTGCACATGATTATGAAGGTGTGGATGTGGCGTTGATAGCAGAGATTATTAATGACAATGTACCACAGTTGGGTCGAAAACTGCAAAATTTAAAAGAGTATATTAGTTCAAATGGCTAGTTTTCAAACAGATAAGTCAGGTCGGATAGACAAGATCCTGGCGCAGGAACTGGATGTCAGT
The DNA here is from genome assembly GCF_015493435.1 of Sulfurovum sp. GTDB lineage: Bacteria > Campylobacterota > Campylobacteria > Campylobacterales > Sulfurovaceae > Sulfurovum. Next base: position 7,842 of record NZ_WGDD01000034.1, read on the forward strand.
CGGAACCAGGTGGAAAAGCTGGTGAAGGACGGGCTGGTCTCTATCAACGGGAAGCGTGTGACCAAGACCAGTTTCAAAGTGGCGGAGGGGGATGAGATAGCCTACGAGTTCAAAGAGGCGGAGAAGCGTGCGCCTGTCGAGATAGATTTCGATGTGGAGATACTGTATGAAGACGATTATCTGCTGGTGGTGAACAAACCCAGTGGGCTGGTGGTGCATCCGGCCCCTTCGGTGAAGGAACCTACTTTGGTGGACTGGCTGGTGAAAAAGGGGATATCCCTCTCTACCATCTCAGGTGAAGAGCGTCACGGTATCGTGCACCGCATCGACAAAGAAACGACGGGTGCTTTGGTGGTCGCCAAAGACAACAAAGTGCATGAGATGCTCAGTGCGCAGCTGCAGGACAAGAGTATGGGGCGCTACTATCTGGCCCTGATAGACCATTTCCTCAAAGAAGATGTGGTCGTGGATAAGCCAATAGGGCGCAACCCCCGGAACAGACTGAAGATGGATGTGGTACCTCAGGGAAAACCGGCGAAAACAGCCTTTAAAAAACTGCTGACCTCCGAGCATAACGTGGAGTTGATCGCCGCGAAACTCTTTACCGGGAGGACCCATCAGATACGTGTGCACCTGGGTACACTGGGGCGGCATATACTTGGGGATGATTTATATGGATTTAAGAGCAAAAGAGATAAAATACCCCGAGTTTATCTACATGCGTATTTATTATATTTAACCCACCCGATCACCGGTGAGAAAATGGAGTTCACCGCTCCGCTTTTTGATGATATGAAACTGTATTTATCCAAATATTTTAATCAAAGTGACATAGATGAAAAGATCGATCCTCTTACTCTGGGTTCTCGCTTTACTAACCTTTAGCGGCTGCGGTTCCGCTATAAAAGGCTTGACGGTCTATGAAAAAGACCCTACACTTCCGACACTCGGAGCAGTACGTACGCTTCCTTTTGCGACTTCCGTAGGGTTTGAATGGAATACGATAAAAGATACGAGAATACGCGGTATCAATGTGTACCGGAAAGCTCCTGATTCGGCTGATCCGGAAGCACGGGAATATAAACGTGTCGGTATCATATCAAATCGATATGCCACCCATTTTGTTGATACACATGTACGGCCGGACAGACGGTATATTTATAAGTTCGCACCTTTTTCGTTTGGCAAAGAATCTGCACGGGGAACAAGCGTTTCGGTACACACCAAGCCTACTTTTGCAGCCGTCACCTTTTTAAAAGCCTATAAAGTAGCTCCGGATGTAATAAAACTGCTCTGGAGACCTCATCTTGACAGCAGGATAAACAGTTATATCATCGAGCGTTCTGTCAATGGCGGGAAATGGACCTTCCTTGCACAGGTAGAAGGTGTGCTGATGGCCGAATATATCGACACACTTGTACGCCGCGGAAATACTTATGCCTACCGTATCGTTGCCAAAAGTTATGATGGTATCAAAGCCAAACCGAGCCAAGTCTCACGCATTTCACTTTAGGATAGTTCATGCCCCATTTAAAAGTAAGCCCTTTCGATACCGCAGCCATAGATAATATACTCCCGAACAACACCCTGATAACTTTTCGTGCCCAGGCACTCAGGGGAGACGATGAAATCGTTGCTGTAAGACATGGCGGTGAAGAGTTTCTTTTGCAGATCAAACCCGACAGCAAAGCAGTACTGCTCAAATATGACAAAGTAACGCGTCCGCTGAAAGTGAACCTGCTGAAAGAAGCACTGGCTAAAGTCGCTGAAGTGTTGAAGCTGAAAGTGCTCACTTCCAACATTGCACTTTCCAACAGCAAACCGCCGCTGGCATCGGAATATTTTAAAAAAATTGAAGATTTTGAAACGATTGAGTACCCCAAAGAAAAGATCTCCGTTGAGGTAGGTTTCGGGTCGGGACGTCATCTGCTCTACCAGGCGCAGAAAAATCCCGATACACTTTTTATTGGTCTGGAGATACATACCCCTTCTGCACAGCAGGTATTGCGCCAGATAGAACTTCAGGGAATCGAGAATATCTGGGTGGTCAACTATGATGCCAGGCTTTTTCTTGAAATGCTCCCCTCCAACCGCTGTGAGCAGATTTTTGTGCACTTTCCTGTTCCCTGGGACAAGAAGCCGCACAGACGTGTTATCTCTGCGAGTTTTCTTGGCGAATCGATGCGTGTGCTTCGCAAAGGCGGACGGCTTGAGTTGCGAACAGACAGTGACAAATATTTCTGGTATGCCCTGGAAACCTTTTTTGCCGTACCGAAAACAGAAGTGGAAATACGAAAGAACGAAGCACTGGAAGTCACCAGCAAATATGAAGCAAGATGGCGTAAACAGGAGAAGGATATCTACGATGTCTATGTTACTGCCGGTGAAAATTCCAAACCAAGAACGGTACGAATTGATTTTAACTTTACTACAGTAAAATACAGCAGCGGTCTGGAAGAACATATACCTGAAAAAGCATTGGTCTTTAAAGACTATTTTATCCATTTCGAGCGGGTGTACAAAGTGGGTGATGCTGCGTTGCTCCTCAAATGTGCCTTTGGCAGTTTTGACCGTCCGGAACACAAATATATCTTGATCGAAAAAACAGGCAGCCGGTATTTTGCATCGATGCCTGTAAAGACGACCGTCAATGAAGCGGCACACAGGAAGATCTTGGAACTCTTGTCAGAAAAGGAAAACAATGTCCAATGTGATTAGTGCTTCTCAGCTTACTCTGGCCTATGATAACGGGAAGAAAGAGATTATTAAAAATGCCAATTTCAGTATTAGGAAGGGAGAATTCGTTTTTATTACAGGACCAAGCGGTTCGGGAAAATCAACTCTGTTAAAGGCCCTCTACGGGGCATTGAAGCCGACTGGCGGCAACCTGATCGTCGGAGGGCTTGATCTGGCGAATATCACTACAGGAAAACTCCAGGAACTTCGTACCCATATGGGGATCATCTTTCAGGATTATAAACTGGTCAATGAATGGACCGTAGCCAAAAATGTAATACTGCCCCTGATGATCGCAGGGTACTCGGTAGATGTTCAGCATACCCAGGCACAGAGACTGCTCAAGCATGTCAAGCTCTCAGAACATTCAGACAGGTATCCCCTGGAGCTGAGTGGGGGAGAACAGCAGAGAGTCGGTGTGGCGAGAGCTTTGGCAAAGAACCCTGTGGTGATACTTGCCGATGAGCCCACAGGTAACCTTGATGACTACTCTTCAAACGTGATCTGGGATCTGATGGAGAATGCCTGTCAGCAGCTTGAAACTACAGTACTGGTCGTGACGCATAAAATACCGACGATCTTTTCATTGCCGTACCGACATTTTATTATTGAAAGTAAGGGTGTTTATGAAGTTCATTAAAAACCATCTTATGTTTATATTGCCGCTGATGGCAATTTTGCTCGGTATTGAATTTTACCTGGTCTTTGACAGAACGACAAACTCATATGAAAAGGGCCTCAAAGAAGGATACACCATGTTTGTTGTAAGCAAAAAACCCATGACACTTTCTGCTTTTAAGGCACTGAATACCCATATTGAGAGTTTTGAAGCGATCAAGCGCAAAGATGTGGTGTCGGACATTGTCAAAGGGATCAGCAAAAACAATGAGAAAGCAATTCTCAAAGCACTGCCGTTTTTCTATAATGTAGGATTGGATGCCTATGTCAATACGGTGGAACTTGACAAAATAAAAGCGGACCTTGAAGCCAATGCCGATATTGAAAGGGTAGAAACTTTCGGAAACAGTTACCGTTCTGCCTACAAACTTTTTGCATTCATCAAATTCACACTCAAACTTTTTATCGGTTTTATGGGGATAGTGAGCCTCTTTTTGATTATCAAGCAGATGGAAATTTGGAAATATGCCCACAAGCAGCGCATGCAGGTAATGGAAATATTCGGTGCGCCTCTGATGCTGCGTTCGGGTGTACTTTTCAAAGTCGCGGTGACAGATGCCATTGTCGCGACACTCATTACCGCGATGATCTTTCTCTATATCAAGTTCGAATGGGCTGCAAAAAGCGGTATAGATATCATAGTAAAAAACAAGGAAAATCTTTTCAGGATGAGCGATATGGGTATTTTGCTCGGAGCAGCACTTGTGATCGTGATTATCGCTGTATACAGTGTAGTATTTTCAAGCAGCGGAGTTGATGAGTGACACGTATATTTCTCTCTTTTTTCATTCTATCGGCTCTGCTTTTCGGTGCGTCGACGACGACAAAGATCAAAACGTCCAAGAAAAACCTGAGCCTGACCATGAAAGACAGGAAGAAAACAAGCAGACAGCTTGACAAAATTGCCAAAGATATTAAGACAGCGGAAAAAGAGATCGCTGTTTTAAGCAGAAAGATCGATGAGCTTGAAGCAGACCAGAATAAGAATGAAGCGCGCTACACCGTGCTTCAAAAAGAGCTTGCAGGTTCAAAAGCTGCGATAGAGAAGACGGGCAGACTGTTAAAAAAGAAAAAGCAGAAATTCATTTCCCTGCTTTCAGAACAGTTCTCCGTGGTATTTGCCATGAAACAGGCGCAGCATGAGCCTACACGGGATTCTATTATTTCCAGTGAAATATATAAAGCATATAAAAAGCTCAATACCCAAGAGTTGAATGTACTGAAAAAAGAGATTTCAGCTTTGCGCAAACGTAAAAAAACCAAACTGGCCCTGCAGGTGAAAACACAAAAGGAAATTCAGCGTATTGTCAAAAAACGGGAAGCGTATGCACAGAAAAAGGTGGCCAAAGAAAAACTGGTGAAAAAACTGGCTCTGGATGAAGAAAAGTACAATGCCAAACTGGCAAAGATAGAAGACAGGCAGAATGATCTGCGTGCGACACTGGCCAAACTGAATATTCTTCATGCCCAGGAGGTGGAAGAAGCGCAGAAGCGTGCCGAAGCGAGAAAAGAAGCGTTACGTCTTGAAAGAGAAAGGAAAAAACGCCTTAGAAAAGAACAGGCACTTGCCCGTGCCAAGGCGAAAACAGCCAAAGAAGCGCTTCAGCGTGCCAAAACAGAAGAAGCACGAAAAAAAGCAAGACTGGCTGCCAAAAAGGCGGAAAAAGAAGTTAAAGAAGTTGCAACACGCTCGAACAAACAGAGTGAACGTATTAAACAGATCAACTCATCATACAAAAAAGAGAAAACCTATGTTTACCGGGGAGGAAAAACGATTTCACCCATCCGGGGTGCCAAGCTTGTCAAGCGGTACGGTACCTATGTTGACCCCATCTACAAGATCAAGATTTTCAATGAATCAGTTACACTTCAGACCCCTGTACCCAATGCCAAAGTACAGAATGTCCTCAACGGAAAAGTTGTTTTTGCGGGAAAAAGCAGTATGCTTGGAAAAGTGGTAGTTGTAGAGCACAGCGGCAGGATGCATACGGTTTATGCCGGACTTTCAAAAATCGCTCCGAATATCAGGGTGGGCCGGAAGATCAAGAAAGGATATGTGATAGGAAAAGTTTCCAGCAAACTGATATTTGAAGCAACAAAAAATTCCAAACATATCAACCCGCTTAAGCTGATACGGCTCTGATATCGAGAGGTGTTTACACCTTTAACCCCCTCCTAAACCACTTTTGGATATAATCGCGAAATTATATAGAGGGGTATGTTTGTGACGAAAAGAGTATTGGTAAAGTTTTCCGGTGAAGCATTGGCAGGTAAAGAAGGATACGGTATCGATACCAAGATCCTTAAGTTTATTGCAAATGAGATCAAAACGCTGGTAGCAGCCGGTGTGGAAGTAGCGATCGTCGTAGGCGGCGGAAATATTATCCGCGGTGTAAGTGCAGCGGCTGACGGGATCATTAAAAGAACGTCGGGCGACTACATGGGTATGCTTGCAACCGTCATCAACGGCGTGGCTATTCAGGAAGCATTGGAGCATATCGGTCTGGAAGCCAGACTTCAGTCTGCCATCGATATGCATGAGATCGGTGAATCATTTATTATCAGACGTGCGAGAAGACATCTTGAAAAAGGGCGTGTGGTTGTATTTGCCGGTGGTACGGGCAATCCCTATTTTACCACAGATACCGCAGCAACACTTAGGGCGTCTGAAATAGACGCAGGACTTCTCATAAAAGCGACCAAAGTAGACGGTGTGTATGACAAAGATCCGAATAAATTTGATGATGCGGTCAAACTCGATACACTGAGCTACGAGCAGGCTTTGACCAAGGATATCAAGGTTATGGATGATACTTCCATTGCACTGGCAAGAGAGAACAGCCTGCCGATCGTAGTGTGCAATATGTTCGCAGAGGGAAATCTTCTTGCGATCATCAACGGTGACATGAGCCTTTGCTCCATTGTAAAATAGTGCGTGTGTTATAAAACAAACCTTCAGAAATTTTAATCAAACCTGAAAGAAACAGTAAAAAAGGAATAAAATGAGAACAGAACAATTAACTGCAAAAGCACTTGAAAAAGTAAATTTCGATAAATACCTTCTGGCGAATGCTGTAGGCAAGAGAGCTGAGAAGATCGCCAATGGTGCAGAAGTACTGTTGGATATCGATACAAGCAATATGAAATATACTGATATAGCACTTCGAGAAATCGCTGAAGGTAAGATTTCCGTAAGTATAGAAGGCTAAAAAACTTTGGACGCTTTTTTATCGAAAGCCCAAACAATACATACTGTAGACAAGGCAAAAGCCCTTCTATGGGAGCAGGTTCCTGCTCCTCTTCCTTCCACCCTTAAAGCACTGGAACTCGCAATGGCTGCCCATGAAGGTCAGCAGCGCAAGAGCGGTGAACCCTACATTGTGCATCCCATAATTGTTGCAGCCATTACAGCGGCATTTTCAAATGATGAAACGATGGTTCAGGCGGCACTGCTTCATGATGTTGTGGAAGACACCCCTTATGAGATAGAAGACATTCTTGCACAATTCGGTGATGATGTGGCACATTTGGTTGAAGGTCTGACCAAGATCGTCGAACTGCGTGATGAAGAACTGGTTCCTTTCGGTTCTGACGAACGGCTGATAAACTCTGCACTGACCTTTCGAAAAATGCTGGTTGCATCCATCAAGGACATACGCGTACTGGTGATAAAACTGTGTGACAGACTGCATAATATGCTTACCCTGGATGCACTTTCTGTACAAAAGCAGAAACGTATCGCCGAAGAGACACTGGTGGTATATGCGCCTATTGCCCATAGGCTCGGTATTTCGCGTTTAAAGAACAACCTGGAGGATTTGAGCTTTTTTTATATTTATCCGGAAGATTATAAAAAGATAGATACCTATATCAAAAGCAATGCCCAGAATCTGCAGTTCAAACTCAATGCTTTTATCCACAAGGTCAGAGATACGATGCATAAAGACGGGTTTTTGGATAAAGATTTCGAAATCATCGGCAGAGTGAAACACTATTACTCCATTTACCTGAAAATGCACCGAAAAGGTGTGAGTATCGATGAAGTACTTGACCTGCTGGCCATCCGTATTATCGTTAAAGAGCCTATTGAATGTTACCGGGTACTTGGGTTGATGCATTTGAATTTCACACCGCTTATTTCCCGTTTTAAAGACTATATTGCCATTCCCAAGGAAAACGGATATAAAACGATCCATACAACACTGTTCAATGAAGAAGGGATCGTAGAAGCACAGATAAGAACCACTGAAATGCACAGGCTGGCAGAATACGGTGTTGCGGCACACTGGAAATACAAAGACGGCGGAAGTGGTGTCAATCTGGAATGGCTGGAGAGTCTGCATTACCAGAATGAATCAGTCGAGGAATTCTACGAACTTGCAAAATCGGATCTTTTTTCTGAAGATATCACGGTATTTTCGCCCAAGGGAGATTATTTTACATTGCCCAAAGGTTCTGTAGCGCTTGACTTTGCCTATGCAATCCACTCAGAAGTGGGTGCCAATGCAATAGGCGCTCTGGTAAACAAACACAAATCTTCACTGCTGACCGTACTTAAAAATGGAGATATCGTCAAAATACTGAAAGACAATGAAGTACACCTTCACTGTTCCTGGCTGGATACGGTTAAAACATCAAAAGCAAAAGAAGGGATACGGAGTCACTGCAGAGCAAGGATCAGAGAAGTAGATACCCTGAGTGCCTATAATATTCTCGGAACACTTTTCTCCCGCCACCCTGACAAGATGAAATTGCTGATACAGCGCATGAATCTTCAGGATTCTATTTATAAACTGCCGACACAGCTTTCCTACTATAAAGATGTGATCCGAAAAGTGGCGGAATACATGGGCGAGAAAGAAGTGCGTTTCTGGGAACTGCTGAAACGGGGATACAAAGTACCGAAACTCAAAGAGATCGAGTATTTTAAATTCTTCACCAACAAGCCGCTGGACGGGGTGGAGTTTGATTATTGCTGCCATCCGAAAGTTGGAGACCAGATCGTTGCATTTTATAAGGACAGTAAGGCTATTATACACCATAAATTATGCAAGCATGCCTATGCCAAGATCAAGGCAGGAGAATCGATGGTTCATGTAGACTGGCGTGCTTCCAAGATGTCACGTTACAGGCTGATCATCAGTCTTCAGAACAAGAAAGGTGAGCTTGCGGATATGCTGACAAAATTAACGCAGCTGGATTTGAATGTCATCAGTATTGAACTGGGTATTCAGAGTTCGGAAAGTGCCGAGTACTGTCAGCTGGATGTGGAGAGCAGCGAGAGCAAAAAAAGTGTGCTGGAAGAGAAACTTTCACAGCGTTTCAAACTCATTGAGATCATCAGCCTTGATGATGCATATAACAAATAGCAGAGATAAAGAAGAAGGAAAAAAATGGTAGAACAGGCATTGGAAGAGATAAGCAGAGGTACCGCAGAGATCATAGACAGGGAACGGATCGAAAAACTTGTCTCAAAGTATTATGAAGACGGAAGTACCTATACCGTTAAGGCCGGCTTTGATCCCACAGGAGCCGACCTGCACCTTGGACACACTGTACTTTTGCAAAAGCTCAGAGCTTTTCAAAATCATGGAGGACGGATACAGCTTCTTATTGGTGATTTTACGGCAACTATCGGTGATCCGACAGGTAAAAGCGAAACACGAAAAGTACTTGACCGGCAGACAATCCTTGCCAATGCACAGACGTATCAGGATCAAGTCTTCAATATTCTCGATGCAGACAAAACAGAAGTGGTTTTCAACTCAAGCTGGCTTGAAAGCCTGGGCGCAGCAGGTATGGTTGCTTTGACCACTACGTTCAATGTAGCACGTATGCTGGAACGTGATGATTTTGAAAAACGATACAAGGCAGGACACAGCATTTCCATTTCCGAATTTATCTATCCGCTCCTTCAGGGATATGATTCCGTCGAGCTGAAGTCAGATATTGAAATAGGCGGTACAGATCAGAAGTTCAATCTGCTGATGGGAAGACATTTGCAAAGAGCCTACGGTACGGGCAAAGAACAGGCGGTTCTGATGATGCCTATTCTTGAAGGTCTTGACGGCATTCAGAAAATGAGCAAATCACTCAACAACTATATCGGCATTACAGAAGAGCCGAAAGATATCTATGCAAAGACACTTTCTATTTCAGATGAGCTGATGTGGCGCTATTACGAGCTTTTGAGTGAAACATCACTTGATGAGATTGCAAAGATGAAAAAAGAGGTAGAGCGTGGTACGATACACCCTAAAACAGTCAAAGAAAATCTGGCCCTTGAACTGGTTACAAGATTTTATAATGAAGAGTTGGCTAAACTGTCCAAAGTAGAGTTTGACAACGTATTCAAAGCCAATCAGCTTCCTTCCGATATGGCAGAAGTAACGGCAGAAGAAGGTATCTGGATATGCAAAGCGCTTGTTGATGCGGGGATTGAGCCGTCCACATCACAGGCGAGGCGTGATATCAAGCAGGGTGCGGTCCGTATTGATCAGAAAAAGATTTCTGACGAGAAAATGAATCTGGAATCCGGAGAATATATTCTTCAGGTAGGAAAAAGAAAATTTGCAAAAGTAAAGGTGGGGTCATGACATTCAAACCATTGAAAATTGGGAAGTATGTGATAGAAAAACCTATTATCCAGGGTGGTATGGGTGTAGGTATATCCTGGGACCAGCTGGCAGGAACTGTTTCGAAAGAAGGCGGGCTGGGTGTTGTTTCCGCTGTGGGCACGGGTGTATACAAGAATAGGAAATACCTTCA
>NZ_WGDD01000035.1 GCF_015493435.1 Sulfurovum sp.
CTTAGTGGTGGGGCTAGAGGGAGGGTCATACCCAGCTCCATTCCGAACCTGGAAGTCAAGCCTCCCATCGCCGATAATACTGCAGGCTACGTCTGTGGGAATGTAGGTCGCTGCCACTTTGAGTTTATAACCTCCAATCCTTTTACTCTTAATTATTCAATCAACTTTTACTCTTAATCATTTTTCTTTTTATCATCACTTATTGTTACTTTATTGTCTGTATTCAACGCTTTTTCGCTAAAATACCTTAATTTATTATTTACAGGATATCGCTATGTCTAAAAAAATCGCTTCTGCAAGAATTTCAGAGAAGAGTTCCCAACTTCTTCAGGATCTCAACAACTCACTTCCTTTTGACAAGGTACTCTATAGAGAGGATATTACGGGTTCATTGGCACATGCCTATATGCTGAGCGAGCAGGGGATTATCTCACAAGAGGACTATGCTCAGATAGTGTCGGGGCTTAATGAGATACTTGAAGAGATCGAATCCGGTCTGTTCACACTGGATGGGGACGATGAAGATATCCACATGGCGATCGAAGGCAGACTTACTGAAAAAGTTGGGGATGCAGGCAAGCGTCTGCATACAGCAAGAAGCCGTAATGATCAGGTGGCGCTCGATTTCAGGCTTTATGTGCAGAACAATACCAGAGTGATAGCTGAACTCTTGCTCGAAAACATTAGAACACTGCTAAAAGTAGCGGAAGAAAATGCCGAGACAATGTTGCCAGGTATGACACACCTGCAGCATGCGCAGCCTATCAATTTCGGTTACCATATGATGGCCTATTCAAGTATGTTCAAACGCGACTATGAGCGTTTTATGAGCTCTTATAAGCGTAATAACTATTCTCCCATAGGTTGTGCCGCTTTGGCGGGTACACCCCATAATATTTCTCGCCGGATCACTTCTGATAAGTTAGGGTTTACTGCGCCGACACTTAACTGTCTGGATACGGTGAGTGACCGTGATTTTGCCCTGGAAATACTCTTTAATATTTCTACTATGATGATGCATATGAGCCGTTTGAGTGAAGAGCTTATCCTGTGGTCCGCAGCTGAGTTTAAGTGGGTAACACTGAGTGACAGACATGCAACAGGCAGCTCTATCATGCCGCAAAAGAAAAATCCTGACATCCCAGAACTCCTACGTGGCAAGACAGGACGGGTCAACGGAAATCTTGTTGCACTTCTGACTGTAATGAAGGGCTTGCCGCTTGCCTACAACAAGGACATGCAGGAAGACAAAGAGGGTGTTTTCGACTCTGTACGCACAGCAATACTTAGTCTGCAAGTACTTCAGGAGATGATAGCCTATATGACAGTGAACAAAGAGGCGATGGAAAGAGCATGTATGATTGGACATCTTTCCGCAACGGACCTTGCTGATTATCTTGTCAAAGAGCAGGGACTGCCGTTCCGTGATGCTTATCACATTACCGGAAATGTGGTAAATCTTGCCGAAAAGAAAGGGGTAGATATTTCTGAGCTTTCATTGGAAGATCTACAGAGTATAGATGAGAGGATAGGGGAGGGAGTAGTAGTACTTCTGGATAATCGTGCCTCCATGAACGCCCGTCAGTCTGAAGGTGGTACAGCTACGGTTAGGACATTGGAGCAGGTAGAGCGTCTGAAAGATTGGCTTAGTCAACAAAAATAGCTATAATACATTAAAAAGCAGTATGTATGAAATCTTTTATTATTTTTTTATTGGCACTTATGTTCTTTACTGCCTGCAACCAGGCCGATACAGTGAATCATGCTGCATCAATAACGGGGAATATAGAACGTATTTCTATTCCTCTTCGTGAACATGGCTATAGCGCATTACCCTCAAAGGTTATTACGACACAAAAAGAGATGAACAGGTTTCTTTCAGCCGTGGAGAAAGAATCTGAATGGAATAACAAACAAACATTTTTGGACATGCTGCGCAATGCGCAGATAGATTTTAGTAAATATAATCTTCTTTTATACCGTATGAATGAAAATTCAGGATCGATAAACGTTGATATATCAGCTCCACGTGTAAAGGGTAATACTGTCCTGATTCATATTAAGCGTGTAACACCGTCCATGCGAACGGCGGATATGGCATATTATATGCTTGCATACAAAGTTGCAAAGAAGATAGGTACAATGACTTTTGATAACGGAAAACAGTCCGTGGTTATTGCCAATAAAGAGAGCAGTATGGTTGTTCCTGAAAACTGTATGGAATGGTATGACGGATGCAATCAATGTGCAAGGATGAAGAGCAGTGGTTCTGCCATATGTACACTAAGAGCATGCCGGGTATACCGCCCTCAGGATTTTAAATGTACAAAGTGGAAGTAAAGCCGTTTCGGCTTTACATAAAATATTCTATTTAAATACTTTTATGCGGGTCCTCGTGCTGATGGCTCCAGATGAGTTTTCCTCCGCCCAACAAGTGAAAATGAAGATGTTTTATCTCTTGTCCTCCATCATGTCCGTTGTTGGTTATGAGTCTGTATCCGGTTTTGTCTATACCTACTTTTACGGCTACTTCCTGCATGAACGGAGTCATTTCTGCCATCATTTCTGCCGAGACATCCTGAAAGCAGTCAACATGCTGTTTCGGGATGATGAGTATATGGATGGGGGCTTTGGGGTAGAGGTCGTGAAACGCTAGAAAATGGTCATTCTCATGTACGGTGTTGTTTGGTATTTCACCTTTTACTATCTTGCAAAATATACACATATATAATCCTTCTTTGTTGATGTTTATCCCGAATGCAGCCATTTTATCGTATGATCCGGGTTTATTTCGGTCAATTATAGCACACTAAAAATAGAATAAATCCCACTGTTAGATACATTTGGATAAAATCACGTTAATTTTAACACGTTAGATCGAGGTTTTATGGATAATTTAGAAGAGAAGATCATTCAGGCGGATTCGCTTGAAGCATTGGAAAAAGTAAGGGTTGAACTCTTTGGAAAAAAAGGGGTACTTGCTGCACAGTTTGCCAAAATGAAAGATGTGCCCGGTCCGGAAAAAAAGGCATTTGCGCAGGGACTCAACGAGCAGAAAGCGGCATTGCAAAACATTTTTGATGCACGCTATGAAGTATTGAAAGCTGAAGAAATCGAAAAGATGCTCAAGCGCGAAGCGATCGATGTTTCACTGTATGGAACAGTGGCACAAAAAGGTGCGCTGCATCCGGTAATGGAGACCATGGACAAAATCATCGACTATTTTGTTGCCTTGAATTTCTCTGTGGAAGACGGGCCGATGGTGGAAGATGATTTTCATAATTTTGAAGCATTGAACCTTCCGAAGTATCACCCGGCAAGAGATATGCAGGATACTTTCTACTTTAAAGACGGCGGACTGCTGAGAACGCATACTTCTCCGGTACAGATCAGAACGATGCTTGAAACCAAACCTCCTATCAGGATGATCGCACCGGGTTCTGTTTTCAGACGTGACTATGACTTGACGCATACACCGATGTTCCATCAGGTGGAAGGGCTTGTGGTCGATGAAAAAGGCAAAGTAAGCTTTGCAAATCTCAAAGCGATTCTGACAGATTTTCTTCAGTATATGTTTGGGGATGTGGATGTACGTTTCAGACCGAGTTTCTTTCCCTTTACCGAACCTTCTGCCGAAGTGGATATCAGCTGTATTTTCTGTGAGGGGAAGGGATGCCGTGTCTGTTCCCATACCGGTTGGCTGGAAGTACTCGGATGCGGAATCGTTGATCCCAATGTCTTTAAATCCGTGGAGTATGACGATGTGAGCGGCTATGCTTTTGGACTGGGTGTGGAGCGGTTTGCAATGCTGATGCACAAGATACCGGACTTAAGAAGTCTGTTTGAGGGAGATATTCGTTTGTTGGAGCAGTTCAGATGATAGTAACAAGATCGTGGTTAAATGAATTTATAGACCTTTCACAGGTGAGTAACGACAGACTGTATGAGACATTCAACGCTATCGGGCTTGAAGTTGACAGTATTGATCAGATTGAGATCGATCCAAATGTGCTCATCGGAAAAATCATATCATGCGAGAAACATCCTGATGCAGATAAACTTAATGTGTGTCAGATCGATGTGGGGGACCGTATAGAGCAGATCGTCTGCGGTGCGGCGAATGTCGTAAATGCAGAGTATGTGGCTGTTGCAACCATAGGTGCTGTACTGCCTGGGAATTTCGAGATCAAAAATGCGGAACTTCGCGGTGTGAAGAGTGCCGGTATGGTGTGTGCTTCTTCGGAGCTTGGTCTGCCTGAAACGGGTAAAGGCATTATGATACTCGATGAAAGTATTGGTGAACTTGAAGTGGGCAAACCTCTGGGTGAATATGCTGTCGTTGCTGATACTGTCATAGAACTTGAACTGACAGCCAACCGTGGGGACTGTTTGAGTATTTATGGTGTAGCACGTGACCTGAGTGCGGCACTCAATATAGAGATGAAAGCTTTCGAATACAAGCAGGCTGAAAAAATGAAGCTTGGGATTGCCAGGGATGCGGAACTGCATACTGAAGGTGAAATGGATGCAGATCTGCGTTTTAAGCTTGCAACAATGGATACGATCGGTTCGACTTTTCTGATGCAGCTTCGTTTGGCAATGGTCAAAGTAGAAGCCGAAGGAAATTTGGCAAAAATGCTTGCTTATGCGATCCATACTACCGGTGTTATTTTACGTGCGTATGATTGTACATCCCTGTGTAAAGAAAATGAAAAGATCATTGTAATACCGAAAGCAAAAGCGAAAGGAATCATTGAAGTCACTGTGAATGATAAGATCCTGAGTGTAGTCGGTGTTGATCAGGCTGAAGCGTATGCTGCGGTTGACACTACAAAAAAGCTTTTGATTGAAGCGAGCTATATCGATCCGGACCTTTTGGTGGAAGCCGTTGCCACGAATGGATTGAAAACAGACGATCTTTACTACAAAACATCGAGAGGGGCCAATCCCGACCTTGTATTCGGTCTTCAGTTTTTAGCTTCTCTGTTGGATATTTACAGCGACATCAACTGCTATGAAGGTTCGCTGGATGTGCAGGTAGACCGTCAGAAAAAAAAGATTATTGTGTCTGCCAGCGAAGTTTCTTCTATCATAGGTATGAATGTGGAACTAAACAGGATCGTTACGATACTGCAAAAGCTTGGTTTCGGGATCACTTCTATGGATCATGAACATGTGGCAGTGACTGTACCGCTGTTCAGGCATGATATGAAAAATATTCAGGATATAACGGAAGAAGTCGTACGTATTGTCGGGATCAACAATATTGAAGCAAAGCCGTTTGTATTTGCAGAGAAAAGACGCTTGAACCACACATTTGAACGATATAAAATCAAAAAATCATTTAAGAACAGAGCTGTAGGAAACGGCTTCTATGAGAATGTAAGTTATGTGTTTACCGAAAGGGCAGTACTGGAAAAATATGGTTTTTCAACCGTTGAAAAAGCACTTGACCTGGCAAATCCGATCGCAGAAGAATTGGATACGTTGAGAAGTACTATTTTGATCAATCTGCTTAATGCGGTCAAGCGGAATGTCAGCTACAGTAAAAAATCGATCCCTCTTTTTGAGATCGGTGCAGTATTTGGTCCAAACAGAGAGCAGTCGGAAGTGCTCTCTTTTGTTTTTTCCGGCCAGATTGAAGGGGAGCATGTAGCCAATGCAGGTAAACCAAAACTGGTTGATTTTACCGCATTTACCAAAAAAATCGGAGGTGTCATCGGGACGTTTGAACTGCTCCCGTGCAGTCAGGACAATGCACTGATCCACCCCTACCAGTCGGCAGATATTCTTGTGAACGGAAAAGTGTGCGGGTATATGAGCAAACTGCATCCTACCGTGCAGGAGGCCTATGGAATACCTGTGACCTTTATGGCAGAGTTGTCAATGGATGTCTTGCTGCCTGAGCATATCAATGCAACGGATATTTCCAAATTTCAGGGAGTTTACAAGGATCTGAGTATAGTCATAGACAAATCGCTTTCCTATTTTGAAGTGGCAAAAATACTGAATGGACTTGACCTGCCGCTGCTTAAAGAGTATTATCCTGTCGATATTTATGAAGATGAAAAACTGGGGGACAAAAAATCCCTGACAGTCAGATTTTTGATCCAATCTATGGAAAAAACGCTTGAAGACAGCGATATTGAATCTCTTATGCAGAAAATTATGTCTGCTGTTGAAGCACAATGCAATGCGGAGCTTAGATAATTATGAAAATACAGCTTGCATCAAGTTACGGTTTTTGTTTTGGTGTAAAACGTGCCATTAAAATTGCAGAGGAGCATCAGGGAAGCAAGACCTATGGTCCGCTTATCCATAATAAAGATGAGATCAAGCGCCTCAAAGAAGGGTTCAATATAGGCCTGGCGGAAAAACTTGATGATGTGACACCGGAGGATTCCGTGGTTATTCGTACACACGGGATTCCCAAAGACGAACTTTCACAGCTTAGAGCGCAGGAAAACCAAATCATTGATGCAACCTGCCCCTATGTAACGACACCTCAGAACATTGTCGCTCAAATGAGCGAGAAAGGCTACAGTATCGTTATTTTCGGAGACAAGGATCACCCTGAGATAAAAGGGGTTGTCAGTTATGCCAAAGATGTGCGAAATGCTTTCATTGTCAAACATGAGAATGAGCTTGAGAATCTGCCTATTCTGTCAAAAGTGGCGGTAGTGGCGCAGACGACCCGAAAGCCTGAAGACTTTCTCAAAATTGTCAATGCCCTGGTTCTGACCCATAAAGAGGTACGTGTATTCAACACCATCTGCAATGCGACCTTTGAAAACCAGGATGCTGCTGCCGAACTGGCAAAAGATGCTGATATTATGATTGTGATCGGGGGCAAACACTCTTCCAATACCAAACAGCTGCATTCTATCTGCAAAAGTTACTGTGACGACAGTTACCTGATAGAGAATGAAAGAGAACTTGAAGCGGAATGGTTTGAGGGAAAAGAACTTTGCGGTATTTCTGCCGGTGCATCGACTCCCGACTGGATCGTCCAGAATGTTATTGACAAGATCGAATCACTGAAAAAATAAGCAGAAATGATGAACAGTATTACCCTTGAATCCGTTAAATATATTGAGGGAGAAGTCAACCTTCCTGGTTCCAAAAGTCTTTCCAACAGAGCGTTGCTGATTGCGGCACTGGCAGAAGGTACAACCACTATTACCAACCTGCTTAAAAGTGACGATACCCGTCATATGCTTCATGCACTTAAACTTTTGGGAGTAGAATACACACTTTCAGAAGACATGACAACATGTACTATAGTCGGGAACGGCGGCCCTTTTTTTACCCCGGAACCGCTGGAACTTTTTTTGGGAAATGCCGGAACGGCTATGCGTCCCTTATGTGCGGCTTTGACTCTGGGAAGCGGTACTTACGTGCTGACTGGTGAACCGCGCATGAAAGAGAGACCTATAGGTCACTTGGTAGAGGCACTCAGAGAAGCGGGGGCGCAGATCACTTACCTTGAAAATAAAGGATACCCGCCATTAAAGATTGAAGCTGCCGGGCTCAAAGGCGGAGAGGTCAAGATAGACGGATCAATCTCCAGCCAGTTCTTGACAGCACTGCTGATGGCGGCACCGATGGCACAGGAAGATATGCAGATCACTATCGTGGGTGAACTTGTATCCAAACCCTATATTGACATTACCTTGCATATTATGGAACAGTTCGGTGTGAAAGTGAACAATGAGAAGTATGAGTGTTTTCATATTAAAGGTGGACAAAAATACAGGGCACCCAGAACTTTCATGGTAGAGGGGGATGCCTCGTCCGCTTCCTATTTCCTGGCAGCTGCGGCTATTAAAGGCGGAACGGTCAAGGTAACAGGTATTGGAAAGGATTCTGTGCAGGGAGATGTTGCCTTTGCCAAGGTCCTTGAGAAAATGGGTGCCAAAGTGGAATGGGGAAAAGATTCTATCGCTGTAAGCAGAGGAGAACTCAATGCGGTCGATATGGATTTTAACCACATTCCTGATGCGGCGATGACCATTGCGACCACCGCACTTTTTGCCAAAGGCACGACCACACTGCGCAATATTTACAACTGGCGTGTCAAAGAAACAGACAGGCTCCATGCCATGGCAACTGAACTTCGGAAGGTTGGTGCAGAAGTGGAAGAAGGGGAAGATTATCTCACTGTTACTCCCCCTGTACATCTCAAGCATGCCGCCATCGATACCTACGATGATCATCGTATGGCAATGTGCTTTTCTTTACTGGCACTTGATCCTGTTTCGGTAACGATCAATGAACCCGAATGTACGGCTAAGACCTTTCCTGATTATTTTGAGGTTCTGAAGAGTATTTCACATTATTGAATGTACATTTTTGTAAGTCGGGGCAGGGTACCCCGACTTACCTATTTTTCTCTTGTATCGAAAAAAAACCAGTAAAACGGCTATAGATATTCCAACATTGTCAATTTCCCCTTCATAAGCATTCTGATAAAAAATTTAGATATAATATCGCAAAATTTGTGTACACATAAGGATAGGTATGAAGTTCGAAGATATCGAAATAGAAGATGTAGATTTTGAGGCGATGCTTGAGGAATCGTTCAAAAAATCAGAATCAAGAAGTGATTTGGTTACGGGTACGGTCGTTAAGATCGATGAGAAAGACAATTTGGCAGTTGTGGATATCGGTGGCGGAAGAGATGCAAACCTGGCACTTGACGAGATCAGGGATGAAGAAGGCAACATCAAGTTCAATGTCGGCGATACCATTGACGTTGTAAATCAGGGAAGAGGCCGAATCTCTTACAAAGCAGCGCTCAGCAGAGTGGCATTGAACGAGTTTATCTCCGAATACGATGAAGAGCAGGAATATATCATCGAGGGTGTTGTTACCAAGAAGAACAAAGGCGGATATGTTGTTGAAGTGGACGGGCTTGAATTCTTTATGCCTCGTACACTCTCTTATCTTTCATCCAAGATTGACCCGATAGGCAAGAAGGTCAAGGCTGTTATTGTCAAAGTAGATAAGGACAAGGGTTCTGTCGTCGTTTCAAGAAAAGAGCTGATTGAAAGAGACAAAGCAAAAACAGACGAGATCGTTGGTGCACTGCTTGAAAACAAAGAGCCGGTAGTCGGTACGATCAAAAAGATCACTTCTTACGGTATGTTCGTAGATGTAGGCGGAATGGACGGTCTCGTGCATTATTCACAGATATCCCATAAAGGCCCTGTGAATCCTTCCAAGTATTTTGCTGAAGGTGACGAAGTCAATGTCATTGCACTTGACTATGATAAAAAGAAGAGGCATCTTTCTCTTTCTATCAAAGATGCAAATCCTGATCCCTGGGCAGATATTGATTCTATTATCGGCGTAGGTGATACAGTCACTGCAACAGTTTCAAATATTGAACCTTATGGCGTATTTGTTGACCTTGGAGAAGATCTTGAAGCATTCCTTCATGTATCTGAAATTTCCTGGGACAAGAATGTCAAACACCCTAAGGACTACCTTGCAAATGGGGAAGAGATCAATGTTGAAGTGATAGAGATCGATAAAGAGGGAAGAAGACTGAGGGTAAGTCTTAAGAGTTTGCTTCCAAAACCTATGGATGCCTTTACTCAGCAATACAGAGTCGGTGATGTTGTCAAAGGAACGGTAACATCGATTACAGATTTTGGTGCATTTGTTAAAGTTGGTGCAGTGGAAGGTCTTTTGCATAATCAGGAGATTTCATGGGACAAAAGCAAAAATGCGAAATCCGAATTGGCTGTCGGCGATGAAGTTGAAGTGAAGATCATCAAGATCGACAAAGATGCCGGCAAGATCTCTTTGAGCAAAAAAGCACTTGAAGATTCTCCGATCAAAGCATTTGCGCAGAACCACAAAAACGGTTCTATCGTAGCCGGTACAGTCAAAGACAAAAAAGACTTCGGTGTATTTATTGCTCTGGAAGACAATGTCGATGCCTTGATCAGAACCGAAGACCTGCATCCGCTTAAATTCGATGAGATCGAAAAGGGACAGGAAATCAAAGGAGTGATCTCTTTCATTGACGAGAACAATGACAGGATCAGAGTTTCAGTCAAGAGACTTGAGCGTCAGGAAGAAAGAGAAGCGATGGAACAGCTGAATCTTAACCAGGACGACAGCATGACCCTTGGTGATGCTTTTGGCGATAAATTTAAAAAGTAATACCAAAAACGGTATATGTCTTTACGGCATATACCTTCTTCAGAGTACTTCGTACTCGCCATAAATCCACTAATAAAAGGTTTTCATATGTCAAAAAAAACAATTGTAGTTTGTGACCATATTCACCAAAGCGGTTTGGATATTCTTGCAAATGACAGCGAAATTGAACTTATCAATGCAGCGGATGAACCTAAAGACAAACTTGTATCAGAAATTATTCCTCTTGCAGATGTTGCCATTACGCGTTCTTCTACAGATGTAGATGCAGCATTTCTTGCTGCGGCTAAAAAGATCACCGCGATAGTACGTGCCGGTGTCGGTGTGGACAATGTGGATATTCAGGGTGCAAGCAAGCAGGGAATCGTTGTGATGAATGTACCGACTGCCAATACCATTGCAGCGGTTGAACTGACCCTGGCACATATGCTTTCCTGTGTCAGACAGTTTCCGTATGCACACAACAACCTCAAACTGGACCGTGTCTGGAGAAGACAGGACTGGTACGGTACGGAGTTGAAAGACAAGAAACTCGGTATCATCGGTTTTGGCAATATCGGTTCGCGTGTGGGTAAAAGAGCCAAAGCATTTGAAATGGAAGTTCTTGCCTACGACCCGTATATTGATGCAAGCAAGGCAACAGATCTTGATATCGGGTATACAAAAAACTTTGAAGATATTCTTGGCTGTGACATTATTACGATCCATACTCCCAAAACAGAAGAGACCATCGGTATGATAGGCAGAGAAGAGATCAGCAAAATGAAAGACGGTGTGATCCTTATTAACTGTGCGCGGGGCGGACTTTACAATGAAGAAGCACTTTTTGAAGGCTTGAAATCAGGCAAGATCGCTATGGCTGGTATTGATGTGTTCAATAAGGAACCGGCAACAGAAAATCCGCTGCTTGACCTGAACAATATTACGGTAACACCGCACCTTGGAGCCAATACGAAAGAGTCTCAGAAAAACATTGCGACTCAAGCGTGTGAAAATGCAATTGCTGCGGCAAAAGGCATTGCCTATCCCAATGCACTGAATCTTCCTATCAAGGAGAATGAGCTGCCTGATTTTGTCAGACCGTATCTTGAACTGGTCCAAAAGATGGGCCATCTTTCTGCGCAGGTGACTAAAAGTGCGGTTAAATCAATCCGTGTAACGGCAAAAGGGCCGGTATCTGACTATCTGGCTTCTATGCAGACATTTGCTACGGTAGGGGCGCTTACCGAGTCTATTGCAGATCAGGTGAACTATGTCAATGCCGAGTTTGTAGCCAAAGAACGTGGTATTGATCTGAGTCATGAAGTTTTGCCAAATACCAGCGGATTTACCAATAAGGTTTCGGTAAAAATGACAACAGCAGACAGTACCATTTCTATTGCGGGTACCGTTTTTGACGATACAGTGCAGCGTATTATCGAAATTGATGATTACATTCTTGATGTTGAACCCAAAGGCAAAATGATCTTCTTCAGAAATACAGATACTCCGGGTGTCATTGGTGATGTAGGCAGAATTTTGGCTGAAAACGGTTTGAATATTTCCGATTTCAGACTTGGACGCGATACCAAGCAGCAGGCACTTGCCGTTGTACGTGTTGACGGGCAGGTTTCAAAAAATGTACTCGATGCACTCTCTGCACTTGATGCATGCATCAGTGTAAGCTATGCATCACTCTAAAGACTAAAAATACAGGCAAACGCCTGTATTTATTTCTACCGCTTCCTCTCTTTTTATACGGCTTATTCAAATTATTTGATGCAAATGATGCTTTTTATTCATTAGTTTAAATTAAACTTGTTATAATTCGTGCCAATTCTACAAAAATATACAGGATATCTCTACATCTTGTGCTATAATAAACGATTATATTGAGGAGTTCAACTATGATGATAAACAGAGTGATACTGCTTGTGTCTCTTTCTTTACCCCTTGTTGCAGGTGTCAAGAATCTGACACTTCACAATGCCCTTCAAATGGTGAAACATGACAACCTTGAAGTGAAAATTGCACGCTTCAATGAGCAAATGAAGCAGACAGAAGTCAAAGTGGCCGAAGGGATGAATTACGGTAAGCTTGACCTCAGTCTCAGCGGGATGCGTTCCAATGACGCAGGGAATGTGTTCGGGTTTAAACTGCAAAGCAGGGAAGCAACATTCGGAGATTTCGGTGCTGAAGAATTTATGAATAATTTCGGAGCCTGTCAAAATGGCAATATGCAGGCATGTCATGATATGTATACGCAGCCGCCGTCAAATTTAAACTATCCGGCAGCACGGAACAATTATCAGACCAAACTCTCCTATATGCTGCCTATCTACACCGGCGGAAAACTGACAGAATATAAACATATTATGGAGTCAATGTACCGTATGAGCAAATACGATACGCAAAAACTGATTAATACAAAGATTTATGAAGTAAAAAAAGCCTTTTATGACATCTCTCTTGTAGAACGATATATCGTCAATCTTTCCAAAATCCGACACAATATCAAAAAACTTGAGACGATTGTATTGAACATGGAAAAAGAAGGTTATGCAAAAGAGACGGATATTTTGGAAGTACAGGCACGGGAAGCCGAATCTGACAGTATGTACAACCAGGCGAGACTCAACAGGGAATTGGCCTATCAGTTTCTCTCTTTTCTCCTGAACAGAGATGTCAGCTCCATCAAAAAAGTACATGCGAAAGCCCCTATGCCGCATGTGACAAAGGCTATACTGGAATCAAACAATATTGACATACAGAAAGCCAAGCTCGGCTTGCAGATATCAGAAATGTCTGTTAAGGCAAAAGAGGCAAGTTTTTTGCCTACTATCGGTGGTTTTGCAGAGTATGGAAGTGCAGACAATACACTGTTTAACGATTTCACAGGCAAGGATTCCTATACGGTGGGGGTACAGGCCAAATGGAATATTTTCAACGGCGGACAGGATGATGCGAAACTGGAGAAAGCAAAGCTGAAACGTCTTCAGGTCCGGGACCAGGTAGCATTGGCACGAAAAGGTATTGCCCTTAAAGCCAAAAAGCTCAAAACAGAAATTTTAAGTGCCGATGACGATATCAAAAGTTATAGCAAACAGTTGAAATATGCCAAAAGAGTGTATGCAAACTATCGTACACGGTATGAAGAAGGCATGGCTTCAATCTCTGATGTTCTGATCCAGCAGTCCAAGGAGCTTGAATCACTTTTGAAACTTTTAACAGTCGTCAATAAAAGGAATACCAAAGTATTTGAACTGGAAAGTATTGTAAATGCAGGAGGAAAAGTATGAAAAAGATAATAACACTGATGGCTGTGGCATTGCTGACAACAACGCTGCAGGCCGTAGAGATTGACCTGAGCGGGTCAGTCGTTTCGGACAACCAAAAGATGATGACAAGCCGCTATATGGGATTTGTGAAAAAGATGGCTGTTTCGGAAGGCGATATCGTTAAAAAGGGACAGTTGCTGTATGAGATCGATTCCAAAGATATCGAATCGGCAGAACGCCAGGTCGAGCTGGCCATTTCACAGGCACGACTGGCCTTGCAGATGAATGAAAACCAGTACAACAATGTATTGTTGAATCTGGCAAGACACAAGCGTCTTTATGCGAAAAAGATGGTTTCCAAGTATGAACTCGAAACACTTGAACTTGCAGCGAAGAACCTGAGAGATATGGTTAAAATATCCAAGGAACAGGTCAAACAGGCTTTGGCGAAAAAAGAGGAAGTCCTCAACCAGTACAAGTATTTGCGCATTACTGCTCCGAATGCCGGAGTGATCGTTGCGAAAAAACTCAACGAGGGGGAAATGGCGATTCCCGGTATGCCGGCAGTCATTCTTACCGATCTCAGCCATTTGAAAATTTTGGCGGCCGTAGCTGAAACAGATCTTCCCTATATCAATCTTGGGAAAAAGGTAGAGGTTGAAATTCCTTCACTGGCTTTGAAAACAACCGGAAAGATATCGTCTATCATCCCAAGTTCCAATCCTATGACCCACAAGTTCAAGATCAAAATAGAGTTTGACCATAAAGGCAAATCGGTCTATCCGGGCATGTATGCCAAAATCATAATCAGGTAAGTATGATGGCTGAAAAAAACGAATATCAGGTAACAGACTATGCGGGAAAACTGGCGAAAGGTTTTTTACACAATCCTTTAACCCCCATACTGGGTATTTTCCTTTTGCTGATGGGATACCTTGCCCTCAATATTATGCCGAGAGAAGAAGATCCGCAGATTGCCATTTCAGGCGGTGCGGTGATCGTTCCGATGCCGGGAGCTACACCGAGAGAAATTGAAAATATCATTATCAATCCTCTGGAACGTAAACTCAGGGAAGTCAAAGGGATCGAGCATATCTACGGTATGGCAATGAACAATGTCGGGATCGTGAATGTCATGTACTACATTGGCGAGAACCGGGAGGATTCCAACCTTAAACTGTATGACAAAGTCATGCAAAATATGGATCTGATGCCAAAAGGGGTGATGCAGCCGCTGATAAAACCCTTTGATATCGACATCGACATCCCTATTGTGACGGTAGCATTTTATCCGAAAAAAGGCAGTAAAGTTGATGATGTTCAGCTTTTCGATATCGTGCGCAGGATACAGCAGAAAATCAATGCAGTAAAAAATGTCGCCAAAACAACGGTAGTGGGTGCGCGCAAGGCGCAGTACAATATCCAGGTAGATATGAGCAGACTTTCTGCCTATCACCTTTCACTGGGACAGATCATGAAAGCGGTTCAGTCCATTGCAGTAGATGTGCCGGATGTCAAAGGGCGTACGAAAAAAAATGAACTGGTTGTTTTCGGTGTTAAAAATGCTATTGAGAGTGTGAAAGATGTAGGGTCTGTCATTGTAGCGCAGTATATGGGATCTCCGATCTATCTCAGAGATGTTGCTACGGTAACGGAAGGTGTGGATATACAGAACTTTAAAACAGCCAAGATCCGATTTAAAAAGGATATGAAGGAAAGCAAACTGGGTACAGAACGTCATCAGGTAACACTTACCGTAGCCAAACTTGCCGGTACCAATGCCGTTTTTGTGGCAGATGATGTACTGGAACTTCTTAAAGAACACAATGCGGAATTTGCCAAAGAGGGTATCGGCTATCTTGTAACAAGAAACTACGGGAAACGTGCGGATGAAGCGGTCAACGAACTGATGCACCACTTGATCATCACGATTGTCATTATTGCCTTGATGCTTGTTTTCGCACTGGGATGGAGAGAATCTATCATCGTTACATTTACTGTACCGGCGATCCTTGCGATCACACTTTTTGTTGCCTGGCTTACCGGGCAGACGATCAACCGTATTACACTTTTTGCCTTCCTGCTTTCACTGGGGCTTCTGGTGGATGCGGCGATTATCGTTATCGAAAATATCCACCGGCATCTGCATGCACATGATGTGGAGAAAAAAGAAATGGATGAACTGCTGATCGAAGCCACTGACGAAATCGGTGCACCGACGAACATCGCAACACTTGCGATCATTCTGACGATGGTACCGATGGCATTTGTCGGCGGGATGATGGGGTCATTCATGAAGCCTATCCCCTACAACGTACCCGTAGCGCTTGTTGCTTCGCTTTTCGTGGCATATATTTTTACCCCGTATTTGAGTTTGAAGCTCTTGAAAAAACCTGAGCACAAACATCACCATACGAAACATAAAAAAGACAAGGAGGTTAAGTAATGAAAGGTTTGGAAAAATTCATTTACGGTATCCTTGGCAGCAGAAAGAAAAAAACACTGGTCATCGTATTGACCGCGATAGCATTTTTTCTCTCTTTGATGATGTTCCCTACCAAAATGGTACTGGCTAAAATGCTTCCGGGGAAAAGTGACAATACCTATTCGGTTTATGTCACAACACCGACAGGCTCTTCCATTGAACAGACAAATGCAGTCAGCCAGTGTGTGATAGATATACTCAAAAATGAAAAACAGGTGATGAACCTTGAACTGTTCCTTGGGCAGGGAATACCGCTCGATTATGCAGGTCTGGTGAAGGGTGCTTCTATGAAGCATACTGAAAACGTATCTGAAATTTCCGTAAATCTTACGGATAAGCATACCCGAAAAGAACCTTCTTTTTTAATGACACAAAGGCTCAGGCCTATTGTGAAAAAGAAATGTCTTCCTATTGTAAAAGGTACCAAAATTCAGTTCATAGAACAGCCAGCGGGGCCTCCTACACTGGCATCTATCGTACTTGAAGTTCATGGTGACGATATTGATAAAATGAGAAAGATCTCGGTTCAGGCAGCCAATATACTTGCCAAAACAAAAGGGCTGGTAGATATCGATGTAATGATGGATGACATTTATGACAAGTACGAACTCATACCGGATGAAGAAAAAATCGCTTTGAGCGGTTTGAGTGTCGAGCAGGTGAACAATATTCTCTACCTGGCTTTTGAAGGAATGGTCATTGCACACAAGAATTCCAAAAATGCACCTGACCAGATACCGATATTCCTGATATTGCAGAAAAAGAGTAAAGCTCTCAATGGAAAATCGGAGCGTATTCTCCAAAGCAAACTTTCGTCTTTGAACCTGATGAATATGAAGGGTATGATGGTGCCGCTCAGTGAAGTGGTTACGATCAGAAAAGCCAAATCAAGTCCGATGATCATGCATAAGGATCTTTCAAGAATGATCAATGTCACAGCGGAGACGGATATGGTTTCCCAAGTCTATCCTCTGCTTGCGGCAAGAGAAAAAATGATCAAAGCTTTTTCGAAAGACTATACTATCAAAAAGGCAGGATTTACGACGTACATGTTTGACCTTTATCTGACTGACAAAAAAACAGGAGAAAAGTTTCTGCTGCGCTGGGATGGTGAAATGAAAGTGACACTTGATACCTTCAGGGACTTAGGCGGTGCATTTATTGCAGCATTGCTGCTTATTTTCCTTCTGTTGGTGATCTATTACAAGAGTTTTATGATTTCGGGTATCATCCTGCTGGGATCATTCCTTTCTCTGATCGGGGTGATCGTCGGACACTGGGTGGCCAATTTCTTTACAAGTGAAACGTTCTTCCTTACTGCTACCTCTCTGATCGGCTTTATTGCCCTGATGGGGATTTCGTCGAGAAATTCCCTATTGCTGATAGACTTTGCCAAATCACTGATGGAGTGCCACGGTATGGAGAAACGCGAAGCTATTGCCGTGGCAACAGCGACAAGAGCCAAGCCGATTGCCCTGACCGCTGTCGCGATCATACTGGGTTCTGCACTGCTTGCTTCCGACCCTGTATTTGGCGGGCTGGGAGTTGCACTGATCTCCGGTACAGTGGCGGCTGTCTTCGTCTCACTGCTGTTTGTTCCGGTGCTGATGCATAATGCCAAAGCGATGGATTTCGACCTGAGTGACCATTGTGATCTTAAAAACGATATCTCTATCACAAAATAGAGAACAGGGCGGGACAGCTTAGGCTGTCCCTGCCCAAGCTTTTTATCTTCCCTCTTTCCCACTATCATCTTTTTACCAACTATTTGCTATAATCACCCAACTTATTATGAAGGACAGACTATGGCAACCATCGGAATGGGAGACATTAAAAAAGGCGTAAGACTTGAACTGGACGGAAACCCGTATAAAGTAACGGAGTTCCAGCATGTCAAACCCGGAAAAGGTGCGGCATTTGTACGCATTAAGATCAAAAACCTCAAAACAGGAAAAGTAATTGAAAAAACGGTACATGCAGGTGATAAATTTGAAGTACCTGAGCTTGAACAGAAAACAATGCAGTATTTGTACGATGACGGAGAATTTCTCCAATTTATGGACACAACCACTTTTGATCAGATCGGCCTGACGCATGAGCAGGTAGGCAAAGAGACATTTGATTTTATGATAGATGGCATGGAAGCGGATATTCTTTTCCATAACGGCCAGGCAATTTCGGTAGAGATCCCTCAAACCGTGGTACTTAAAATTGTAGAGACACCTCCGAACTTCAAAGGCGATTCACAGGGTGGAAAGAAGCCTGCAACACTTGAGAGCGGTGCAGTGGTTCAGGTACCTTTTCATGTACTTGAAGGTGAAATGATCAAGGTAGATACAGTAGAAGGCAAATACCTGGAGAAAGCCAAGTAATACTTTTGTGAACGCTTCTGCGTGCAGAGTGCGTATACACGCACCTTCAGATATGCATACTGAACATATTTTTTTGACCAAAGGGATAAATTCCCTTAGGTACTAAACGCTTTTTTTATTTAAACACTTTCCCACAATCTCTTATGATCGCACCCGGTACAGTAGCTATGGTCATGAACTCTGACATTTGAAGCAGCGGATACATAACAGAGATGTAATATTTGGGTTCCATGATCTTGGCTTCGCCGTTTTCTATGAGCACGGGGTAGGGCAGCAGTGCGGCATTGTTCGTACCGATACGGCTGATGAACTTGTTCGTGCGTCTGCCCAGCAGGACGCCGATGAGGGTTGCCCCATTATCGAGTTTTTGTTCAAAGACAACTTTTTTATTATGCTTGATCTTTTTGAGAAGATTATTCCCTCTTGCAACTACGACCATATCCTGGTATTGAGGCATTCCGTGCATGAACTGGTATTTCGGCAAAAGCTGGAATTTCAGTTTGTCTTTGGAGTTCAACAGATTATCGAAATTGCTTGTGATCTTTTTAAGTGTCGCTTTTGCCGCTTTGTCATTATAGTTATCCTGGAGAAATGCTTTTGCCATATAGATAGGGTTGGTAATACTGATATGATGATCTTTTTTATTGACAAGCAGGCGAAGCGATGCTGCAAATCCGCGGTTTTTTTTACTTGCTTCCTTTGTGAGTTCTTTATCGGTAAAGACAATGGAAACCAGTTTTCCTTTTTTGTCAAGCGGTGTGACGGAAAGGATGGAAAAACCTGCTTTTTTCAAACGTTTTTTAGCCTCTTTGACCTCTATGAATTTGCCTCTGATGTAAGCCGAAACCCTTCCGTGGATCACTTCGCCGATATTGGTTGCTGTATTCTGCGCTTTTTGTTTTGCCGCTCTTTGTTCAGGCGGAATGTAGTTTGGAGGCATTCGTTTTGAAAATTTGATGGAACGGTCGGCAATATCCTGGCTATTGTATGTTTCCACTTTGACAGGCTGAACCGGTTTAGGAGGCTTTGGTATGGTTATCTTAATTGTTTCGCCGCCTATTTGAATTGTTTCGCCTTCCTGCTTTGACTGTACAGCAGCTTTTTCCCCGGTTTTCTTAAGAGCTGCAGGTGCTTCTGTGCCTTTTTTCACAGGGGTGGCAGCTTCAGGTTTTGTTTTCGCTGCCGGAACATGCTCTCTGGTTTGGGTTTTGTTTGCCGTGACGGTTACAGCCAGTGGTTTGGGTGTTTCGTTGAGCGGGTTGACATTTTCTACGGCGACCATACCCATTGAAGTGAGGATTTCCGGAATTTCTTTGTCGAGTTTGTCTATCCATTCGACCCGTTTCTTGCTGGTAATGTGCAGTGTATTTTTGACATTGGCAAGTGTCGGCATCCCTATGACCATCTGGTTGGAATCTTTTTTGATGTAGACATACATGGTACAGGGTGCAAAAAGGCCTGCATCCGGGCGTGCACCCTTTGTATCAAATACATTGTATGAATAACTCAGGTGACAGAGTGAATAACTCCAGAAGGCATCAAAACCTCCAATAACGTCTTCTGCATCATCATTATCCATAAAGTTATGGAATCCGGCTATAAGATAGTGTTTGTCAATGAATGCAAGTTCAAATTTGTTCTGGAACTCTTCGATAAAGTCGTCCATATCGGTATCATCATCTCTTTTGAAAGTATAAATGAAGTTGAGCATTTTCTTTTTGGTGGCATTTTCATATGGTATCTGTTTTACGGTGTATTTGAGTCCTTTAGCTTTGAAAAATGTTTCAATCTTTTTATCCAGAGGGGCGAAAGAAGCGGTAAATTTTCTTTTGACCGTTTCATTGTTGATACCGAGAATATCCAGCATGGCTTCAGGTGTCAAGTGCCCTACATGGGTGACTTTGTCAGTAAGCTTTTTATAGATGAGCATATTGAAAGGTGAGAAACCTGCGATGCGCGGATCGATATTGAAAAGCGGCATGACGACACTGTCATCGACAGCGGGAAGGAAGCTTAGTACATCGAGGACAGTTGAGCCGTATTTGGCTTTGTACTGGTCATTGACCCGGTGATGCGGGTCTGCCATGTTGAAGCCGACTGATTCGATCTCTTTTTCAACCAGCTGATTGTACTGTTTCTCTGCTTTACCCTCTATCACATACATTTTAGCAAGAAATTTTTTCCCGGTTTTGGAAGCGGAAACTGCTGCAGGAGTTGTCTCTGCTGTCTTGGCAGGTGTTGTTTTTGCAGGTGTTGTTTTTTTGAGCAGCGTCAAAGGATTGACGTTTGGAATAGGCTTCATACCGATCTGTTTCAGCAGTGCGGGGATCTCCGTGTCAAGTTTTTCTACAAGCTTGACTCTTTTTTCGTCTGTAATACCCAATGTATCAGACCAGTTGTGCAACCTGTACATTCCGACGAAAAGTTTATTGCTTCCTTTGGGAATGAACATATACATGGTACACGGCGCAAACAGCCCTGCCAGGGGGTGAGCCCCTTTTGTGTCGAACATATTGTAGGAAAATTCCAGGTGGCAGAGGGAGTAGCTCCAGAATGCATCGTACCCTTTTAGGATTTTCTTGGCATCCGGTGTGCCTTCCATGAAGTTATGATATCCAGCTATCAGATAATTTTTATCGATGAATGCTGTTTCAAACTTGTCCTGGATCTCATCCATGAAATCTTCGATATCATCGACAGGTTGAAAGTCGTATTCGTATGTGAGCATAGTTTGTTTTGGCAGTTTTTTTACAGGCAGATAACGCTTTTTCCCGCCCAGCTCTTTTTCAAGCATTGCATTGAGCGGCTTGAAGCTTTCAGTAAATGTTTTTCGGACTTTGTCATTTTTGATACCCAGTATGTCAAGCATGACTTTGGGACTGAGGTGGCCTACCTGTGTATACGGCTCATCAAGCTTTTTGGCAATGAGCATATTGAACGGTCCGAAACCGGCGATGCGCGGATCGATATTCAGCAGGGGGAGCATCATTTTGTCATTGACGACAGGCATGAAGCTGAGTACATCAAGTACAGTCGATCCGTATTTCTTTTTGTACTGGTCGTTGACCCTCTTGTGGGGATCGGTCAAATGAAAACCGATTGTTTTGATCTTTTCTTCCATCAGAGCGTTGAACTTGTCCTGAATATTGCCGTCGACAGTGTAAATAACAGCAAGCGAGTTGTCACTTTTTTCATTAGCCGAAAAGAGTGTGGCGGGCATCAGGAGTATGATGCCAAGAAGGAGCACTTTTCTAAAAACAGACATAGGGATATCCTTTTGTAATTAATAATATAGGATAGCATAAAGTATATGGATAAAATTAATGAAATTAATGATTTTTGATCAATAGAAGTGAAAAGCTACCAAAAGTTACGGCAGCTTTTCGGGGAAAATATGCGGGAAGATTATTTGTGTGCTTCGTTGTCGTCAGCTACTTCTTTTACAGATTTTCTTGACTCTTTTGAAATTGTCTTAGTAGAGTCGTTGGCATTGTCAGAGATTGTTTTAGTAGAGTCATTGGCATTGTCAGAAACATCTTTTACAGATTTTCTTGTCTCTTTTGAAATTGTTTTAGTAGAGTCATTGGCATTGTCAGAAACATCTTTTACAGAATCTCGTGAATCATTGGAAATTGTTTTGGTGGAATCATTGGCATTGTCAGAAACATCTTTTACGGAATCTCTTGAGTCATTGGAGACTGTTTTGACAGAATCTCTTGAATCGTTGGATACAGTTTTTGTTGCATCATTGATGTCTTTGGAGACAGAGACAGCAGAATCTTTCATGTCTTTTGATGCGATAGTGGTAGAATCTTTAAGATCTTTCGTTGTATTGGTAATGGAATCTTTTGTATCTTCTGATACTTCTACTGTTGCGTCCCTGACATCTTTGCTGGTAGATACCTGAGCTGTTTTAAGGTCGTCAGATACTTTAACACCTGTGTCTTTTGCGTCGGCACTGACGTTTGTTACCGTTCTTTCTGCACTTTTACTGGTTTCAACCGCACCGTCTTTCATAGATTCGACACTGTCTTTCGCATCTTTACTCATACTGATACTTGCTTCTTTCATATCTTTGAACATATCTCCAAAGCTGAAGTCTGCATGTACACTTGTAAAAAGTGCTGCCGCTGCTACACATGAAATTACTATTTTTTTCATCTGGTTTCCTTTTAATTGATTTTTTGGGTTCCACCATCTTAGCACCTAAACTTTAAATAAAAACTTAAATATTATAAAAAAATGTAATTAAATTTTATGATGATAATCAATGGAACTGTGTTATTAAAGATAATTGGTTACAATGTCAAAACAAAATACCAAAGTATAAAGGAGATGTATAAATGGAAAGGTTTTTACGTCACATTACGATGCTGACAGCAGCAACAACAGTGCTTGTCATGGCAGAAGGATACACACAGGCGGACAGAATAGCGGACATGCAAAAGATGGCACAAGCCATGCAGGATATACAGTCCGGCTTTTTTTACAATAATGTCGATATTGTCAAAGCAGGGACAAAAGTGCTGAAAAACACGATCGTCAATGTAAGACCGATCGATTCAGAAGTGAACAATAAAGATATTTATGAAAAATGGCTCAACAATGATTTGAAAATGACACATAAAATTCAAAAGAAGATCAAAAAGAAAGCAACAGTACTCGAAGAGCGTTTTGCAGACGGCGATGCGATTCAGGCTTTACAGGAATACAGCAGAATCGCGCAGCAGTGTATGAAATGCCATGTCCGTTTGAGAAAATGGTAATATCCTGCATAACGATTAACCATAAAGCAGTAAAATAGCCTTATGAATTTCCTTGGGCAAAGAGGATTTTAAAACTTTAGAATGAAAAGAAACACTATATGTTGAAACTAAAAAATACTATTCTGTTCATACTTCTTTTTGGAAGCACAGTCTATGCAGGCGGAATTTCTCTGACCGGTACCATTGTGTCTGACGGACAGAAAATGATCGGAAGCCGCTATATGGGGTATGTCAAAAAGGTGTATGTCAAACTCGGAGACAAGGTCAAGCGCGAAGATGATCTTTATGAAATGGAATCAGCAGAATTTGACATTATGAAGACACAGGCCAATCTGATGCTTGAACAGTCTCAGATCGCTTTGGAATACTGGAAAGACCGCTTGCGTGTGATCAATAAAAAGAAAGAGAATGTCAAAAAGAAATACGGCATGACCGGGTTTGGCATGGACGATCTTGAAGGACAGATTGAAACAGTCAAGGCAATGCTCGAATCTACCAAAATTATGGTTAAACATGCGGCAGAACAGGTAAAACAGATGGCTATAGTGTTTAATTATCTTAAAATGAAAGCACCGGCAGACGGTGTTGTGGTACAAAAAAATATCAAAGTGGGAGATATGGTCATGCCCGGTATGCTGACCATAATGATCGTTGATACGGAACATCTTGAAATCGATGTTTCGCTTCCTGCGGGAATTATAGGAAAAATACACGAAGGCCAGCGGCTTGCAGTGGAAATACCTGCAATCAAGTACAATACGATCGGGAAGATAAAGGCCATTATTCCCGATGCAAACCCTATGACACACAAGATCAAAATGCGTGTCTCTTTTGACAAGGGAAAGAAAAATATCTTCCCCGGAATGTATGCAAAAGTAATCATCCCGGAAGGTACGTAAAAAAAGAGACCCTTTTTGTAGATTTATCGCTGAAAAAATGCTACACTATTCTATAAAAATACTTTGAAGGATAGCGTCTGATGGAAAATGTATATGATCTTATAATAATAGGCGGCGGACCCGGAGGCATAGGGTCCGCAGTAGAAGCAAATGTACTGGGGCTTAAAAAAGTACTGATGATAGAAAAAACGGATAATCATTCCCATACGATACGCAAATTTTACAAAGATCAAAAACGTGTTGATAAGGATTGGCAGGGGCAAGCAGTGGACCTTGAAGGCAATGTCGAATTTACAGACGGTACCAAAGAGAGCACGCTTGACTACTTTGACAGGCTTCTTGACGATGAATCGATCGATACACGTTTTAACTGCGCTGTGGAAAAAGTTGAGAAGATCGACGGACTTTTCCATGTCACTTCGGGCTGCGGTACGGATCTGGCTAAAAATATCATTGTTTCCATCGGACGCATGGGAAAACCCAATAAACCTTCCTATAAAATCCCTGCATCACTCAGGCAGCAGGTCAATTTTAACCTGGACAAATGCAGCAACGGCGAAAAGATACTTGTTGTAGGGGGCGGTGATACCGCTGTGGAGTATGCCTGTGATTTGAGCAGTACGAATGAAGTGGTATTGAATTACAGAAGAGAAGAGCTTACCCGACCCAATCCGACCAATCAGGAAATGATAAGTGAGTATTGTGAGAATGATGCTGTCAGGGTCAGGCTTGGTGTTGACATTGAAGGTTTGGAGAATATGCACGGACAGGTCCAGGTCAATTTCACGGACGGGCCGGAACTTTTTGACAGAGTGATCTATGCCATAGGCGGAACAACGCCGGTTGATTTTCTCAAAAGCTGCAACATCCCGCTTGATGAGACGGGAGAACCTATGTTTGATGAAAATTACGAAAGCGGTGTTGATGGGATGTATATCGCCGGTGATATTGCATTTAAAAGCGGCGGGAGTATTGCAATTGCTCTTAATCACGGTTATCGTATCGTAACACATATTTTAAGCAAGGAGAACTAAATGGCAAGTGTATTGCTGCCTATGGCAGAAGGATTTGAAGAGGTGGAAGCCGTTGCGCTGATCGATGTTATGCGCCGAGGCGGTATTGATGTGCGTGTGGCGTATCTTGAAGATGAAATGCAAGGCAATCTTGTACTTGGAGCGCACGGTATTACGATTCAGGCGGATACGTCCATTAAAAACGTTATTTCTGATGATTTTGATATGATCGTCCTTCCTGGCGGCTGGGGAGGTACGCAGGCATTGGCCGAAAATGCAAGGATACTGGAACTGCTGAGAGAATTCAAAGAGAATAAAGCAGTGGGTGCAATGTGTGCCGCCCCGTATGCGTTAAAAAAAGCGGGTGTACTCGGAGAACGCTATACGGCGTATCCCGGAGTGGAGAAAGAGATCGATCAGCCAGGTTATGTTGCAGATGAAAAAGTGGTAGTGGACGGAAACATCATGACTTCCCAGGGACCGGGGACGGCTGTCTGTTTCGGTCTGGCTATCGTAAAACGTCTCGTCGGTGAAGAAAGTATGCAGAATGTCAAAGATGCTATGCTGCTGAGCTACTGCTGAAGCCCGTTTAATTATAAGTATAAATTTACTAAATCATTAGTTTAATTTATATTTGTCTAAGTTTCCTTTTGTTATAGTATTTTCTATCCTGTAGAGAGAGGAAAGGAACCTGATGAAAAAAATATTGATTATTCTAATGTTGTGCGGTTTATCTGTCAGAGTATGTGCGAATGAAAATAATAGTTCGGGAGAAAACAACCGAACAAAAGAAGCTGTCCGAAAAGCGATGGAACTTGAAAAAAAATATGCCAAAGAGCAACGATTCTATTCGGGGGATGAGTATGATTTCAAAGGGGCTGAAGTAAACAAAGACAGCCTGAAGAGTGTACCTGTCATTAAGCCTGACTATGATTTTGACATGGATACGGGTGTTTATGATGACTGAGAGGAATGAAAACTTTTTTCTGCTTTAAGTGTTGGAAATTTTTTGGAGACGAGGAAACAGGCGGTAATAACAGCCTGTTATATCAATCGCCGTACTTCACAGTATACCAAATTCCTTTTCTTTGCCTGTCATGGCATAGTAAAGTTCATAGTAATTGTTGCTAATATATTCAAAATCACTCTGGGCTTCAGAAGTAGAGGCTATAAGGAACTGCATGCCGGGTTTGAGTTCCAGTTCTCCTTTGGGAAGCAATATGACAGAATCGTTTTCAACCGCAAGCAGAAAGATCAATTTTAATGATTTTCGGTAGTCGGACCGTGAACGTTTCAGCATATCCAGCGTGATCGTTGTGCCTCTTTTCAGTTCATGATAGAGGGCGTAGGTTTGTTCTTCACTGACCGTGATCTCAAAATGCTCCGGATTGTCTCCTATTTTTTTCTGCATCCTTTCCACAAGTGTTTTCCCCCACATCTCGTTTTGCGTGTGGATCAGCCGTACAAATCTATAGGCGAGGGGACGGGCAATAAAAAGATAGGTAAATTCGGAAAGGATCTGTTCAAGAATGTAGACACGGTTGATGCGTGCCGACTTGAAGATGCTGAGGTCA
The DNA here is from genome assembly GCF_015493435.1 of Sulfurovum sp. Classification (GTDB taxonomy): domain Bacteria; phylum Campylobacterota; class Campylobacteria; order Campylobacterales; family Sulfurovaceae; genus Sulfurovum. The sequence goes on from NZ_WGDD01000035.1 coordinate 26,537, forward strand.
TCAAGGGTGTTTTCCCTCGCAATGGTATAAATGTGTTTATTGAATTTTTTTGCTGTGGAAAGAATGGTCAGATTAATAAGATCATCTTTTGTGGCGGCAATGATACCTGCTGCATCCTTGATGCCTGCCTGAAGCAGCACGTCATGGTCTTCCGCATCACCGAATATGGCGCTCTCCTTTTTGCTTTTGTATTCCGATGATTTGAGATCGATATAGGTATAGGGGATATCCGCTTTTTCCAGTGCAGCTCCCAGTGCTTGCCCCATCCGACCGTAACCGCAGAGAATATAGGTGCCTTTTGGCAGTATTTCGCGATCCCTGATTTTAAGAATGTGTCCAAATATCCACATTTCCAGCAGCCACAGATCCGGTGAGGTGAGTGCCAGATAAAAACGGTTTGAAACAAAACGAAAAGGGTCCTCAATATAGCGGATACCAAGATTATGCAAGTGTTCTGTTTGACTGGGGGTCGTTGATTTGATAACAAGCTTGAGATGTTTATTGAGAAGACGGCACATCAGTGCGATTTTGGTATTTTTCAAGTCATTGTCAAAAAGAGAGATGACTCCTTCGCAGTTCTTTTTGTGGATACCGGCCAGTTTGAGTACTTCCGGCTGTGTTACATCTGCTGCAAGTGCCGGAACTTCAGGGATAAAATTTTCCAGTTCCAGTGCATTGATCTTTTCGTTGTTCTTGTCTACCACGACGACCCTGACTGCTGCCTTGTTGAGCCACTCTATGATCTTATGTGTGACATTGTTGTATCCCAGGATGATGATAAAAGGTTCACTGATCTTCGAAATTTTACTGCGGAACCGTGCAATGGAAAGTTCACGTGCCAGTTTTTGGTCCTGTATGAGTGCAATAATGGTTCCAATGCCGTAAAACCATCCGATAACGGTGAGGTAGATGCAAAACGAAACCCAGAGACGCTGGGGATAGGTGAAGGTATAGGGTGCTTCTCCGAAACCAATGGTTGAAGCCATGTAGCTGACGAAATAAAATGCATCAAAGAAGCTCATGTGGTAAGGCTTGCCCTGGTCATCCATCCCCGGGATCAGCGTCAGTCCGAGAATGGAGACGGAAAATGTAATGATGATCACCAAAAAGGGCATCCGCATTCGGCGGATAATGATCCAGATGGTGTTATTTCCTTCCATAGGCTACCGCTTGGATTTAAGTGTGTCTCCAATGAAGAGGAGGACAGATACGATGTTGGCAAGCAGTGCACCGCCGGAAAGGGAGACAACGGCCAGTGTACTTTCATTGTCCAGTCCGTGTCCGATGTAGAGGGCGATCGCCCAGACGCTTGCCGAAGCGATCAGCTGAATATCGGCAACAAGACTGGTCGCGAGCAAAACCGAACCCAGCTGAGTTTTATCTCCCAGTTTCAGTACCGTGGCGATCAGGTTGATAATAATGGCAGCGAAAAGTTCATAGGCGCTGTGGTATTCGATGTTGGACGGGTCTCCATAGAAAAACCCGAAGTTGATTGTCATGGCGAGGATAAAGAAAAACCCCGATATTACCTTTTCTGTATTCATTATGATTCTCCCTCTTCGGCCTTTGTATATGCAGCGTATAGTATAGCTAAAAACAATTTTAAAAATAGAGAGGTACTATGAATAGAAAGTTTCAACCCGGTTTCACCAAATCTCTGCTATATTAAAAATTTCCGAGAATAATCAGAAGGTCAATAGTCATGTCAGAAGAACCGAAATCAAAGCCGCAGTTTACCCATTTGCACCTCCATACAGAATATTCTCTGCTTGACGGTGCCAACAAAATCAAAGCCCTTGCCCAGAAGGTCAAAGCACTTGGTATGACTTCTGTGGCGATGACAGATCACGGCAATATGTTCGGAACCATCGACTTTTACAATACGATGCGAAAAGAGGGGATCAAACCGATCATTGGTATGGAAGCCTATGTCCACAATCAGCCGGAACTGGGTGACAAATCGGTACGTCAGCGTTTTCACCTTTGTCTGTATGCCAAAAATGAAGCAGGCTACAAAAACCTTATGTTCCTTTCTTCAAAAGCCTATCTTGAAGGTTTCTATTACTATCCGCGTATCAACTGGGACCTTTTGAAAGAGCATGCAGAGGGGCTTGTCTGCTCTTCTGCCTGTCTACAGGGGGAAGTGAACTGGCATCTCAACCTCTCCGAGCGTAATTTAAAGTTCGGTGCCAAAGGGTATGAGGAGGCCAAACGTGTCGCATTGAAATACCAAGAAGTTTTCGGCGATGATTTTTACCTTGAGCTGATGCGTCACGGTATTGGTGATCAGCATCGCATCGACAAACAGATCCTTCAGATTTCCCGCGAAACGGGCATTAAGATCATTGCGACCAATGATACCCACTATACTAATCCACAGGATGCGGATGCACATGAAGCTTTCATGTGTATTGCAATGAACAAACTCTATGATGATCCCAACCGTCTGCGCCACTCGGTTCATGAGTTCTATGTCAAGTCTCCCGAACAGATGGCAGAACTTTTTGCCGATATTCCGGAGGCTTTGGAAAATACACAGGAGATTGCAGCAAAATGCAACCTGGAGATCAAACTTGGCAACCCGACACCTCCGAATTTTAAATTTGCCAGAGAACGTGCTGCGGATATCGGCCTTCTCCTTCCCGAACCGGAAAAAGAATATTCGCTTCAAAACGATATTACATTGTTCATAGAAGAATCGCGCAGAGGACTTGAACGCCGCCTGAAGATCGTTCCCGAAGAGAAACATCAGGACTATCGAGAGCGGCTTCAGGTTGAGATAGATATTATCAACAATATGAAATTCCCGGGCTATATGCTTATTGTATGGGATTTTGTCAAAGCAGCCAAAGATATGGGCATACCGGTAGGTCCGGGACGGGGGTCGGCAGCCGGGTCTCTGGTGGCATACTCGCTGGAGATCACCGATATCGATCCTATGCCGTACGGACTGCTTTTTGAACGTTTCCTGAACCCGGAACGTGTATCGATGCCCGATATTGATATGGATTTCTGTCAGGCACGCCGTCAGGAGATACTTGATTATGTTATAGAGAAATACGGCCGCGTGAACGTTGCCCAGATCATTACTTTCGGTAAACTGCTTGCCAAAGGAGTCATCCGTGATGTGGCACGTGTTCTTGATATGCCGTACGCCAAGGCGGATGCTATGGCAAAGCTTATTCCCGACGAACTTGGTATTGATTTGAAAGCATCCTATGAAAAAGAACCCAAGATCAAAGCACTTCTCGAAAGTGATCCTACGGCCAAGAGGACATGGGAATATGCTCTGGCGCTTGAAGGACTGAACAGGAATGCAGGAACACATGCCGCGGGTGTGGTCATTTCGAATGAACCGCTCTGGCAGAAAACACCGCTCTTCAAGCCTTCCGGTATGGATACACTGGCAACCCAGTACAGCGGAAAATATGTGGAAGATGTTGACCTGATCAAGTTTGACTTCCTTGGACTCAAGACACTGACCGTTATTGAAGAGGCGCTTCAGCTGGTTGAAAAACGGCATGGAAAGCGTATTAACTTTGTCGAAGAGAATATTGAAGATCCCAACGTTTACGAATACATCTCAACCGGTGAAACACTGGGACTTTTTCAAATTGAATCGGCAGGTATGCAGGATCTGGCCAAAAAGCTCAAGCCCAACGGATTTGAAGACATTATTGCGATGCTTGCACTCTATCGTCCGGGCCCGATGGAGTCGGGTATGCTCGATGATTTTGTCGACAGAAAACACGGCCGGGCGGAAATTACTTATGATTTCCCGGAACTCGAACCGATCCTCAAGCCAACGTACGGGGTTATTGTCTATCAGGAGCAGGTAATGCAGATCGTGCAGACGATCGGCGGTTTTTCTCTTGGCGGAGCCGACCTTGTACGTAGAGCAATGGGTAAAAAGATCAAAGCAGAGATGGATAAGCTTAAAGGTGAATTTGCAGAGGGGGCAGCCAAGAAAGGTTTTGACAAAGCCAAAGCGGAAAACCTCTTTGACCTGATCGTGAAATTTGCCGGTTACGGATTCAATAAATCACACTCAGCCGCCTATGCGATGGTAACCTTCTATACTTCTTATCTGAAGTATTATTATCCGACAGAATTCATGGCGGCTATTTTGACTCTGGAAAAGAACAATACGGATAAAGTTGTTAAATATGTCGATGAACTCAAACGTATGGGCATCAAACTTCTGCCACCCGATATCAACCGTTCGGGTCTGGTTTTTGAAGCGACCGAGATTGACGGTGACGAAGTGGTCATGTTCGGTATGGGTGCGATCAAAGGAGCAGGGGATATCGCGATCAATACGATGCTTGAAGCAAGAGAAGGGGAACAGTTTAAAGATTTTTCCGATTTTGTATCACGTATCGACTCAAGCAAGGTCAACAAAAAGGTTATAGAATCACTTATTAAAGCCGGTGCACTGGACAGTTTTGGCTACAGCCGAAAGGCAATGCTCTCGCAGATCGAAGAAATCATCGATACGGCCAAGAAAGCGGGAGAAGCCAAGAAAATGGCAGTGGGTTCACTCTTTGGCGAGGGAGCGGAAATGACGTCTGTGGCATTGGTACTTCAGCCTATGGAAGAATTCGAGCCGATGGAGATACTGGAAATGGAAAAAGAGTCTCTCGGTTTTTATGTGTCGGGACACCCTTTGGATAAATACCGTGAAACGCTGGATGGTATCAGCTATACGCTCAGTTCCGAAATTGATGACCTCGCTGATGGTTCGCAGGCGCTTTTCATAGGAAAGATTGAAAATATCACTGAAAAGATTTCCAAGAAAGGAAACAAGTTCGGTATTGCCAGTATTATGGACCTGCACGGCAATATCGAACTGATGCTTTTTGAGAACAGGCTCAAAGAACTTGAAGAAGATTTTGACATGACCAAGCCGATTGCTTTTAAAGTCAAGGTCAGCAAAGACGGTGATTTTACCCGCATGAATATTCTCAAGATCGAATCTCTCAAAGATGCCAAAAAAGAAAAAGTAAAAGTCAAAAAAGAGGAAAAACATACACCTGAACCCGAACAGCCGCCGCTGATTTTGGCACTCAATCTTATGCCTGATGCCAAAACAGTGGAAGAGCTGATGTGTCTGGTGGAACGCTATCCGGGGAAACGGCCGCTGGAACTGCATATCAAATCCAAGCTTGCTGATGTCATTATCGAGTCAAAGTGGAAAGTCAGTGAAATGCTGCTTGAAGAGGCAAAAGATCTCGGTATTTATCTTGAAGAAAATTTGGTACTGGAACAGTAGGTATACCAAAAGAAGCAATTATTTTGAAAATAAGGCAAATTGATCCTTTTTGCCAAAAAGTATATTTTTTCTTAAATTATATCTGATAGAATAGTATTAGAAAATTTAAAGAAGAGGGATCAAAATGAAACTGTATAGATTTGTATTGTCATTTTTGCTGATTGTCGGGTACCTGCAGGCCGATGTACATTCCAATGAAGCCAAAACGGAACTGACCGGTGAACTGTACGGTTCAAAAGGGAATCAGGAAGCCCGGATCGATGCCCTGATCCAAAAGATCGGTTCGATCGGCTTCAGTACGGTTGCGGCAAACAAACATATAGAAGTGCATTATTTGAATAAATTCAAAGAGAAAAATGTAGAAATGATCTCTTTTTTCGATATTGTGAACAAAAAGAAAATGAGACCTCTTTTACTTAAAAATCCTGATTTCGGAGCCTATGCTCCTTTTAATTTCCTCGTGTATAAAACGCTTGATACCAAAGAAGACAACAATACCTGGTACGGACATCTTGCTCCGGATACAATGTTGAATATCATCGGAGAGAAGGATCCTGCGACAAGAGATCAATTCAAAGCGATGGTACAAGGGTTTGATGACCTGGTCGTCAAAGAGATGCAGCCTACCATGACAAAGAAATTCGTACATTCCAAACCACTGCCCGAACATGGTTTGACAAAGATGGTCATGAAGTTTGATGCGCCGGATGATATGGAAGAGTTCATTGAAGATTTTGTGATGAAGCATGACGGTGCTTTTTCCAAACATGATTTTATCATTGCAGGGTTTGTGGACTATAAATTTGAATATAGTGATATGGATCTTGATTTTGACAAATATGATGCCTACTGGGTTTCACTGCTGTGCCATTTTAAATTTTCCAATTCTATTTTCAACAGAGGCATTCCTGAAGCAGGTATGTTCGCACCGTGTTCGATCTACTTCTATATCCCCAAAGGCAAAAATGAATTGCATGTGGGCTATGCCAGTGTCGATAACTGGATCAATGCACTTAACTTCAAAGACCAGAAGACCATCGACTATATGAGAGCGATCGATGCTGAAGTGATCGAGACGTTCAGAGAACTTGGTTTTGAACTGGAAGCCCAGGGTGCGAAGGTGCCTGAAGTGATGTCCCTGGATGAAGAGAACCGACAGCTTAAGGCAAAGGTCAAAGCACTGGAAGCACAGATAGAAGCGATGAAAAAAGGTGAGACCACAGTAGAAACAAGACCGCAGGCAGCTGCGGTAAAAGCAGTACCTCAAAAGGTTTTCAGAGGAGCCAAACTGCAAATAGGCGCAAAGGCACCCAAAAAACTTTCAACCTATTATGCGGCCAAGTACCAAACCGTAGATGCGCTCAAGGCAAAACTTGAAGCCAACGGATTCACCGTACTGGCTGTGACACCTATATTGGCAGGCAAAACGGTGGTAACGATTACCAATGAGGAATTGCAGAAAACCAATACCTTTCTTGCCACACTGCATGTGCTTGTCAACGAAGGAAATGAGATACGTGTGCAGAACCCCTCCTATTTCGGAGCAGCCTACCTTCAGGACAAATACAAATATGGACAATTCGTTAAAACACTGGAAGCATTGCAGGCTGCTTTGGGCGATATGTACGAAGTCAAAGAGCAGTATGAACTTGCCGATCTCCCCAAATACCAGTTTATGTTCGGCATGCCGTACCTGAACGATACCATTACTGTAGCAAAAGGAGATAATCTGGCTGCAAAGGTCACAGGCAAAGATGCAGTCAAATATGTAGCCTATACGCTCAAACTGCCGAACGGTGACATGATCGTCGGGCATAAGCTGAGAAACAGGACCAACAAGTTCCTGTTGAAAGTCAATGCGGCACGTGATGCGGATATTCTTCCCTATGAATCGATGATCAAGGGGAAGAAAGCAGTGATGCTTGATCCCAAATATTATCTTGCACTGTCTCTGCCTCTTTTGAGTATGTCTGACTTTATGAAAATCGCTTCTGCTCCCGGAGAGATTGAAAAAGATGTCAAAAGAGCCTACAAATAACAAAAATGTTACACATAGAAAAGAGAGAAGATTCTTTTCTGTGTAAAATAGGAACAAATAACTAACATAAGTTTTTAAAAATACTTAATTTATCTGCCTTCATACTAAATCAGTGCTACAATCTTTCCACATAAATCTTAATTTAAGGAACATACATGTCTAAACCAACTATTATTTGGTCAAAAATCGATGAAGCTCCGGCTTTGGCAACCTATTCACTTCTCCCGATCGTAAGCAAATTTACGAATGCCGCAGGTGTTGATGTGAAAACAAGCGATATCTCACTTGCAGGAAGAGTGATCGCTACAATGTCTGAGTATCTGAATGATGATCAGAAAATGGAAAATGAGTTGGCAAAACTGGGGGAACTGGTACAGAAACCGGAAGCAAACATTATAAAGCTTCCGAATATTTCAGCGTCAATTCCACAGCTCAAAGAGTGTATTGCAGAACTTCAGGAGCAGGGTTATACACTCCCTGATTTTCCTGAAGCACCTCAGACCGCTGAAGAAAAAGCAGTAAGAGAAAAGTATGCAACATGTCTCGGTTCTGCCGTAAACCCTGTCCTTAGAGAAGGAAACTCCGACAGACGTGCTGCTTCCGCAGTGAAAAAATTCGCACAGGAACATCCCCATAAGCTCAGACCATTCTCGGAAAACTCAAAAACCTATGTAGCACATATGGATCATGGCGATTTTTACGGGAATGAAAAGTCTGTCATTATGGAAGGTGCACAAAAAGTCAAGATCGAACTTAACGGTAAACTTCTTGCAGAGATTGATGCCCTGGACAAAGAAATCCTTGATGCAACATTCATGTCCGCTAAAGCACTTAGAGCATTCCTTGCAAAATCTATCGAAGATGCAAAAGCAAACGGTGTGCTCTGGTCGATTCACCTCAAGGCGACCATGATGAAAGTATCGGATCCTATCATGTTCGGTCATGCGGTAGAAGTATTCTTCAAAGACGTATTTGAAAAGTATGCCGATGAGTTTGAAAAGCTTGGTGTCAATCCAAATCTCGGTCTTGGTGATCTTGAGAAAAAACTTGAGAACTCCGATAAAAAGGATGAAATCATGGCTGCCCTGAAAGCTGTAGTAGAGCAGGGTAACCCCAACATTGCAATGGTTGATTCCGACAACAGTATTACGAATCTTCATGCATCCAATGATATCATCATCGATGCTTCCATGCCGGTAGTGATAAGAGACGGCGGTAAAATGTGGAACAAAGACGGCAATACGGAAGAGTGTGTTGCGGTTATCCCTGACAGATGTTACGCTACTTTTTATAAAGAGTGTGTAGACGACTGTGTGAAGAACGGTCAGTTTGATGTCACAACCATGGGAAGTGTGTCAAATGTCGGTCTGATGGCACAAAAAGCAGAAGAATACGGTTCTCACCCGACAACATTTGAAATTGCTGAAGCAGGAACGGTAGAAGTCGTGGATGCAAACGGCAATGTGTTGATGAGCAATAATGTAGAAGCCGGAGATATCTGGAGAATGTCACGTGCAAAAGACATTCCGATCAAAGACTGGGTAAGACTGGCGGTTGAAAGAGCAAAACTGACAGGCGACCCGGCAATTTTCTGGCTGGACGAGAATAGAGCACATGATGCAAATATGATCAAAAAAGTGAATACATATCTGAATGAACATGATACGACCGGTCTGGATATCAAGATTATGGATCCTCAGGCTGCGATGGCATATACGCTTGAGAGAGTAAGAGCAGGCAAAGATACGATTTCGGTGACAGGAAATGTATTGAGAGATTATCTGACTGATCTTTTCCCTATTTTGGAACTTGGCACTTCTGCCAAAATGCTTTCGATCGTTCCACTGCTTGCTGGCGGCGGTCTGTTTGAAACAGGTGCGGGCGGTTCTGCGCCTAAGCACGTAGACCAGTTCCTCGCAGAGGGACACCTCAGATGGGATTCCCTCGGTGAATTCCTTGCCCTGGCAGAATCACTCAGAATGGAATACCGGAAGTCTGAAGACAGCAAGATCGGTGCATTGACCGAAGCACTTGACAAAGCGAACCAGGGCTACCTTGACAACAACAAAGCACCGTCAAGAAAAGCGGGAGAGCCTGACAATAAAGCATCACATTACTATGTGGCACTTTACTGGGCAGAAGCACTTGAAACACAGACAGCAGACAGTGAACTGGCTGCAAAATTCACTCCTGTGGCAGATGCACTCAGAAAGAATGAAGAGAAGATCCTTGCCGAACTGCTTGCGGCTGAAGGTTCTGCAAAAGATATCGGTGGTTACTACCATCCAAATCATGCCAAGGCAGAAGCGGCTATGCGACCGTCTGAAACACTCAATAGTATCATTGACGCTATTTAACAGACAAAGAAGCAAAATCAGAGCGGTCTGATATTACTTATCGATACAGGTAAGTACTTCGCACAGGGCAATATGTCCCTGTGTAACACTTTTATAATAATTTTCCAGTATTATTATACGTAAACATGGGGTTTTACGCTTCACAGGCATTGCAAAACATTATTGATAATGATCCAAGTTATGAATTATGTTTTGTTTGAAGATAGTTCCATGATTCTCATATTAAAGGAAATCAATGGCAAAAGGAAAAAAAGTAACGGTAATCGGAACGGGTAATTTCGGTTCGACGGTCGCATTCATCCTGGCAATGAACGGTTCATGCCATCATGTTGTGCTTCGCGGCAGAAACTATGATGTAGCCAAAGGCAAATCGCTTGACATGTCCCAGGCTGCCAATGCAGCAAGACAGCACACTATTGTAAAGGCCGCCAAAGGCCCTGAAGATATGGCGGGTTCCGATGTGGTCATCATTACTGCGGGAGCACCCAGAACACCGGGTATGAGCAGAGACGATCTTCTCTTTAAAAATGCAGAGATCGTCAAGTGCTATGCCCGGGAAATCAAAGAATTTGCTCCCGATTCGATCGTGATCGTGGTTTCCAATCCTCTGGATGTGATGACTTACGTGGCACTGAAAGAGACCGGCTTCCCGAGAGAACGTGTTCTTGGGATGGCAGGTATTCTCGATGCAGCGAGAATGGCACATTTTATTTATGAAAAACTTGAATACGGTGCAGGACAGATCCGTGCAACAGTCATGGGAGGGCATGGAGATACGATGGTGCCGCTTCCGAAGTTTACCACAGTCGCAGGTGTGCCTATTGAAGACCTTCTGGATTCTGAAGAAATTGGTGAAATTGTAAGAAAGACAAGAAACGGCGGTGCAGAAATTGTCAATCTTCTCGGCGACGGGTCTGCTTATTATGCGCCTGCAAAATCAACGACGGTAATGGTGGAAGCGATCTTGAAAGATACCAATCAGATCCATTCCTGTGCAGTGATGCTGAAAGATGACTATGGGTATTCGGATATTGTTTCCGGTGTACCTGTGATGATAGGTGCCGGGGGTGCAGAACAGGTGATCAATATGACACTCAAACCGCTTCAGCAGACGCGTTTCAAGAATTCTGTTGCTTCAGTGAGAGAGATGGTAGACACCCTTTACAAGGCAAATTTTTTTGATGATGAGAAATAGATAGATGCACAGACGAAAAGTAGGGATAATCGGTGCCGGGGCTGTAGGTGCTACGGCAGCATACAGCTTAAGTATGATGGGAACGTGCAATGAAATCGTTCTTTTTGATATTGCAGAAGGGGTGGCAAAAGGCAAAGCGATCGATATCGCACAGTCGAGCCACTATGCCCCCAACAGTACAATCATCACTGCGGCAGAGAATCCGGCTGATGTTAATGAGTGTGATATCGTGGTCATTACGGCAGGTGTGCCCCGCAAAGGGGAGATGACACGTGAAGATCTGCTGATGATCAATGCCAAGATCATGAAATCTGTAGTCGAAGATGTGATGAAATATTCACCTGAAGCAGTGATCATCTGTGTTTCCAATCCGCTTGATGTAATGACCTATGTGATCCACAAAATGACAGGATGGGAACGCAGCCGCATCATTGGTTTGGCAGGTGCACTTGACGGTGCAAGAATGGCATACCAGATCTACAACAGACTTGGGTACGGTGCAGGACAGATAGGAACACTGGTGATAGGGGACCATGGCCAGAATATGATCCCGCTTCCCCAAAAAGTACAGGTAGGAGATGTTCCGGTTGATGAGCTTTTGAACCGGGAAGAGATGGCTGAGATCGTTGAGCGTACACGGACAGGCGGTGCTGAAATCGTCAAATACCTTGGTACTTCAGGCTACTATGCACCGGGACGCGCCATTGCCTATATGGTGGAAGCACTGTTAAACGACAGTAAGATCGTTGTCTCTTCTTCCGTTCTGCTTCAAGGTGAATATGGCTATAATGACATAAGCGTGGGTGTACCGGTGATCTTGGGAAAGAACGGTGCAGAGAAAATCATTGAGATAGAACTCGATGAGGAAACGCAGGCAAAATTCAAGATTTCGGTAGAGGGTATTCGGGAAGGAATCAATATACTGAAATCAAATCAATTTTTTGAATAAGGAGAAAGTAAAAAATGCAATACAGAATAGAAAAAGACACAATGGGTGAAATGCAGGTTCCTGCAGATAAATACTGGGCTGCACAGACACAGCGTTCTGTACAGAATTTTCAGATCGGGATCGAGAAAATGCCGCTTGAAGTGGTTTATGGCTTTGCAAACCTGAAAAAAGCATGCGCTCTGGTCAACAATGAGCTTGGACGTTTGGATGATGCCAAAACAAAAGCCATCACTGAAGCCTGTGATATTGTGCTTTCCGGAGAACTTGACGACAACTTTCCTTTGGTGGTATGGCAGACCGGCTCAGGGACACAGTCAAATATGAATATGAATGAAGTCGTAGCCAACAAAGCGACAGAGCTTATGGGTGCTGATTTTACCAAAGAGCATCTGGTACATCCCAATGACGATGTCAACAAAGGACAAAGCTCCAACGATACCTATCCGACAGGTATGCGTATTGCCGAAGTGGTTGCCGTAACGGACAATCTCATTCCTGCGCTCAAACAGCTTAAAGGAACGCTCGAAGCAAAATCTGAAGCATTTGCAGATATTGTAAAGATCGGACGTACACACCTTCAGGATGCGACACCCCTGACACTCGGCCAGGAGATCAGCGGTTATGTTGCGATGCTCGAAACGAACCTCAAACAGATAGAAGATGCTCTGGTATACTGCAGACAGCTTGCTATCGGAGGTACGGCTGTAGGAACAGGATTGAATTCGCATCCTGAGTTTTCCCAAAAAGTTTCGGCGAAACTTAACAGTTTCATGGCAGAAAATTACGGATTTGTTTCTCAGCCGAACAAATTCCATGCATTGACCGGACATGATGCAGAAGTGGTACTTTCCGGTGCATTAAAGGCACTCGCAGCCAACCTGATGAAAATAGCCAATGATGTTCGCTGGCTTGCTTCGGGACCACGCTGCGGCCTTGGTGAGATCGAGATCCCTGCGAATGAACCGGGCTCATCCATTATGCCCGGAAAAGTAAATCCGACACAGGCCGAAGCGATCACTATGGTAGCAGTGCAGGTGATGGGTAACGATGCCGCTGTAGGTATTGCGGCTTCTCAGGGTAACTTTGAACTGAACGTGTTCAAACCGGTCATTGCATATAATATTCTTCAGTCAGTCAGACTGCTGGCTGACTCAATGAGAAGTTTCGATGTCAATTGTGCCGTAGGTATCCAGCCGATCGAAGAGAATATTGAGAAATTCCTAAACGATTCGTTGATGCTTGTTACAGCGCTCAACCCGTATATCGGGTATGAGAATGCAGCCAAAATCGCTAAAACAGCACATGCCAACGGTACAACGCTCAAAGAAGAAGCAGTTGCACTCGGTTTTCTTACGCCTGAGGAATTCGACCGTTATGTACAGCCACAGGATATGATCGCTCCTAAGGCTTAAAAGCCAATGCAAGTGAGGCACTAAATGCCGAATCGTATAAGGCTTAAAAGCCAATGCAAGTGAGGCACTAAATGCCGAATCGCATAAGGCTTAAGTTCTATATACTTTACAAAAGGTAGCATTTCGCTGCCTTTTTTCCATTTTTTCTCTTCAAACTGTGTAAAAATTTAACACTTTTCTAAAATCACCTCTCATAATAATTCAATTAATAAAATATTATCACTAATGGGCGTATAATAAAGGAACTTATTGTAAAAAAAGGAGACTATGTGAACGTACATGAATATCAGGCAAAACAGATCTTTGCTGAATATGGTGTTCCCACACCAAAAGGTATAATGGCTGAAACTGTTGATGCAGCTGTTGAGGCAGCAAAAGAACTGGGTGGACCTATCTGGGTCGTGAAAGCCCAGATTCATGCAGGAGGACGTGGGCTTGGCGGTGGTGTCAAGCTTGCAAAATCACTGGATGAAGTAAGAGAATTGGCAGATGAAATCCTTGGGATGACACTGGTAACGCATCAGACAGGCCCTGAAGGAAAGCTGGTTCAGAAACTGTATATTGAAGACGGTGCGGATATCAAAGATGAGTTCTACCTTTCTGTCATTCTGGACAGAAAACTGGAAATGCCTTTGATCATGGCGTCTACGGAAGGCGGAATGAACATTGAGGATGTGGCGGAAAAAACACCGGAAAAGATCATTACCGTTCCTGTAGACCCGACGATCGGTTTCCAGGGATTCCACGGGCGTGAACTGGCATTCGGTCTTGGTATCACTGACAAGGGTGAACAGAAAAATATTATTACCTTTGCACAAAAACTGTATAAACTCTATATGGATAAAGATGCAGAGATGATCGAGATCAACCCGCTTGTAAGAACGGGTTCAGGTGAATTCCTGGCGCTTGACGGAAAAATGGGCTTTGACAACTCTGCACTCTACAGACAGCCGGAAATTGCAGCTATGAGAGATTTGAGTGAAGAAGACCCTGATGAAGTTGAAGCAGCGAAGTACGGTCTTTCCTATGTAGCACTTGACGGTGAGATCGGCTGTATGGTAAACGGTGCCGGCCTTGCTATGGGTACTATGGATACGATCAACCACATGGGCGGAACACCTGCGAATTTCCTTGATGTAGGTGGTTCGGCAAATGCTGAAACTGTCTCCAAAGGCTTTGAGATCATTCTGAAAAACCCCAATGTCAAAGCGATCTTTGTCAATATTTTTGGTGGTATCGTACGTTGTGACCGTATTGCAAACGGTATTATTGAAGCAACAAAGATCACGGATGTCAATGTCCCGGTTGTGGTACGTCTTGACGGAACGAATGCGCCAGAGGCAGCAGAAATTCTTAAAAATGCGCATATTGCAAACCTGATCGTAGCGGATGATCTGGGTGACGGCGCTGCAAAAGCAGTCGCTGCGGCGAAAGGAGAGATATAAATGTCAATTTTGGTAAATAAAGATACAAAAGTAATCGTTCAGGGCTTTACAGGTAAAGAAGGTTCTTTCCATGCGGAACAGTGCATTGACTACGGTACGAATATCGTAGGCGGTGTTACACCCAATAAAGGCGGCCAGGTACATTTGGGCAAGCCGGTATTCAATACGGTTGCAGAAGCGGTTGCTTCGACAGGTGCTACAGTTTCCATGATCTTTGTTCCTCCTGCATTTGTAGGTGATGCTGTAATGGAAGCGGCAGAAGCGGGGATTGAGCTTGCGGTCATCATTACAGAAGGTGCTCCGGTGAAAGATATGCAGGCGGCTAAAGCCTATGCGACAAAACACGGTATGAAGACCATTGGACCAAACTGTCCGGGTATTATTACAGCGGAAGAATGCAAGATAGGGATCATGCCGGGTATGATCTTTAAAAAAGGAAATGTCGGACTTATCTCCAAGTCCGGAACTTTGACCTATGAAGGTGCAAACCAGGTTTGTAATGTAGGGTATGGTATTACTACAGCTGTAGGTATTGGCGGGGATCCGATCATAGGACTTTCCTATAAGCAGATCCTTCCCATGTTTGAAGCGGACCCCGATACTGAGTGTATCGTAATGATCGGTGAGATCGGCGGGGATCTTGAAATTCAGGCGGCAAAACTGATCAAAGAGCAGATCACCAAGCCGGTGGTTGCCTTTATTGCAGGGCAGACCGCGCCAAAAGGTAAAACAATGGGGCATGCCGGTGCGATCGTATCGGGAAGTGCAGGTACGGCAAAAGAAAAGATGGAAGCACTGGAGGCGGCTGGTGTAAAAGTGGTTGTTTCTCCGGCTGAGATCGGCAAAGCTGTCAAAGAAGTATTGTCAAAATAATATTCGCCTTCAGTCTCTTTCCGGGGTTCCTGCCCCGGTCTTCTCTTCTTATTCCCAATTATTATAAATTTTTCTAAATATTACGCTTTTTGGGTTGCTTCAAATGGTAACAACCCCTCTTATACTCCACATAATTACCACTTATTTATAGTTACATTATTAAAACTAAGCTATCCTAATTTTAGTGAATAGTAAATCTCACTTAATATTTCAAAAATAAAAAGGGGAAAATATGGCAGCAATGGTAGCTCCGGAAAATACTCCGGTATGGGTTAATACCGATAGATGTAAAGCCTGTGATATCTGTGTGGATTCATGTCCTGCAGGTGTCCTCTCAATGAAACAGGAACCAACTTCAATTTTAGGTGCAATGATCAGTATCGTCGCACCTGAGTCGTGTATAGGATGTAACGAGTGCGAGCTTGTTTGTCCGGATTTCGCAATTTATGTAGCAGAGAGAAAAGAGTTTAAATTTGCAAAATTGACTGATGCATCCAAAGCAAGACAGGAAGCAATTATTAATAATGGGTGGAGATTGCCCGCAGATTATAAGGAGGCTAACTAATGTCAGCAACAAGAGAAGTAATATCCAGTGGAAATGAACTGTCAGCAATGGCAGCAGTAGATGCCGGGTGTATGTTTTTTGCCGGATATCCACTGACACCCTCAAGTGAGGTTATGCATGTCAGTTCTGATTTACTGCCCAAAAAAGGCGGTACAGCAATTCAAATGGAAGATGAAATCGCAGGTATTTGTGCAGCAATAGGTGCAAGTATGAGCGGTATAAGAGCATTTACTGCTACTTCGGGACCAGGTATATCGCTTAAAGCGGAAAACCTTGGACTCGCTCAAATGGCTGAAGTTCCTTTGGTTGTGATTAACGTTATGAGAGGGGGGCCTTCAACAGGTCTTCCTACCCGTGTATCCCAGGGGGATGTCGCTCAGGCAAAGAATCCAAGTCATGGTGACTACAAATCAATTACATTATGCGCGGGTAACCTGGAAGAGTGTTATACTGAAACAGTAAGAGCATTTAACCTGGCAGACAGATTTATGCAGCCTATTATTGTATTGCTGGATGAAACACTTGGCCATATGCATGCCAAAGCAGTTATTCCTACCGTAGAAGCAGTAGAGGCAGACATCAAACTGAGAAAAACATTTGACGGACCGGCAGAAGAATACAAGCCCTATGGTGTGGCACAGGATGAACCGGCAGTGCTCAATCCGATGTTTACCGGATACCGATACCACTTTACCGGATTGCATCATGATGCATCAGGTTTCCCGACTGAAGAAATAGAAACATGTAGAAAACTGATCGACAGACTGTTTAGAAAAGTGGAAGAACATGAAGATGAACTGGAAAGCTATGAAGAGTATATGCTTGACGATGCAGATATTCTTCTTATTGGTTACGGTTCGGCATCACTTGCTATCAGAGAAGCAGTAAATGTGCTTAGAGAACAGGGTGTGAAAGCCGGTATGTTCAGACCTATTACATTATGGCCGAGTCCGGAAGCAAAAATGCATGAATTGGGACAAAAGTTTGATAAAGTCCTTTCTGTTGAATTGAATATGGGTCAATATCTTGAAGAGATCCAAAGATCCATGGGAAGACTCGATATAGAAAAATTGGTAAAAGTTAATGGCCGCCCATTCTCGCCAGCGGATATTATAGAAAAAGTTAAGGAGGTATTTTAGTCATGGCATTTAATTACGATCAGTATTTAAGAACTGAAAAAATGCCAACACTGTGGTGTTGGGGATGTGGTGATGGTGTTATACTTAAATCATTTATCAGAGCGGTAGATAAACTAGGTATTGACAAAGATGAAATGTGCGTTGTATCTGGAATCGGCTGTTCAGGAAGATTCTCTTCTTATGTCGATTTCAATACGGTACACACTACCCACGGTAGAACGGTAGCATATGCAACGGGTATCAAACTGGCCAATCCGGACAAATATGTTGTGTGTGTTGCCGGTGACGGTGATGCCCTGGCGATCGGGGGTAACCATACGATACATGGTTGCAGAAGAAACATTGATATTACTATGATTATTATTCAAAACTTTATTTATGGTCTGACCAACTCACAAACAAGTCCAACTACCCCAAGAGGTATGTGGACCGTTTCTCAGAAGGCAGGTAATATTGACCCTACATTCGATGGTTGTGAACTTGCTATTGCCGCAGGCGCTTCATTTGTTGGTAGAGAAAATGTTACAGCACCTAAGAAACTCGAAAAACTTTTCGTAGAAGCACTCAAACACAAAGGTTTTGCGTATGTAGAAGCACTTTCCAACTGCCATATCAACCTTGGTAGAAAAAATAAAATGGCAAATGCCATGGAAAACCTTGACTGGATCGACAGTATCACTATTTCTAAAAAGAAATATGATACATTAAGTCCGGAAGAGCAGCTTAACCTACTTCCTACAGGTATCTTGAAACAAGACACCGAAGCAGATGAGTATTGTGATATGTATAAAGAAATTCAAGAAGTTCATCAAGGTCTAAGAGGTAAAATAACCCAAGATGACTTTAAGAAAAAGATATAAGGAGCCAGACTATGAGTAGAATAGTAATGAGATTTACCGGTGTCGGTGGTCAGGGTGTTCTTCTCGCCGGTGAGATCTTTGCAGCTGCAAAGATCAAAGCAGGCGGGTATGGAGTCAAAACGGCAACATATACCTCACAGGTACGTGGAGGTCCAACGGTTGTCGATATTCAATTGGATGACAAAGAGATATTTTATCCCTATGCTATAGACGGACAGGTAGACTTTATGCTTTCAGTTGCAGAAGCAAGTTATAAACTTTTTAAAAACGGTGTTAAAGAAGGCGGAACGATCGTAGTTGAGCCAAATCTGGTTCACCCGACAGAAGAAGATAGAAAAAAATGGAATATTGTTGAAATACCTATTATTACCATCGCTAAAGAAGAAGTGGGGAATGTGATTACACAATCAGTGGTCGCACTTGCCATTGCGAACACATTTACACAGGCATTGGATGAGCAGATACTTATCGATACAATGCTTTCTAAAGTACCTAAAAAGGTACACGAGCTGAACCTAAAAGCCTATGAGTTAGGAAAAAAATACGCACTCGAAGCAATGAAGTAATCTTTCTTCTTGTTTCACTGCACCTGCGAGGGAGTTCGTTCGGTCATGTACTGACGTACACTCCCTCGCGACAACCCTCACATCTAGAGCAAACCAAGAAGAAATATTTACTTCATTTTTTGTGGTGTTTTTAGAATGCTTCTTTCCTTTCTTGCAACCTCAAAATCCACATAAAATCAAGAAGAAATCTTTATTTCATTTTTGCAACTAACAATTACTTCTCTCTAACCTTCCTCTTTTTACAGTATAATCATTCTAAAAAAGTATGAATCATGAATTACCAGGCTATATTGGACGAAATCTACGATGAAGTGCAGCCTGAACTGCACAAAGGGAAAGTGGCTGACTATATTCCTGCTTTGGCAGAGGTGGGGAAAGGCCAGTTTGCTATGACGGTGACGTTGGATAATGGACAAGTGTTTTCCGTAGGTGACAGCGGTAAACAGTTTTCGATTCAGAGTATTTCCAAAGTTTTTACCTTTACACTGGCACTTGATGTTTATTCCCGTGAACTCTACAAAAGAGTAGGAGTGGAACCGTCAGGAAATCCTTTCAACTCTCTGGTGCAGCTCGAATATGAGAACGGCATTCCCCGAAATCCTTTTATTAACGCCGGGGCTATTGCCATTACGGATGCTTTGATAAGCTATTACAGAGACGAATATATGACACTGGAAGTGATCATGAATTTTGTAAGGGAAATATCGAATAATCCCAAGCTTTCCTTTGATCCTCTTGTTGCAAATTCCGAAATGGAGCATGGTGACAGAAATCTGGCATTGGCAAGGCTGATGAAAAGTTTCGGAAATTTTGAGAATGATGTACTGGGAACAGTATTTACCTATTTTAAACACTGTTCCATTACCATGAATACGGAAGAACTTTCACGTGCTATGTTGTTCCTGGCATTTGGAGGTACCGATCCTGTTTCCCAAAAACAATTTATTACCCCTTCCCAAACCAAACGTATCAATGCTGTAATGCTTACCTGTGGACATTATGATGCCAGTGGTGAATTCGCTTATCATGTGGGGCTGCCTGCCAAAAGTGGAGTAGGAGGCGGTATAGCGGCTATCGTACCGGGGAAGATGTCTATTGCCGTATGGTCCCCGGCATTGAACAGATATGGTAATTCCCATGCAGGGACACTGGCATTGGAAAAATTTACAACAAAGACGGGATTGTCTATTTTTTAGTGATAAAATATGCTATAATCCGCTCAAGGTGTAACAGGTAGTTGCTGGTGACATGTATGTCACGAGAGGAAAGTCCGGGCTGCAAGTGAGACAGGACTCCATCTAACGGATGGCCAGAGTAATCTGAGGGCAAGTGCAACAGAAAGTAAACCGCCGGACCTCGGTCCGGTAAGGGTGAAAGGGTGGGGCAAGAGCCCACCGGTGAGCGTGGTAACACGCTCAGCCAGGTAAACCCTGTCCGCAGCAAGAAGTATATGGTACAAGTCTCACAAGCCGTTCAATCGGCACTCATACTTCGCTCGAGCCTGTTGGCAACAACAGGCCTAGATAAATAACTACCCAATGACAGAACCCGGCTTATCGTTGCACCTGGCTAATATACGAGGTCTTTTGAGCTTAATTAGTCTCTTAATAGTTTGTTATCTATAACATATTTTCCCAATAATCGTATTGTATTACAACTAATATTATGATAAAATGGTATTACATTACCATAGAGGTGGATTGAATCTCCTTCGGGAATAATTCCCCGACCCTTGGGTCGTAACCATGTGATATAATGTGATGGATGAAAGAAAAAGACCAACATATATACAAAAGCCATAATAAGATACTGTTATTGTACCACTTGGTATTTTTCCTGCAAAATATCGAAAGAAAGTTTTTGATGAGGCAGTAGATATTATCCTGATAGATGTATGTCTGGAGATCAGTGATCGATATGAAATAGATTTTATAGAAATAGGGAATGATTTGGATCATGTACATTTTCTTGTGCAAAGTGTGCCAACACTTTCAGTCACAAGAATTGTGACCATCATCAAAAGTATCACCGCAAGGGAGATCTTTGCCAAACATAAAGAAGTTGAAGAAATATTGTGGGGTGGAAATTTGCGGACAAGTGGTTTTTATGCAAGATACAGTTGAACTGTACAGTAATCAAGATGTGATCAAAAAGTATATTCAAAATCAGGGAAAAGATATGGAGTATAC
>NZ_WGDD01000036.1 GCF_015493435.1 Sulfurovum sp.
ACTACGACTAAGAGTATAAAAAGTTTAATCGCAATGAGAAGCCACAGTTTTTTACCCATCTTCATATTTTTAAAACCATCATAATAAAAAAAGAATATTTTCTTTAACAGGTTCACAGCCTAATCCTTAAAAAAACATCATAGCACAATCAACTTGAAGTATACTACGCCGAGCGCCGGCATGGTAAACTGTATGGAGTCTTCCCTGTCCCAGGCCAGTACTTTTTCACTTTCGTAAATACCTTCGTTGTCGTGACTCCAGCCTTCGTACCTGCTGTTCTGCGAATTGAAGATCATCTTGTACTTGCCTTCCTTGGGTACGGCAACCCTGTAATGCTCCCTTTTTCTGTCTGCAAAATTGCATACGGCAATGATCGTTTCATCGCTGTTGTCGCTTTTTCTGAAAAAGGAAATAGTATTGTGCTCGTTATCAGAGCGTTCCACCCATTCAAACCCAGCATGTTCGCTGTCATACTGATAGAGGGCCTTTTCGCGTTTATAAAGCCTGTTCAACTCTTTGAGCATCTCATGAAGGCCTCTGTGTCTCGGGCTTTCAAGCAAGTGCCAGTCAAGCGAGCTTTCATAGTTCCATTCCCTGTATTGGGCAAATTCTCCGCCCATGAAAAGCAGTTTTTTACCCGGATGTGCCATCATGTAGGCATAGAGCGCCCGGAGATTCGCAAATTTCTGGTTTTCATCCCCTGCCATTTTGTTAATGAGCGAACCTTTCATATGTACGACTTCATCATGACTCAGCGGAAGCACAAAATTTTCGTCAAAAGCATACCAGATGCTGAAGGTCAGATCATCCTGATGATACTGCCGATAGACCGGATTGAGAGCAAAATACTTCAGCGTATCATGCATCCATCCCATATTCCATTTGAAACCGAACCCCAGCCCGCCGAGATAGACCGGTTCACTGACCTTGGGGTAGGCAGTGGACTCTTCTGCGATCATTACGATATCTTCAAACTTCTTGTAGACCGAGAGGTTCAGCTGTTTTAAAAATTCGATCGCTTCAAGGTTCTCCCTACCCCCGTATTTGTTGGGGAGCCACTCCCCCTCCTCCCGTCCATAGTCAAGATAGAGCATGGAAGCGACAGCATCGACCCTGATGCCGTCGATATGGTATTTTTCGAACCAGAACGAAGCACTGCTTATCAGAAAAGCCCTGACTTCATTCCTGCCGTAGTTGAAAACAGCACTTCCCCACTGCGGCTGATATCCCAGTCGTGCATCCTGATGCTCGTAGAGACAGGTACCGTCAAAGGTTGCAAGGCCGTGGCCGTCTGTTACAAAGTGAGAGGGCACCCAGTCCAGTATCACACCTATACCGTTCCGGTGCAGGGTATCTACCAGTTCCATAAATTCCTTAGGGCTGCCAAATCGTGCCGTCGGAGCAAAATAGCCTGTGACCTGATAACCCCAGGAACCCTTGAACGGATATTCCGTGATCGGCATCAGTTCCACATGGGTGTACTGCATCTCTTTGACATACGCAACCAGTTCATCCGCCAGTTCCCTGTAGCTGAGGTAGCGGTTGTCTTCTTCTACTTTTCGTCTCCATGACCCCAGATGCACTTCATAAATGCTCATAGGTTTGTCATGTCCGTTGACTTCGGCTCTTGCACCCATCCATTGGGCATCCTTCCAGCTGTATCCTTCCAAGTTGTAAGTGACGGAAGCCGACTTCGACGGTTTTTCGCAGTATTTGGCATACGGGTCCGTTTTTTGGGTCACTATGGCATCGTACTTTGACACAATATAGTATTTGTATGTCACATATTCCCCGACATTTTCAATAAAACCTTCCCATATTCCCGATCCGTCCTCTCTTTGTTTCAGCGGATGTGCCCAGTCATCATAGGCATTAAAGTCGGCTACGACACTGACCCGTTCCGCATTGGGTGCCCAGACGGAAAAATAGACTCCGTTCCTGCCTTCCCTTTCCATAAAGTGGGAACCGAATTTTTCATAAAGCTTCGTATGGGTTCCCTCTTTGAACAGATAAATATCCAGTGCTTCGAACCGTGACACATCATAGTGCATTGTATAAGACATTATTGATACCTTTGAATTTTTTTGTGGTAATAGAGCGCTTTATAGATATCGAGATACTCATTTCCCGAATCCAGCCAGCCGAAATGTGCCCGCATTGCTCTTTTTTGCATACGAAGGAAATCATCTTTTTCACGATAGTACGTTTCTACCGCCCATTTTACCGTATGGTACAGTGCATCGGGCGCAGCATAGTCAAACCTGAAACCGTTGCCCTCTCCTGTCTCATGGTTGTAATTGACGATCGTATCGTCAAGACCGCCGGTAGCCCTGACAATAGGGAGGGTACCGTACCGAAGAGAATAGATCTGGTTCAAGCCGCAGGGTTCGAACAGTGAAGGCATCAAAAAGAGGTCGCTGCCCGCTTCGATCTGGTGGGCAAGTGCGTTGCTGTACCCGATGTAGCATCCGAACTTCTGCGGATGTTTCTCTGCCACATGACTGAAAAAGTTTTCAGCCCAGAACTCTCCGTTCCCCAGCATAACGACCTGTATGTCCATTTCAAGCAGTCCTTCCATGACCGCAGCGATCAGTTCTATACCCTTCTGTGTCACAAACCTTCCTACAAAGCCGATAAGAGGAACATCCTCCCTCAACGGCAGGCCAAACCTTTCCTGAAGGTCCCGTTTGCACGCTTTCTTTTTCAAAAGTGTATCGACATCATAGTTGGCTGCAATATAGCGGTCTACTGCAGGATTCCATTCTGTATAGTCGATCCCGTTGAGTATGCCGTAGAGTTTATGGGCATGGGCACGCAAATGCCCGTCCAGGCCAAAACCGAATTCCGGTGTCTGTATCTCTTTGGCATATTTTTTACTGACTGTCGTCAGCGCATCACAGAAAGCAATACCGCCTTTTAGCAGGTTGACATTGTCCATCGCTTCGAGTTCCATGGGCGTAAAGTATTTCCAGTCAATTCCGAGTATATCCATCAGTGCTTTACCGAAAACACCCTGATGCTGCAAATTGTGCAGGGTCAGTACACTGGAAGTCTCTTGAAAGAAATCATCTTCTCTCAATGCAGTTTTCAGCAATATCGGCAGTGCTGCCGTGTGCCAGTCATTGGCATGTACGATATCCGGTTTGAAATTGAGTGCCCGGCTCAGCTGCAGTGCGGCTTTGGACAAAAAAACAAACCTTTTGTCATTGTCCTCATACGCACTGCTTTCATGGTACAGGCCGCTGCGTCCGTAAAATGCCTCATGGTCGATAAAATAAATTTCCACATCACTGTCAGGCAGATGGGTCCTGTACACACCGGCCCACAGTTCCCCCATCGCACCCATATCGACACCAAGTGCCATGGGAATGTGTTCCAGCGTGTTTTTGTCTATGCTGTAATATCGCGGCATCACCACTTTGATATCCGCGCCGAGTTTTGCCAAAGCTTTCGGCAGGGCACCGCTGACATCGGCCAGGCCCCCCGTTTTGGCATAAGGGACGACTTCGCTCGCCACAAACAGTGTTTTGATCTTTCGTTTCATAATCTTTTTGCTCCTTCCATTGATGCATTTTTAAACTGACTGAGGACCAGGTCCAGCTCTTCCAGGCTGGAGAAAAGGGCATATTTCCCGATCTTTTTCTCCACCTCTTCCTTCAGGTACGGATTGGACAGGATGACACCGCCGCCGAGTACCAGTACTTTCGGGTTTGCCAGTGTGACAAGTGTCGCAGCGGCTCTCAGCAGCCCTTTTGTAAAATTTTTATATATCTTCTTTGCCCGTTTGTCTTTTGAATGTTTCAGCGCTTCCACGCTCATGGCAGGCAGCCCGTAGTAGGCACACCATTTCTTCAACCCGCTACCGCTGCTGAAAAGTTCCAGACAGTTGTCTTTGCCGCAGCCGCATCTAAACGGTGCCTTTTTAAAAGGCACATGTCCGAGCTCATATGCCAGATTGCTTTCACCCCTTACGATTTTTCCCTGCTCCAGCACAGCAGCCCCCATACCGGTTCCTATGTACAGAAGTGCCATGTTCTCTGCTTTGCTGTACTCTTTTTCTGCCAGCAAAGCACAGTTGATATCATTGTCTATTTTCAAAGACACATGGTATTTCTTTTCAATATATTTTTTAATATTATATTCACTTACACTGATATTCGGGGAAGAAAGAATCTTTCCATGGTTTGTCTGCCCTGCAAACGATATACCGATCTTCCTGATATCCGGGCAGGTTTTGAGTTTGTCTTCCAGATAATCGTTCAAAGAGATTGTATGGCTGGACACTTTTTCTTTGAATATTTTTCCGTTATTTAAGAGTTCGCTTCTCAGGTAGGTCCCGCCTATATCGATGTAAAGTTTGCTCATGCCGTCATCTCTTTGTACAGTTTCATATAGGCTTTCGCACTTTTCCTGAAAGACACATCGCATTGCATATCAAATTCGGCCATCTTCAAACAGGCTTTTTTATTCCCATACAGTGCCAGGGCCCTTCTGACTGCATGAAGACAGCTTTTTTTTGAATAAGACTCAAAGACAATGCCCCGTATACATTTTTTCTTCTCTTCAAAGACACTGTCTTTCAACCCCCCGGTAGCATGAACAATGGGTACAGCCCCGTACCGTGCCGCGATCATCTGGTTGAGTCCGCACGGTTCAAACAGTGAAGGCATCAGCAGGAAGTCGGCCGCAGCATACAGCTGACGGGAAAGCGCTTCATCGTACCCTTTCAGGTAGTGGATATTTCCATATTTGTCAGACAGTTCCGAGAGCTTCTTTTCTGTCTTTGCTTCCCCTTCTCCGAGCATCACGAACTCCAGAGGCTCTGCAGAGAGATCCTTGAGCGATGCAGCAATGACCGATATTCCTTTCTGCTCCACCAGCCTGCCTATAAAAATAAACAGAGGTTTCTTACTCGATTTTACACCCAGATTCTTATAGTATGCCTTTTTATTGGCAGCTTTTTTCCCGACATGATCTGCACTGAAATTGGCATAAAGCGCCCTGTCATGTTCCGGGTCAAAGCATACTGTATCTATGCCGTTCAGTATGCCTGTCAGTTTCCTGCGGTGTTTCGTCAGAAAACCGTCCAGGCCGCATCCGAACCGAACCGTGAGTATCTCTTTCGCATAGCTGGGACTGACAGTGGTGATCTTTTCACTGTAGGCGATACCTGCTTTCAGGAAATTGGCTTTCCCATAAAACTCCAGATTTTCCATAGTGAAATATTTTTTATCGATAGCCAGTTTCTTCAGCACTTTTCTGTTAAACACCCCCTGATAAGCAAGATTGTGTATGGTCAATACAGTTTTAATGGACTCTGACTTCAAAAAAAGTGCAGTCAGTGCAGTATGCCAATCATTGAGATGTACAATATCGACCTGCATTTTTTTGGCAATTTCTGCAACCATACGGGAAAAGAGACCAAAACGTAGACCGTCATTGTCATATCCGTAAAGTGCTTCTGTTTCACACAAAATATCGTTATAGACGAACAGTGTATCACTTTCTTTTACCTGAAAAAGTTCATAGCAGTAAGTCTTTGAGCCCATTTTCAGAGTATATACGCTACCCAAAGAATGCAGACCGAATTTTTTTCTGTCAATGAACCGGTAAAGCGGTGTAATAGGAATGATTTCACACACTTCCCTAAGTGCAAGCGGCAGAGAATGTGCCACATCACCTAGTCCACCGCTTTTGGAGTACGGATACATTTCACTACTAGCAAAAAGTACTTTCATCACAACACCTTCATCGCAACAATCCTGCTGCTTTTTCAGGAGACAAAGGGTTAATCGTCATATTGCTCTGCAATTCAAAGCCACCTGTCCGATAGAGCCGCGGGATTATCCGAATATAAAACCGGTAGAAATGTTGTATATCATCAAAAAACGCTTCTGTTTCATGGGCTTTATGAAAAGGAGGGTTTTGTATATAAATATTATAGTCAAATGCTTTGAGCTCCCTTTTTAAACCTGAAAGAACTTTTTTCAGCAAAGAAGCTGCTTCTGCCAGCAGACTTTCATGACATGCGCCGATATCGGCTATGTCTGTCTTAGGCATAATGATGACTTCAAACGCAAACTGGCTGCCGTACGGTGTGTAAGCAAGGAAATGTTCGCTCTCATTCACAACCCTGCTTTTCTGCTCTCGTTCATAGTCTATGATGTCTTTGAAAACACTGCGCCCATGTTGTCTGTAGTATGTATATAGGTGCGTCAGAACACGAAGTTCTTCACGGGGTACAACAGGCAGGGCAATAAGCTGTGTATGGATATGAGGAAGCGTCAAACCTGCATTTCCCCCCTGATTTTTAAAGAGAGTGAAGTAATGTAGCCGGTCATCTTTTCTGAGATCATTGATCCGTTCTTTGATCGTTTGCAGCCAGTCGGTCATCTGTTCCACGCTTAGCACATCGAACTCAGTCATATGTTCTGGTGTGTCCACAATAATTTCATGGGCACCAAAACCGTCTATTTTTTCATAGATGCCTTCTTCTTTTTTTTCATCAGTCGCTTCTATGGCTACAGCTTTATAGAGATTGGGAATGACCCTTGTTTTCCATTTTCCTTTGGCATCTTTCAGAGAAAATATTTCGGGTGGAGTCATCGACTCATGACCGGCACAGAAAGGACAGGTACTTTCTTCTTTCAGTGCGGCCGAATGGTCCGGAAAAAGGTTTGGCCGGGTCAGTCGGCTCGGTGCTACGATCACATAGGTATCATGCAGCA
>NZ_WGDD01000037.1 GCF_015493435.1 Sulfurovum sp.
ATAATCCTTTGTTTTGATGGTACCGTCCGCTTTGGCGTAGGTAAGATCATAGTTAAAACCAAAGAGGTCGGTATCGTAGGCTCTTACGCCGTAGGTATAGCTCTCTTCCGTATTCTGCCCGTTTCCCGCGCCGTTGTACAAACCGTTTTTATAAACAATGAACGGCTCTATGGCACCGTGTGTTTCTGTGACAAAATGCGAATAGATGCCTGCACCCTCATAGACATGCTTACGAAACAGGGAAAGCCGGTGTTTGTCTTTGTCTTTGGTCTGGCCGTAGAAAACGTCGACAAAATTATCATCGAATCTGTAGGATACTTTGGCAAGATCCCACAGCCACCCGTAGGAGTTTCCCCAGCTTCCCGGTCCCAGGATCCGCTTGTCGCCGTACCGATTCGACTCACGGCCTACCTGGGCGGAAAGCCCCTCTATGCCGGCAAGATGGTTGACTTTCAGGTTTAACGCCACAAAGTCAAAATCTTCCTGCGGATCCATCCAGTACGTTTCCTGACCGCTTCTCTTTTTAAAATCATTATAGTGCAGCGACCAGCCGTAGACACTGGCATAATACCCTACTGCCGTAAATTGTATGTCGGGAGAGAGGCTATAGACAAACCCCAGTTTGAGACGGCTTACAAGCAGCCTGTCATCCGGCCGCCCAATGAGGGAAGGATCATTGCCGTACGCTTTTTTATTCATCCCGTCAAGCGTTTCAAAACGCTCCCTGATGCCGCCTACAAGCGTAAAGTCTCCGGCAACAGCAGTGTTGGCTGCCGACAAAAAAAGTGCGGCGAATAATATCTGTTTCAGTGTGATTTGGTGTGACATTTCTGTTTGCGTATCGCTTCTATCTCTTTGACTTTTTCATCCAAATCCTGCAGCATCTCATACTGCTGGCTTTTCGCATTGCCATGATCCTGCATACGTTTTTTACGTTCCTCTATGGTTTCAAGCCATTCATCGATGACTTCATCGGGAATCGAACAGTCAGCAGCCTCTTTCTTTTCATTTTCCATAATCCAGTCTGCTATTTTTTTCATAACGTGTACCATTTTATACTCCTAAAAGTTTATAAATCATTTTGGCCGACAGCAAAAGCAAAACCACGGCAATCAGTTTTTTCACCTGCTGCGGTGTCAGACGATAATGCATGATAAAGTCACCCACATACCCGCCAATGATTGCAGCCACTGTGACCACGCCAAGCAGCACCCAGTCCATATTGACAAACGAAAGGTAGGTCGCAAAGGCACCCAGTGTCGAGAACGGGATGACGAAGCTGATGGCATAAGCCGCTTTTTTCGCATCGAAACCGAGTAAAATGAGCAGCGGCATAATGAGCGAACCGCCTCCTACGCCGATCGTTCCGGATATGAGCCCGACCACAGCACCGATAAGATAGAGTACCCACGCTTTGTCATACACCACTTTCGTTTCCCTATTGCTAAAAAGCAGAAGCAGTGCACTGACGAGCAGAAACGCCACCAGTATCCACTCAACCACCTCTTTCTGTACATACTGGCTCATCCATGCACCGATAGGCGTGGCGATCATAATGGAAATGATCAGAGGCAACGCGAATTTAATGTCCAATACTCCGCGAAAAAAATTCATGAACGATGCCGTAATAGTTGAAGCGGAATTGATGAAAAGTCCAATGGCTTTTGCCAGGTTGATCGGCATCCCCATCATGGAAAAGATGGGCACAAGCCCGATGGCCGAGCCGACACCGCCCATGGAGAAGAGCGTTGAAAGTGCCAGCGTTAAAAAGAAGTAAATCGCATAATGTATCAGTTCGGGACTCATGGCTTAGATCTTTATTTTTTTTGCCATGCCGCCTTTGAGGCTGTCCATAAGCCCCAAAAGTCCGCCGCCGAGATATTTGACTTCAAACCTCTGTGCCGCCAGCCAGGTTCGTGCCATATTGGAGCGGTCTGCCTTTGGACAGGCAACGACGATGAGTTTGTCTTTTGGCAGTTCGTCCAGTCTCTCCGGCAGTTCGTTTGCAGGGATTTTCAGCCCGAAATTCACCTGCCACACCTTTGTTTCCATCGGTACACGGACATCCACCAGTTCACATTTCCCTTCATTGTAAAGCTCAATGAATTCATCGATCTCTATACGCATATTTTTCATTTCGCTTGGAACGACATTTTTTACAAATTCCTGCATGGATTATCCTTTAATTTTTTTCATATAATCTCTGGCTTTATCTCCCCGGAGATAATCTACCACTTTTAACATACCGTCTGTAAGATAGCGTGCATTGTAGCCTTGGAGTTTCAAAAACAGCCGTGCGATCTCTGCCCTGTCATAGTGCGGACACATCGTTACAATGGTTTTGTTTTTGTCTATCTCCTCCAGTCTATCCGGCAGTTCATTGAGAGGAATATGTTTTCCAAAACCAATATGCCACGCTTCATACTCTTCATCAAAACGGATATCTATCACCTCTGCCTCACCTTTGGCATAGAGCTCAAAGAGTTCAGGCATCTGTATTTTCATATCTTTGCGTTCCTGATAGTCAAAATCTTTTAAATATGTGTCAAAATCCAACGCTTGCATTTTTTTCCTTTTATACAATTATTTCTTTTTTATCTTTTCTTTCATATTCACACTGAAAGGTTGTATGTTCTATCTCAAACCGGTCATGCAGTTTCTTTTCCAGTGTGTCTATCACGCTGTTTGAGCGTGAGAGTGTTACATCTTCATTGAAATCCAAATGGGCTTCCAGGTGTATATGCTTGTCATCAAGCTTCCAAATATGAATATGATGCACATCTTTGATCTCCGGTTCTTCTTCTATGGCGTGAACCACTTCCTCAATATCTATCTCTTCCGGGGTAAACTGCATTAAAACAGCACTGCTCTCTTTGACCAGACCAAATGATGCCCAGATAAGATAGACTGCGATGAGTGCAGAAATAAGCGGGTCGATCCAGAAAATACCAAAATAGTACATCAGCACCCCGCCCCCGACAACCGCGACACTTGTCATCACATCTGTCAAAAGGTGCAGATAGGCGGCTTTAATATTCATATTGTCATGCGAATCATCTTTTATGAGCAGTACACTCGCCGCATTGAGCACAATGCTCAGCGCTCCAAGTCCAATGACCCATATAGAATTGATTGGCTCCGGATGGTAGAATTTATGGAATGCCTCGATAATTAAAAATATCGCTATACCAATGAGTACCGAAGCATTAAAAAGGGCTGCGAGTATCTCTGCACGTTTATAGCCGAATGTTTTTGACTCACTGTTCGGACGTGCCGACAACCTGTTTGCCGCATAGGCGATCAGAAGAGCCAGCACATCGCTGAAGTTATGCATGGCATCACTCAGCAGCGCCAGTGAACCGGAGATGATCCCTCCCGCAATTTGGGAGAGTGTGATAATGATATTTAAGATGATAGTGATAAAAAGATTTTTACCACTCACATCATGATGGTGATGTTCGCCCATACTCTGCTCCTAATCAGGCATGATTATTTAAAATAATCGTTTCATAAAAAGGTTCAATCGGTCCTTCAATGATGTAAGGGAAAATTTTCATCACATCTGCTCTGAAACGCGGATCGATATGAGAGTTTTCATGGTCATAAATACTTTCCCAAACCCCGTGGAACAGGTAATGCGTTTTGTCTCCGTCGGAAAAAGCACTTTGCAGAATTTCTGTCGAAATCGCTCTTCTGTAGTGGAGGTTCTGGTACGACCCGGGAATACCTTTGGGAAATTTCGGGTTGTAGTCATAGTCCCCTTTGGCAGGTCGGAACGTATTCTGTGCCACTTTCAGCAGCGAAGTGCTTTTTTCATTGAACACTTTTCTGTCTTTGGTAAAGATGCCGACATGGTTGTTTACCGTAATGTAGCGGTTGGTCGGTTTGTCTTTTTGCTCTCGTAGGAATTTTGCTATCTCCGTTTCGGTAGTATAAATATGTTCTCTGTCACCGGCTGCCACGGTTTTGTAAACACCTTCATGGTAGTTTTTGCTCAGAGGACCGTATTTTGCAATGAGCTTTGCGAACCATTGTGTCGTACCGGACGCCATCAGGTCATGGTAATTCTCAAAACGGACGAAAAGCGAGTAGAACAGCGGTAGACTGCCCTCTTTGCTTGCATCAAAATAGGCACTTTGCAACACCCCTTTAAGGTTGGTAGGATAATTGTGTACCATGGTCGAGTCACCGACCATATTTTTCAGGCTCAATGACAAAAATCCTTTTTTTCCATGAAGCACTTTGCTGTACTCATTGACATGCTTCAATACATTGTCTTTGAATTTACCCATAATCCGAAATTCAAAATACAGGGTAACCGCACCAGACGGTGCTTTTTCCCCTTTCGCAGGTTTGATCATACTGGCATTCGCCATTGCAGGCATCATAGCCATAGAACCGGCTGCCAGCGCAGCAGCTTTCATAAAATCACGTCTTTGCATTTTCTAATCCTTTGTTTATAGTAAAATTCTAACAAGTTCATCAATTACTTCTTAATTAACCAACTGGTTAGTTAATTATAGCGGCATTTTTTTTAATTTTTTCTGAAAGAGGATTTTTTTACTGTTATTTCGTTCTATAGTCAGGTATCACTCATAAAAATTTCGACCCGAGCTAATAGATCAATACACTCACCGTGTATGCGACAAGCGGCAGAAGTACGATTTCAAGAAGCATCCAGTGTGTTCCCAGCTCTTCTCTGATGGCAGCCATGGTCGATATACACAGGGCAGGAAGCTTCATATGGGCTTCCAGCCTCGCTCTTGCCTGAGCCGCTTTTTCTATCAGCATATCATTCTGGAGTTTTTCGGCAAAAGAAACAGCATAGGAATCATTTGCAAGCAATTGCATTGCAAAAAGACGCGGCGGCAAATGTATGTCGGTCATACGATGTACCAGAAAGGCGATCTCTTTTTCAATATGCTCCTGATAAAGCTGAATATGGGGAAGTCTATTTCCCTGGACAGCAGAAACAGCCGCATCTATCAGTTTTTCTGTTCCAAGTCCTTTGGATGCGATCGTCGGGACCACAGAAATACCAAAAATATCCTGTAGTGCATTTACATCGAGTTCGTATCCCCTCTTTTTAAAGTCATCGAACATATTAAGGGCTATCACAATCGGCTGCTGCATATCGACAAGTTCCAATGTAAGATAGAGGTTTCGGCGGAGATTGGTTGTATCGATCACATTGATAATGCCGTCAAACTTTCCCTCTGCCAAAATATCTCTGGTCACTTTTTCTTCGAGTGAATACGGGCTGAGGGTATAGGTTCCGGGAAGATCGAGCAGCGTGACTTTTTCTTTTCTGTAGGTAAATTTTGCCTCTTTTTTTTCAACCGTGACACCGGGCCAGTTGCCTACTTCCAGATCAC
>NZ_WGDD01000038.1 GCF_015493435.1 Sulfurovum sp.
ATGGGAGAATGGAGTATGAAGGCGCAGGATGCACTGAAACTCGAAGCCATTAAAACGGAAGTATCCAAAACATATTTAGATGCGGACAAGTTCGTCAAAGGTGCTTTCTGGAAAAACTTTTTTGTCAAATATGAAGAATCAAACAGACTGCATAAAAGGATGATAGAGCTTTCAAAACATCAGGTAGATACAAAAAAATACCTTGATGCCCTCTACAGACTGCAAACCAATGATGTCTTTTGGCACGGTATTTTCGGAGGACTCTATCTGCCGAATCTGAGAGACAATGCCTACAGCTATCTTTGCGAATGTGAGAATATACGTTACCATAAAGTGAAACACCGTATAGAAGCTGCAGATACCGACATGGACGGATATGACGAGATTAAAATCGTTACAAAACATTTCATTGTACGTTTTGACAGCCGGCAGGGCGGACAAATGGTGGAATTTCTACAAAGAGACAGAAAGTTCAACTATCAGAATACCATGACACGCAGGGAAGAAGCCTATCACCAGACACTTCTGAATGAGGCACCTGATGACACAGCGCAGGAGTCTCGAAAAGAGATCGCTACCATACATACACTGAAAACAGAGGCAGACAGCAGCATTAGAGATGCGCTGTATTTTGACTGGTATGTCAAAAATTCTTTTGTCGACCACATCAGCGACAGCAGTCTGACACTTGAGAACTTCAGAAAATGCCGGTTTAAAGAGTATGGGGATTTTGCCGATCAGCCGTTTGGCTATACCGTCGACGATACGAAGCTGACCTTCAGGCGTGACGGCGGTATCTATGAAGACAAGACGTATGAGACAAGCGTGGCAAAAAGCTATATCTGCGATGCGGAAATGATACATTTTTCCGTAGAACTGGCAACAAAGAGCCCCAAACACTACCTGTACGGTTTGGAGTTCAATCAGCACTATGCCGATCTCGGGCATGTACTCCTGAACGGGGAAAGACTCAGTGAAGAGAGGACATTTGAAGGGATCAGGGATTTTTCACTGTGGGACGGATATACCCGGAAAGAGATCATTTTTACGCTTGACCATCCTTGTACCCTGCTGGCAGTGCCGCTTTGTACCGTCTCCAAAAGTGAAAAAGGATTTGACCTGATGGTGCAGGGGGTCAGTTTTATTCTGCTTTTCCCTTTTTCAGAATATTTGAACCTTCAGGGGTCTCTGGAGGTCAAAGATGTCTGATATACGCTATGACCTGCTGCATGATACCTATGTGATCGTAGCACCGAGCCGACTGACCCGGCCAAACCTTTTTCCGGACCATTCGGCTGCACTGAAAGAAGAAAGTACCTGTCCTTTCTGTGCCGGTCATGAGTCGATGACCCCGCCTGAAATATTTGCCCTGAAAGATGCCAAAGGCAAATGGAAAACAAGGGTCGTCCCCAACCTCTATAAAGCTGTAGCCATAGAAGCGACCGATGAGAAAAAAGAAGAAGGCCTCTATGAAAAAATAGACGGTTTTGGCGCCCATGAAATTATTGTGGATGTACCGGAACATATGACCGAGTTCGATGCCCTGGATGTGGAACAGATGACCGACTGGCTGCAAACGATCAAAGAGCGGATTAATGATCTCAGAAAAGATAACAGGCTGCATTACTTCACCCTCTTTAAAAACCAGGGAAAAAATGCAGGTTCGACACTTCCTCATGTCCATACACAGCTTATTGCCCTGCCGGTCGTGCCCCGTGAAGAGCTCCGTGTCCTGACACACCTCCATACCTACTACAGGCAGCACGGGCGCAGTGTCTTCAAAGACATCACAGACTATGAACGGGAGCAGAAAAGCAGGGTGGTGGATGAGAGTGAACATTTCCTGGCCTACACGCCGTACGGCAGCCAGTTTGCGTTTGAAGTCATCATTATGCCCAAAATAGACATAGCCGATATCGGCGCATGCCATGAAAGTCTGCTGGCAGAAGCAGCTTCTTTGCTGAAAAAAGTCCTTTCGGCTTTAAGAAGGGAGCTCAAAGCGTTCGACTATAACATTTACATACAAAACCCGCCTTTTCATAAAGCTTATGAAACAGAAGCGTTTTTTGACGATATACAGCATTTCTACCGGTTTTATATCCGGGTGGTTCCGCGGCTTTACCGAACAGGCGGCTTTGAATTGCAGAGCCGTATGACGATCAACCCTCTGTCTCCCGAAAAAGCGGCAGGGTTGTTGCGATGAAGGGGCTGTGATGAAAGTACTTTTTGCCAGCAGTGAAATGTATCCGTATTCCAAAAGCGGGGGACTGGGAGATGTAGCACATTCTCTGCCGCTTGCACTCAGGGAAGTGTGTGACATCATTCCCGTTACGCCGCTTTACCGGTTTATTGACAGAAAAAAATTCGGTCTGCATTCTTTGGGCAGGGTATATACGCTGAAAATGGGCTCAAAGACGTACCGCTATGAGCTTTTTCAGGCAAAAGAAAGTGATACGCTGTTCGTCTATAACGATATTTTGTGTGAAACGGAAGTGCTTTACGGATATGACAATGACGGTTTGCGTTTTGGTCTCTTTTCCCGTATGGTCGCAGAAATTGCCAAAAAGATACAGGCCGATATTGTACATCTCAATGACTGGCATACCGCACTGGCTGCACTTTTTTTGAAAGCAGAATCCATTAAAACCGTATTGACCATACACAATCTTGCCTATCAGGGGCTGTTTGACAAAAAAGTGCTGAAGAAACTGGCTATCGATAAAAAATATTTCACTATGGAAAGTCTGGAGTTCTACGGGAAAGCCAATTTCCTGAAAGCAGGTATCGCCTACAGTGAGAAGATCACCACAGTCAGTCCCAGCTATGCGAAAGAGATACTCACGGTTCGGTTCGGATGCGGCCTTGACGGTTTTCTGACGAAACACCGCAGGAAACTGACAGGCATACTGAACGGCATAGATACGGTATGCTTTGACCCGGAACATGACAGGGCGCTTTATGCCAATTTCAGTGCAGACCATGTCGGGAAAAAAGCTGCCAATAAAAAGGCATACTATAAGAATCTGGGCGTAAAAGAGAGGAAGAAACCTCTGTTTATTTTTATAGGCAGGCTGGTGGAGCAGAAAGGAATATCGGTCATCGCTGCATCGCTCAAGGATCTCTCTGCGGAGCCTCTGGAGTTCGTGATGCTTGGAGAAGGGGAAGCAGAGACAGAAAAGAAGCTCTCGGAACTGTCTGAGAAATATGGAAATATCCACTACCTGAAAGGGTACGATGAAGCGCTTTCCCGTCAGCTGTATGCTGCGGCCGACTTCCTGCTGATGCCTTCA
>NZ_WGDD01000039.1 GCF_015493435.1 Sulfurovum sp.
GCATGGTTTATGACAAAATATTCATATTTATGGTTCTCGTAAATAGCATTAAAGACTTCCTGTATATGCATTACTGACCTGCCAGTTCCATTGCCAGACGGGTAAAGGCAGTCATGACGCCCTCACCGCTTTTTGCCGATGTCACATAAACACTTTGTGTATAGCTTTTATACGTTTGTAATACCTTTGCCTGTATCACGGAAGCTTCCTCTTCGGGCAGGCAGTCCGATTTGTTCAGTACGATGACGAAAGGGATGCCCGGCGCAATCGTCTGAACCTCATTCAAATACAGCGCTATATGTCCTATCGTATCTTCCCGGGTGATGTCTGCAACAACAATGCACCCGTGTGCACCGATGAGATAAGTTTTATTGACGGGTTTGGTTTTTGTACCGCCTTCAATATCCCAGATAAGCGCCTGAAGGACTTCTTCTTTCACATCAATTTTTTTACGTGATATCTTTACACCGATGGTACTCAAATATCTGTCGCTGAACTGATTGTCGACATAACGGCGGATCAAACTTGTTTTACCCGTCGAGAAATCTCCGATCAGAATTACTTTTTTAGAGAGCATTTCAGCGTTTCACTATTTTTTTAATTTCATCTATACGCTCGGATACTTTCCCTTCCGTCCTCAGCTCGTTCATCATATTGCCTGCCTCCATATTTCCCATATTGTAAAGCAAACCTTTGAGCGCGTGCAGTGACTGGTTGAGATTCTCTATATCGGTTTCTTCCGTCTCCAGCAGTGCGGCAAGCGTATGGAGTTCTTTTTCCAAATCGTTTCTTCCTGATGTCAAAAGCTGGTCTATCTGTTCTTCTTTAAATCCAAATGCACTGAATTTTTCACGCGCAATCTGTAATGTTTCGGAAATGAGATCTTCCATTTCTATTACCTTTAATAATTATTATAACTCTATTATACAGTAACTGCTCTTGTTTTTCTCATCAAGTAGTGCTAAAATAAATATCTTGATTTATATTCCATCTATCGGGCGGGGAGGTATTGGGATGACATATATAGCGATTGCCGATGACCATGAGATCATACGTCAGGGACTGACCATGATCATAGAGGCCCAGGAGCAGATGGAAGTAGCCGTACAGGCATCATCCTATGCCGAACTTGCCGGCTGTTTGGAAAAGACGAGCGTAGACCTGCTCATACTCGATCTGAACCTGGGTGATCTCAACGGCCTGGCTTCCATCGAAAATGTTGTCAAGCAGTATCCTTCTCTTCCTGTTTTGGTTTTGAGTGCGTATCCTGAAGAAATGTATGCCCTTCGTGCATTCAAGAGCGGCGCATCCGGCTATCTGAACAAAGCCGTGGTGTCTTCGGAACTTATCGATGCAGTAAAAACGGTCATACACGGTAAAAAATACATCAGCACTGCATTGGAAGATACACTGGCATACGGCACAAAACTCGACAAAGAAGAAGCCAGTCTGACCGATCTGCTCTCAAAACGGGAATTTGAAGTCCTGACAATGATCGCAGAGGGAAAAACATCCAAAGATATTTCGGAAATACTGAAGCTGAGTCCCAAAACCGTTTCTACCTACCGGGGGAGAATAATGGAAAAGCTCAACCTCGACAGTGCTTCCCGGCTTTTTCAGTTTGCCTACGAGCGGCTCTGCACACGTTCATGAATGTTGAGGGAAAACCAGTCTGAAGATGGCTCCCCGCGCACCGTTTTCCACCTCTATCTTTCCCTGACAGTGTTCTTCAATGATCACTTTGGACATATACAGCCCCAGTCCGGTTCCGTCACTGTGTCCTTTGGTGGTAAAATAAGGATCAAAGATCTTCTCCATAATGTCTTTTCCGATACCGCCGGCATTATCTTCGATTTCAAATACAACCCTGCCTTGCTCTGACATTGTCCGAATCATGATCTTCGGCTCGGAAATTTTGTTCATAAGCAGTGCATCTTCCGCATTTTTAAGCAGGTTGAGTATGACATGAAGAATTTCATTCGGATAAGTATAAATAAGACATGCTGTACACTGATAGTGTGTAGCGAGCACAATATTTTTTTCTTCCAGTGCATTCTTGACAAGACTCAGGGCATTATCAATGATTTCCGGAAATTCACGTTCTTCTTTTTTCCGGTCAAGCCTGAAAAAGTTTCTAAAATCATCGATCGTTGAAGAAAGATGCTGTACATAGTCTCCTATGCGTGCAACCTTCTCTTTGAAAAAAATATTTTGGGGATCTTCCCTCTCAAGTTTCAGCTGCATGATCGCTGCGCTTGCAGAAATAGCATTAAGCGGCTGCCTCCACTGGTGGGCGATCATGCTGATCATTTCTCCCATCTGGGCGTACCTTGCCTGTCTGAAAAGCATTTTCTCCTGTTCCCTGTTCTCCTCAATCTTTTTCTGTATCCGCTCTTCCAGGGTTGCATTGAGCGATTGCAGTTCCATGGTTTTCTGCTCCAATGCCAGTGTTTGCGCTTGCAGCTCCCGTGTTTTTTTTGCCACTTCGTCGGATAGTATATCCTTTATCTGTAAAAACTTTTGTGTCGATGCTTCTTCCGTCTTTGCATACCAGTGCGATATCATCAGAACGATCAGCATGTTCATGACCCATACGAGGAAGTCTACCAGGCTTAGATTGAACCCTGGAATGTCGAATATATATATGGCAAAAAGTGCAATCCCGATCGAACCGATCCAGCAGAGCGCTTCTTTCCTGTCAAAAAGATAAAAAATAATATACACAACCGTAGAAAACCACACAAAACGTATGGGGTTATGCTGATAATGCACAAGCAGAAAAGTGGATGCGGCAAGGGCACCCAAAAATACAATACGGATAATAAACCGGTAATTCCGGTAATTGGTCTTAAGCCTGAAATATCCGTAGAGCACGATGAGCAGAAACAGTATATCTGCCGCAAACTGTATATAATTCTTTTCAATCAGACGTACCAGACTCATAGTACTGAGCAAAATGATAAGCAAATTAAATATTTTCAGTACCAGGTTAATCCTGTCCTGCATCAAAAAGGAATTGTCGCTCTGTCTCATACAGCTGGATCCTTTCCCCTGGTATGTGCCGGCACCTTCAGGAACCTGTGCAAGCGCTTTAAAAGCAGTTCCGGATCGATAGGTTTGCTCAAATAGTCATCAAATCCTGCATCAAGAAAACGTTTCCTGTCACCTTCAAGTGCATTGGCCGTCAGAGAGATGACCGGTGTATGTTCCAAATGCTTTTCCTGCTCTATTTTCTGTATTTGTTTTGTCGCATCCATACCACCCATATTTGGCATATTTTCATCCATCAGTATAAGATCGAATGTGCCGTTTTTAAATTTTTCTACCGCTTCTATCCCATCATTCGCCATTTCATAGGTCAGTCCGGCATTCTCCAGGATAATACCGACGAACATCCTGTTGGC
The DNA here is from genome assembly GCF_015493435.1 of Sulfurovum sp. Classification (GTDB taxonomy): domain Bacteria; phylum Campylobacterota; class Campylobacteria; order Campylobacterales; family Sulfurovaceae; genus Sulfurovum. Next base: position 3,405 of record NZ_WGDD01000039.1, read on the forward strand.
TTCATAATCTTCCACGATCAGAATGTGGCCGCTGAGCGTTATCTCTTCTGTTTCTGTTTTGGTCTCTTTTTCTCCCATGGACAGCGGAACAGAAAGTTTGAAAACACTTCCTTTGCCTTCTTTGCTTTTTAAGGTCAGCGTCCCGCCCAGCATATGGCTCAGTTCCGAACTGATCGTCAGGCCGAGGCCTGTACCGCCATAGACTCTTGCCGTCGATCCGTCTGCCTGCATGAAAGGTTCAAAAATACTTTTCTGTTTCTCTTCGCTGATGCCTATGCCGTAGTCTTTCACCACGATATTCAAATATCCGTTCTTATACCAAATCACACATTTGACAATGGCACCTTCCGGAGTGAATTTAATGGCATTGGAAAGCAGGTTCGTAAAGATCTGTTTGATACGCAGCGCATCACCAAAAAGTATTTCAGGCATGAAGTGATTGTATTTGATTTTGAAATCGATCTTTTTTTCTGCCGCTTTTGCCTGAAACAGTTCGGCAATCGTTATCAGATCTTCATACGGATTGAAGTTATACGGCTCTATTTTGAGTTTACCGCTTTCTATCTTGCTGATATCCAGAATATCATTAATGATCTGCAGGAGTGAATCGGAAGAATTTTTGATAATACTGAGATATTTCAGTTTTGTTGTATCGTTTTCATTCGCTTCCAAAAGGGTAATGAAACCCATAATAGCGTTCAGAGGTGTCCGTATTTCATGTGACATATTGGCAAGAAACTGGCTTTTTTGCAGTGTAGCCTCTTCCGCCGCCCGTTTTGATATTTTCAGGTTTTCATTCATCTGTTTGAACTGTCTTTTATGGAGGATGATCTCTATGACCTGGGCAAACACTTTTTCAAAACGTCCGATATCAATAGGTTTTAGAATAAAATTTGTTACTTCAAGGTCGATCAGTCTGAGAAGATATTTTGTCTCATTGTGGGCAGAAAGTACGATAATATTTTGCCGCTCATTACGTTGGCGGATATGTTCTATCATCTCAATCCCGTTCATTTTGGGCATATTGATATCGGTAAGTACAATATCATAAGAAGTATTATGTTCCGAATAGAAGTGCTCATACTGTTCAAGCCCTTCCCGTCCGTCGCTGGCAACATCAATTTTGTCAAAATACATTTTCAGCAGATCAAGCGTACTTTCCTGCACAAAGGTATTGTCCTCAACATAAAGAATCGTAAATTCTTTTGCCCTGGACAATAATTCCAAAATAGTCAGATGCATGATATCCTCTCTCCCTCTTTTTCCAAAGAAAATCTTCATTGTCTTTTTAATTATAGCGATGTTCTCTTTATGCGGATGGAAAATCAAGTATTTTTATGCAATACAGCCCTTATCTGATTGGGTATATAGTACTGGAACTGTTTGGGATAGATGAAAAAATCAAGTTTTCCCGACGACTGTCCAATATCACCCCAGTGGTCAATATCGAATGTGATAGCCGCAATGCCCATGGTCGGGATCTTTGAGATATGCTCATCCATCAGCATATTGGCCATATCTGTTATCTGCGGATTATGTCCGACCACAAAGATCGTATCATGGGAGGCATCCTGCATCATGATGATCTCTTTGAGTATGTCAGTATCGGTAAAATACAGTTCGCGCATATAATTGACAGGAGCCTCGGATGCGAGTTTCCGTACCAAAAGATCTGCCGTTTCCTGCGCCCTCAGTGCACAGCTTGACAGAACGAGATCGGGAACGGTTCCCCTGAGCTTCAGGTAGGACCCGATCGTTTCAATGTTTTTTCGGCCTTTTTTGGTCAAACCGCGTTCAAAATCGCTGGCATCAATATCTTTCCAGCTGGATTTGGCATGCCTTATTAAATAGAGTGTTTTAATAGTAATACCTTTTTTGTCATAGGATAAAAACCTCTCAGTACGCTACAGGCGCCCAAGCTCTTCCGACATTCCCTTGCCGGCTTTGTCCATAATCATTTTGGCCAGTGCCACATTTCCGTCATCTCTGAAAATGGCAAAGACATTTATTTTTGAAAAATTGTCCGAGGAAAGCACACCGGCACTGTTAATAAGAAAAACATGTCCGTCCAGTGTTTTGGCTTCAATGGAAGAGGCTTCGGCAAACCCGACGTCCAGTGAAGATTCGGAAACCATTCTGTAGGCATCATTGAAGATACTTGCAGAGTAGGGAATATCCGTACCTGTATTGTCATTGTCCACATAAAGTGTTTCACCCGAGTAGTTCAGTACTGCCGACCCCAGATAGCCGTTCACGGCACGGAGTCTTTTCATAGCTTTGTCAAAATCGATCATTATTGTTATCCTTTGTATTTCTGTATTATTTATTGAGCTGTCGCATGAATTCGTTGAATGTGTCAAAACTCTGACCATTTTCCGCCAGGAATGCTTCCAATGCCTTTTCCGATGCTTCAATACCCTCTTCCTGCTCTATCTTCAGCAACCTGGCATACAGTGCACTGATGGTCTCTTTGGCACTGTCGGAAATAGCTTTTCTGGTAGAAACATAGTTCCTGAAAGAACCGTCCGGGTTTTTTGCCATTCTTACCTGCGCCAGTACCCAGTAGAAACTGCCGTCCTTGCAAAGGTTTTTCACATAGGCAAATACTTCTTTTCCCTCTTTGATATTGTCCCAGAGATATTTGAAAATAACTTTCGGCATATCCGGATGGCGGAGAATGGAATGGGGTTTATCCAGCAGTTCTCCCTGGGTATATCCGGAAATTTTCATAAAAATCGGGTTCGTATAGGTAATGTTTCCTTCAGCATCTCCCTTGGATACGATCAGATCAATACTGCTTACTTCATGTTCCACATCGGTAGGTACAGGTCTCTGCATAGCTAACTCCTTACTTTCTTACATTTTATGAATGGAATACTATCAAAAATAATTTTTTCTGTATGTAGGAATTATCCTACACACATTCCCAAAAAATTTGACTATAATTTCGGGATAAAACATGGAAGAAGTCAGGTATGAAGAAAACCAAAACAAATGATTTGAAGCAACTGGTCACTGAAACGACGCTAAAAATAAAAAAAGCACAAGATAATATTGAAATAAACCGTATCATTGAAAAACTGCTCTCTTCGCTGATGCAGACAGAATCTGCTTCATTATGGATATTTGACAGACATACGGCAACACTCAAACGTGAACGGAACGATGAAACACTCCATCAAATATCGATGCTGGGGCAGCATGGTGTTCTGGCAAAATGTTTTTTTACACTCAGCAGCGGTATCTTCAACTATCTCGCAAGCGAAAAAGAGTATTTTCCCGCTGTTGACAATCCGGATAATATCAGGATCAAATCAAAGATCATTGTGCCTGTGATCGATTCCGACCGTTTTTTGGGAATGGTCACTGCCTACTCATCGATCGGAAAGATCAAAAATTTTACACAGGATGACCTTGACATACTTGAGGCACTCGTACCTTTTCTGATCAATGTTATTTATACCATGCATCCTGAAATGAAAACGGAAGAACATGAAACTGTCTACATAAGCGACCGTCTTACCGAATCATCCGAAAGTGTTGTCAAAAATGTTGAAAAGATCAGGGAAGAGCAGAAAAATACGGAAACTTCCGATGCTACACTCACCTTTCTTGCCAATACCGTACATGATATCCGTACACCCTCAAACTCACTGTACGGTTTTCTCGAGCTGCTTGAAGATCAGCTGGATGACAGCAGACTGCTTCAGTATATTCATAATGCGAAAGAAAGTGCCAGATTCATCAATGACCTTACTACATCCATACTGGACAGGGTATCGTCCCAGAGAGAACGTGTCAGGGCCGAAGCGGTACAGCTGAACCCTACCAGGTTTTTTGCCGATGTTGCGGAAATTTTTTCTGCCAATATGTACAACAAGGGAATCACGTTCAATATTTATATCGATCCGCTCCTTCCCAAAGAGATATTCGTCGAAGATGTATTGCTTAAACGTGTCCTGATGAACCTTTTGAACAATGCCTATAAATTTACCCCGTCAAAAGAGAGTATTACACTTTCTATCCAGTACGACCGTGACGAAAACAGGTTGAAAATCGCTGTTACAGATACCGGTATCGGTATCGAAAAGGAAAAACAGGAAGAAATATTCAAAGCCTTTGCACAGGCAGAAGAGGATACCGGTTTGAAATATGGCGGAACGGGTCTCGGACTGTCCATCTGCACCGAATATGTCCAGGAACTGGGCGGCAGACTCAAACTGAAAAGCGAAATCGACAAAGGCAGCAGTTTCTACTTCTCCCTTCCCGTTAACGGCAGCAACAGGCAGAGTATGTTTACCCCTATCCGCAACAAACGCATACAGATAGGGGTTTTTCTCAGCCGTGAAAATGCATTCAGCAGCAAAAACCTTGTACGCTACCTGCTCAGAATGGGATTGGACAAAACACAGATCAGTGCGGTCAAAAGTACACAGAACCTTCCCGAAAACATCACGCATCTCATCTGTTTCCAGAACTGTCTGACAGAGGAGATAGCCAGCGCGGCAAAACAGAAAAAGATCCCTCTGCTTGTCATAGAAGAACATTTTCTTTCTCTTTTGGGAGACAGTCACAGTGACTACAGTATTGTTTCGCAATACAGCTACTATGCCAATATCCTTTATGAATTTATTGCAGACAATCAGCCCAAACGTATACTCATAGCCGATGATGACAAGATCAATATAGCACTCATCAAAGCCATTTTACAGGATGAATTCTGCCAGGTAGATACTGCTTTAGACGGGGAAAAAGCACTGGAAATGCTAAAAAATGGCGTTAAAGAGGCGTATCCGTATACACTGGTTTATCTTGATAAACATATGCCTGTGCTTTCAGGCTCGGAAGTCATCAGGAAATTTCGTGCCTACGAAAATAAAAAAGACAGCCAAAGGGTATTTGCCGTCTCCATTTCAGGCGACGACAGCAAAGAAGACAAAGGAGGAGCCCTCTTCGATCTCTATGTGGGAAAACCTTTTCAAAAGAAAGATATCAAAGAGAGTCTGGCATTGGCCAAGGCCTGCCTATAGGTAAATTCCCACCGGATTCAAGGCAGTTGCAAAAGCCGTATAAAGTTTTGTTTGAAAGAATCAAGCATGATCGGTTTTTTAAGAAACAGATCAAAATACGGACGTTCTTTTTCGTACTCGTTAGGGTAGATAGTCAATGCAGCCAGTCTCGTTTTGTCATTTTTTTTACGGGCAGCTTTTGCGATTTCCACCCCGCTGCCGTCAGGAAGGTTCATATCGATGATCATGGCATCGTAAGTGCTGTCATCCGCTATTCTCTTCAGTGCTTCTTCCACCGTATGCGCCTCATGGACCTCCACAGTGATCTTATATTCCTGCATCAGTGTTTTGATCAGTTTTGATTCAAATTCTATATTGAAGTTCACATCATCTACAACCAGTATTTTTTTATTCATTGTTGAAAATCTCCCTTGTGTATTATCCGAAATAATTATAGTATAGCGATTATAGCATAACTGTATTTATGGTTATACCGAAATATTACTGTACATCAAGCAGCGCATTGATCTTCGCGAGTTTTTTGCCTTCTTCGTCATTCATGACCTTTTTGACATAGTCCGATATTGCTACTCTGATAATAGTGTTTGCATCCTCTCCTGTGCTCTTTGCTGCTGTTTCAAGTGCTTCAGCCTGCTCTGCTGTCAAAGAGAGTGTAATGTGCCGTGATGTACCTGCCATGGGAAATTCCTTTGTCTGTTTTGGTTTATTCTACCATAGAAGATTACCGGAATGTTAACAGGAAATATGTTGCAGGTCTGGTACTATTTTGGTTCTTTTTCCTCATCCTCGTCCTCATCCGGAAGATAGAGCAGATAGACAACATAGAAAAAAAGTGCTGCCAGTACCACAATGGCGATATGATGATGAATCATACTTAAAACCTGCACTACCGTATCGCCGAAATAATATCCGATCGTGGTAAAGGTAATGGCCCACATCAGTACACCGATGATTTCAAGCATGAGAAATTTTACCCATCCGAAACCTGACATGCCTACCATCAGAAGCGAAGGAATATGTGCACCGTACACAAAACGTTCAAAGACAATGATCCAGCCGCCGTAACGGCGGAACCATGCCTGAACCCGGCTGAACTTTTTCCTGTGCCGGTGCAGCAGCTCTTCTGCTCTGCTTTTGAAAAAGCGCCCTGTAAGAAAAAAGCCTATGTCTCCCAACACGGCACCGCTGATCGCAAGGAGGAGAACATTTTCAGGTTCAAATGCACCCTGTCTGATCATATAGCCTGAAAAGACCAGGGCGATCTCCCCCTGAAACATACTCCAGAAAAAAAGTATGGTGTAGGAAAAATGCTGTATGAGAAAGTCAATGATCAATGAAATTTCCTCCTCAGGAAAGGTAGATCACTTCTTCGGGCTCTACTATATGGGCTTTTTTCTTCAGTACATTTTCCATTACACTTCGGAGGATCACCTGTTTGTCCTCTTCTCCGTGGATCAGGTAGATCCTGCTGAGATCATCCATCTGTGATACCCATTTGATAATCGCGCTCTGGTCTGCATGTGCAGAAAAACCGTTGATGGTATGGATACTGGCTTTTATGAGAATATCTTCATGATAAATCTTCACCCATCTTGCACCGTCCACAATACGCCTTCCCAGCGTTCCTATGGCTTGATAGCCGACGAAGATCACAGCATTTTTCTGGTTCCACAAACGGTTTTTAAAGTGATGCAGTATTCTTCCACCGTTGCACATACCGCTTCCGGCAATGATAATGGCACGCGAGTCGACATCATTTATCTTTTTGGAAGCGTCAACATCGAGCGTATAGACAAGTTCTTCGAAATCAAAGACTGTTCCGTCACGTTTTTTAATGTTTTGGCATTCCGGGCTCAGAAGGTCGGAATAGTTCCTGTACACTTCCGTTGCCCGTGTGGCCATGGGACTGTCAAGAAATATCTGGCATTCGGGAAGTTCTTGTCTGTCATGCATGCCTTTTAAAATACACAGCAGTTCCTGCGTTCTTTCTACGGCAAACGAAGGGATGATGACATTTCCCCAGTTGTGCAGCGTATCAATAATAATCCGTTTGAATTCCGTCGTACTGATCTCCGCAGTCTGATGGTCGCGGTCTCCGTAGGTAGATTCGACATACAGATAATTGGCATGGGTGCATTTTTCAAGGTTGGGAAGCACCATATCGTTATCGTTTCCAATATCACCGGAAAAGACGATCGTCTGTCTGACATTGTGTTCAGTATAATTGATTTCAATAAAGGCAGACCCGAGAATATGTCCTGCATTGTGATATATCACTTCTATACCGTCATGCAGTTCAAAAGCGGTGTCATACTCGGGATAGTGCCAGGCAAGTTTCAATGCATTGTCCACATCCGTCTCTTCATAGAGCGGTGCGGTTACACTCTCTTCTTTTCCCTGTCTCTGCGCTTTTTTGTAATTGGTCAGATAATCTTCTTTCATGATCTTGGCACTGTCAAGCAAAATGACTTCAGCCAGATCTCTTGTGGCTTTGGTAGCATAAACGGGACCGGTATATCCTTCTTTGACCAATTTCGGGATACGCCCGACATGGTCGAGGTGAGCATGTGTTACAAGCAGATAATCAACCTCCGACGGTTCAAAATCGAACGGACCGTAATTACGGTCCTCCTCTGTCCCCTGAAACATCCCGCAGTCTATCAGAATACTCGGTCCTCCGTCGATGCTGAAAAGATGACAGGATCCTGTCACTACTTCTGCCGCACCGTATGATACTACTGTTGCCATACACATTCCTTTTTTATTATTTCATAAAGACATTCTACTCCAAATATTCTTTTTTCAAGATTCTGTATGTTTCATCCAGCGAATAAAGTATCGGTTTTCCTGTAGGGATATTGACTTTGACGATTTGTTCGGGTGTCAAATGTTCCAGTTCCATCAGCAGAGATCTCAGTGAATTTCCATGGGCACTTACCAGCACCGTTCTGCCCTTGTCAAGCTCGGGAACAATCACCTCAAAAAAGTATGCAAGAGTTCTTTTGCGTGTATCTTTCAGCGATTCGCTTCTCGGAAGTTCGGCAGGGTTTACGGAGCGGTATTTCGGGTCGTTCTTCAAACGTTCAAAATCGGTATCTGAAAGCGGTGGCGGCGGTGTATCGTAACCCCGGCGTATTGAAATGAAAACCTTTTCTCCCACTTCTTTTTTGATTTTGTCTTTATTGTGTGTCTGCCAGGCACCGTAATGCCGTTCATTCAGCTTCCAGCTTCTTATGGCGTCTATGTGCTCCCACTTTAAAACACCGAGCAGTATCTGGGTCGTATGAATGGAGCGTTTGAGCCAGGATGTAAAACAGATATCCGGATAGAGACCGTGTTTTTCCAGAATTTCGCCGGCATGTTCCGCCTCGCTTTTCCCCTGTTCGCTCAACGCTACATCCGTCCATCCGGTGAACAGGTTCTCCTTGTTGTAGAGACTTTCGCCATGGCGAAGCAAAATCAGTTTTGCCGTTTTCATTTTAGCGTCCCATCATCTTTTTCATAAAGATGCTTTGGGAGAGTTTTCCGAAACTTTCCGTCAGTGTCGGATGGGGATGAATCGTTTTCATCACATCCATCGCTGTCATTTCATTGGCCACAATCAGTGACGCTTCCCCGCTCAATGACGAAGCGTCTTCACTGACGATCTGGATACCGCGGATAATACCGCTCTTTTTTTCAATGACATACTTCAAAAAGCCTTCGGCCGCTTTGTCTA
>NZ_WGDD01000040.1 GCF_015493435.1 Sulfurovum sp.
GCCTATCTGAAAACACTCGAGGCAAAATTGTCCAAAATGCACAGCGGGGACCGTGTTTTGGTTTTTCCTCCTGCAACAGCATTGACTGCGCATACAGGAAATATTACTGTAGGGGCACAGAATGCCTATAGGGAAAGAAACGGTGCTTTTACCGGAGAAACAGGTCTGGAACAGCTGGAAGAATTTGGCATAAAAACCGTTCTGGTCGGCCACAGTGAAAGACGTGATATTTTTGGGGAAAGCCAGTCCTTTGTCGCAGAAAAATTTGCCTACTTCAAAGCACAGGGATTTGAAATCGTATATTGTATCGGGGAAGCGCTGAAAGTAAGAGAAGCAGGAGAAGAGGCTGTGATGACACATCTGCTTTCCCAGTTTGAAGGGATTGACCTTTCTTACGAAAAACTCATTATCGCCTATGAGCCGATCTGGGCGATCGGTACAGGACGTTCTGCCAAAGTTGAAGAGATCGCCTCGACCCATGCCGCGTTGAAGAAACATTTTGACAGACCGCTGCTCTACGGCGGTTCTGCCAAACCGGCGAATATTAAAGAGATTATCAGTATTGACGGTGTAGATGGTGTTTTGGTGGGTTCTGCTTCTCTGGAAGTGGAGAGTTTTGCACAAATGATTTTCGCGTAGGATATATTGATTTTGGTCGGGCGGCTATAAGGGATTGCCCCTGCACAAATCATATGTGCGCGGAATCTTGGTTTTTATGGGTCATGATCCCACAGCCGCAAGGTACTTTCTGTGGTAGAGGTACCCCTCGAATATTTTTGTCTTACTTGAACAGATCTGCCAAGGCACTTGTATCTTTTGTTTTGTCTGCTTCTCCGCCTTTTGCCGACTCGGGTTGTCTCTCGGTTACACCTTCCACTTCATTAAGCTCTATGGTATAGCCTGTCAGCATGGATGCAAGACGGATATTGATCCCGCTTTTCCCGATAGCTTTGGCTTTCTGGTCTCCCGTAATGTTTATGACTGCTTTTTTCTCTTCCTGGTCTACCTTGATGCTCTGTGTGATCGCAGGACTGAGCGCCCTTGTGATGAATATCTCCGGGATCGGAGAATATTCGATACAGTCAATGTTTTCACCGTTGAGCTCTTCGCTGACCGCATTGATACGCACGCCTTTGACACCGACAGCCGCACCGATCGGGTCTACATTCATCTGGTCTGTTTTCAGAGCGATCTTGGCTCTTTCCCCGGGAATCCTCGCTGCATTGACGATCTCGACAACACCATCTGCTATTTCAGGTACTTCGCTTGCCATCAATGCTTCAAGAAACTTGGGTGAAGTTCTTGTCAATTCCAGAAAAAGGCCGTACTGCGGGTCAACACTGACATAACGGAGCAGTGCTCTGATGGTGTCTCCGCGTTTAAATTTTTCACCCTTGATACGGTTTCTCAAAGTTAAAATGCCTTTCAGCTCACCGATTTCGACATGGGTATTGTCATCTGCATCAATGCGGTTGACAGTTCCGAGCATAACCGATCCTACTTTTTCCCTGTATTTTTCAAAAAGATCTTGCTCTATACGTCTTTGGATATGGTATTCAAGTTCCCTGAAAAGATTGGCGGACGCTGTTCTTCCATGCTCCTCAAGGATAAATTCTTCTGTCAGTTTGTCCCCGATCTCAAGGGAATCATCAAACTCTTTTGCTTCGGAAAGCGGCATGAAAGCATCGGAGAGTATCTTTTCTTTATGATCGTCTTTGCCGACTTCGACATAAAGCTGTTCATCATCATCCGCTACGACGGTAATGACTTTGTGTATCGAATAGGTTTTGGTATCATTATCTATGGTGACTTCAAAATTGCTTGTAAAGCTTGTCAGTTTTTTGGCAGTGTTTGTCAATGCCTCTTTGAAGGCTTCGATCGCATGCTCTCTTGAAATATTTTTTTCATGGGCGATTGCTTCTATAATATCTAATATCTTTTCCATCTTTTTTTTCCTTAGTGTAGTTTCAGTTTGACCGCTACAAGAGGTAACATAACAGTGTTAAGAACATCATGGGGAGCAGTGTTTTTGAAGAATAGAATTATATCTCATCTAACCTTTACTGAAAATAAAGTATAATAAATGAAATTGATGTCACGAACAAGAATAATAACACAAAAGGTATAGAGAAATGAAACTGAAACTTGCTAGAACAACACTTAAAGCAAAACCTAAAACCATCGAGTTGAAAAAACTGGAAGAGGAACTAGCAAGCAGATCGATATTTTATTTTGACAAAGACAATTCACACAAAGAGCTCAAGGCGCTTATCGAGTATTTCGAAGAAAAAGGCTATTCAGTCTATATGCGTGAAGTAAAATACGGCCTTGATGACAATGAATTTATCTATGAAGTCCATATCATTGCCTAAGGAGAGCAGGTAGCACATTGTGCGCAGCTGCGTAGAGTGCATATTTTAACCATTTTTCTACTTTACTGCCACATTTTCTACCCACCTACATTATGAAAAAACTATTTATAGAAACACTCGGATGTGCAATGAATGTCCGGGACAGCGAGCATATGATCGCTGAACTCAATCAGAAAGAATCCTACGAACTTACAGACCATCTTGAGGAAGCTGACCTGATTATTATCAATACCTGCTCGGTCAGAGAAAAACCTGTTGCCAAGCTCTTTTCGGAGATCGGGGTATTCAACAAACATAAAAAGCCCGGGGCCAAGATAGGCGTTGCCGGATGTACGGCAAGCCATTTGGGAAAAGAGATCATTAAAAGAGCACCGTCGGTGGATTTTGTCATAGGTGCGAGAAATGTTTCAAAGATCAGTGACGTCATTGACAAAAAACATGCTGTTGAAATCAATACGGATTATGATGAAAGTACTTATGCATTCGGGGAATACAGGAGCAATCCCTTTAAGGCTATGGTCAATATTTCCATTGGATGCGACAAGTCATGTACTTTCTGTATTGTGCCGGCGACCAGAGGAGATGAAATATCCATACCCAGCGACCTGTTGGTGCAGGAAATTAGCAAGGCAGTGGCAGGCGGTGCAAAAGAAGTGATGCTTCTGGGGCAGAACGTGAACAATTACGGCAGACGTTTCGGTGCCCTTGAAGAGAAGATCGATTTCACCGGACTGCTTCAAAAAATATCAACTATCGAAGGTTTGGAGCGTATCCGGTTCACTTCTCCCCATCCGCTGCATATGGATGATGCTTTTCTCGAAGAGTTCGCTTCCAATCCGAAGATCTGCAAACAGATACATGTACCTTTGCAGAGTGGTTCGACATCACTTCTGAAAGCAATGAAACGCGGCTATACCAAAGAGAATTTTCTCAACCGATGCGAGAAGATACGTACACTCTGTCCGGAAGCGACTATTTCAACCGATATTATTGTCGGATTTCCCGGAGAGAGCGAGCAGGATTTTGAAGATACAATGGATGTATTGGAAAAAGTACGTTTTGAGCAGCTGTTCTCTTTCAAGTATTCTCCCCGTCCCCATACGGAAGCCGCAGTTTTTGAAAAACAGATCGACAGCAGTATCGCAGGTGAACGGCTGACAAAACTGCAGTCGCGACATACAGAGATACTCGATGAGGTCATGGATGCGCAGAAGGGGAAGGTGCACAGGGTCTATTTCGATGAACTCAAGCCTAACGGACGTGTTGCCGGGCGCAGTGATGACGGAAAACTGATATTTGTCCAAGGCAGTGAAGAACTGCTTGGAAAGATTGCTGATGTCAGAATTACAAAAACTTCCCGCGGTGCGCTTGACGGGGAAGTGGTCTGAGCAGTATGAAAGATTTTTGGAGGGAAGTGGCCAAAATCGCTGTGCCGCCTCTTGTCTATCTGCTCATGCGTATCATTTGGTTCACGACTTTTAAAAAATTCCATTTTATCTCTCCTGTCAGTGAGGCACAACACGTATGCGTCTGCTGGCACGGGGAACTTTTTATGAGTACGCAGGCTTATAGGAAAATACATAGAAAACAGCGTGCATCGGCTATTATATCTGCCCATTTTGACGGTTCTCTTATTGCGGGGACATTACAGCTTTTGCGCATAAGACCATTAAGGGGTTCCAGTAAAAAGGGTGCAAGACAGGTACTCCTGCAGGCTTTCAAAAGTATCAGGCAGGGGGAGGAAGTGCTGATTACTCCGGACGGTCCCCGGGGGCCGAGGCACACGATGAGTGACGGAGCAGTAGGTATTGCCCTTAAAAGTGATTTGCCTGTTTTTATTATGAATTTCACGGCAGAGCATTACTGGCAGCTGAAAAGCTGGGACAGGTTTGTCATTCCCAAACCTTTTACACAGGTTGATTTCTATTTGCAGAGTGTCAGTCTGGAGGGCATGGCATTTGATGAAGCAAAAGCCTATTTGTCGGAGAAAATGCTGGAACACACAATTTTATGATAAACTGTCTTCTTCATGCAGGGTAGGAACATTCAACAAACGCGAAGAAAATGAGGAATGACTGATGGATACTGAAAAACTTGAAACCTATATCGAGGCATTTCTTGATTATCTTCTTGATGTCCGCGGTTACTCTGCACTTTCTGTCGAAACATATGAGATCGCCCTGCGTCAAATGGCAGAAGTGAGCCCTTTTTATGAAGAAGAAGAGAGATGGGTACTGGATATAACCCCTTTTCGTTTCAGCATTGTCAAGAACAGTAAAAAAACGATTGTCAAAAAGCTTTCGGCTGTACGTTCTTTGGTCAAATATCTTGAAGATCAGTGTCATTTGACCATCACATTGATCGCAGATGAGTCCATAAGGGTACCCCAGAGCCTTCCAAAACCTATTGAAGAAAAGTATATAGAGGAAGTATTGGCCACAGCCACGATGGAAGAAAAACTGCTGATCAGCATGCTTTACGGGCTGGGGCTCCGTATTTCTGAACTGAGCGGACTGAAGCTTGAAGACATAAAAGAGGAATGGATACAAATACACGGAAAAGGCAACAAGGTACGTGAACTGCCTCTGATTAAGCCGCTTCAGGTATTGCTGAAAAGCTATAGAGCACAGATGCAGCCGAGAAAATATCTGTTTGAAAAAGGGAACGCCCCCATGAACAGTGCCCAGCTGCGTTACAAACTGACTAAACTTTTCAAGGCTTCAGGAATGAAAGCAACCCCGCACCAGTTACGCCATTCATTTGCCACACACCTGCTCAATCATGGTGCGCGTATTGCCGATGTCAGTGAACTGCTTGGACACGAGACAATGGCCACCACACAGGTGTATACAAAACTGGGTTCGGCTAGGAAAATGCAGGAATATATGCGCTCCCATCCGCTTGCAGAGGGAAAATGGACGAGGGAGGATTAGAGGTGCCCTTTATTTTATGCGTATTTTATGATGTGGTGCGTGGTTATTCACCCTGCGCGGGCAGGTTATGTGGATCGATATGCTCTTGGAATAGATAAGCCCTTATTTTTGGAGGTATTTTCAATACCCGGCACGCTTCCCTGAATTTCTTTGGCATAGATGCCGTCACATAGGGTGCAATATACAGCAGATCATTCTGTATTTCTATGGCCCATTCTCCGCCGATAACGAGAGAAGTTTCTTTTTCTGTTTCTTTTCTCTGGGCGGCAGAGAGAAGGTATCCTGATTTTTTCAGTGCAAGGTCTATCGCTCTTGTCCTGCTTGCCAGGGTATGTAATTGCAGAATATGCAGTTCTTTTTCAGCATGAAGGATTGAAAAACCTTTTGCAAGTATTTTTTTGTCTTCTCGAAGGTAGTTGAAACTCCGGCTGATACCTTGTTTGAATTCAGCCATCAACGGGTCTGAAAAATGTTTCCTGAAACGGTTCCGTTCATATTTTTCATCTGTATTGCTTTCATCTATAAAATAGGGGTGGCCGGTGCTTTCAAGGTAGGCGGTCAACTCTTCTTTGCTGTACTGCAAAAGAGGCCGTACCAGAGTATAATTTCCCCGCCGGCTGACAGGTTCAAGTCCTATGAGTTCTGCAAGGCCCGCACCTTTGGTCAAGCGCATGAGGAACCATTCCAGCTGGTCATTGAGCTGATGTGCGGTCAAAAGGTTGTCATAGCCGTGCACTTCCATAAGCGAATCAAAAAAATCATAACGGAATTCTCGTGCATGGGCTTCAAAATGAGAGGTGAACTTTGGTGCAGTAGCTGTATAGCAGGCAAGGTCGTATTGCTTTGCCAGTGCTTTGGCGTGCTTGACCTCTTCTCCGCTCTGCTGTCTGATACCGTAATCGATGATGGCAATATCAAAATTTATTTCGTACTCCAAAAGCAAAAAGAAAAGTGCTGATGAGTCAATACCACCGGAAAAAGCCAATAAGTTTTTTGCATGTCGAAGTAATTCGACACCATCCAAAGCTAAAGCATTCGATTGGGCAGGCATATTATAAAAGAGACTGGATATTGGTTTTGAGTACAGGCAAATGGTTTTCGATGATATCCCAGATTTCTTCAGCATCAAAGCTCTTTCTGTCATGATAAAAATCATCGGCATTCTGGCTTGATCTGGAATAGAGTAGAATTGTATCTATGGATTCAATAATAGTATAAAGGGATAGTTCATCTTTAGACATAGATCACATCATCTTCAATGGTTTTCCTTGCCAGATCAGAGAGATATTTTTCTCTGGCAATATCTACATTGCGTTGGAAATATGTTTCAAGCATTTGTCTAAACTGCTGTTTTTTTCTGTAAATATCCTCAACACCATTTCGCAGTTCGATCAGGATATCAATATCACTATTATCATTAGGTGTACCCCGGCTGAAGGAACCAAAAAGCCCAATTCTTGTGATACCGAAGCGATGTAGGAACTCATCTTTGTGTGCTGCAAGATAAGATAAAATATCACTTTGTGTGATCATAATGAAGACCTTTTTTCCTTTTTAAAAGAATTATAGCATATTCTTAGGAAGCTGGCGAGAGAAGGGTTGCAAGTAATTGCATCCCGACACGCTCGGTCACTTTCGCCTCATACACTTTTCCATACGTCACGGGAAGGTCAGAAGTATCGTTAATGAGGATTTCTCCATCGATATCCACTGCCCATTGGAGTGGTCTGGCAGAGAGAAGATACTCATGTTCGTCGCTTTCTCCGTCGATAACGAGATTGACTGTCTTTCCTGTCATTTTTTCAAGTGACCGCAGTGTAGATCTTTCTGCAATCTCTCCAAGTATCTCGGCCCTTTCATTGATGACTTCCTGCGGGATCTGTTCCATGTGGTATGCCGCGGTCGTTTCTTCGTTGGAATAGTGGAAAGTGTTGAATCTGTCGAAACTGAACTCCTCCATGAAATGACAGAGTTTTTCAAAGCTTTCTATGCTTTCTCCCGGATGCCCTGCTATTACCGAAGTTCGCAGGAAAGCATCAGGTTTGCTTTTCATGTGTTCAAGCAGTGTAATGGTCTTTTGTTCGCCAAAACCGCGTTTCATCGTTTTAAGCACGGCATCGTCAATGTGTTGAATAGGCATGTCATAATAGGTCTGAAAGACATTTGAATCGGAAATAGCATCTATGAGTTCAAAAGTGGTCGTGCTTGGGTAAAGGTACAGGATGCGTGCCGAGCGTACACCCTCAATGGCTTCAATTGCTTTGATGAGGTCTATAAGCCCGTCATTCAGGCCCATGTCCCTTCCGTAGCTTGAAGAGTCCTGGGAGATGAAAGAGAAGTCATAGAAGCCCTGCCGGGCAAGTATTTGTACTTCTTTCTCTATGGAAGAGAGTGAACGTGAATGCAGTTTGCCTTTAAAACTTGGAATGGCACAGAACGAGCAACTCTGGTTGCACCCTTCGGCGATCTTGATATAGGCATGGTAGTTCGATCCGGTAATGACACGGCCGGATGTCTCTGTGGCAAGATAGACTTCCGGAGAAAAAGTACTCTGCTTGGAAGCGATGAGTTCATCTATCTTTTCATAGTCACCCACGCCGGTGAAGATATCGATCTCCGGCATATCCTGCTGAAGTTCTTCTTTGTATCGCTCCGAAAGACAACCGCTCATGACAAGAATGGAATCTTTTTTGCGTTCATCATGCAGGGTAAGTACCGTGTTGATACTCTCTTCTTTTGCCGCATCAATGAAACCGCAGGTATTGACAATGATGACATCAGCCTGAGTGTTGTCATCGGTGATCTCATAATCTTTAAGCCGCCCCAGCATGACTTCGCTGTCGACAAGGTTTTTGGTACAGCCAAGGCTGACAAGGTGTAGTTTTTTGGTATTTGGCATTAAAGTATCCCACTGTATTGAATTTTAATTTTTATAGATATTAGTTGTAAAATAGTAATTTATTGATAGAAGTATAACATAAACGGAGAAAAGAGTAGGGAAAAAAGCACACCTCTCAGAGGAGAGGTGCATGGTGATTAAAATTTATAATCAAGCATTGCCCATACTTTAGTTGTATCGGCTGCATAATTATCTGCACTGTACCATGCTGCTTTCAGCATACCAGTAAGACCTTTAACCCCAGGAACTTTATTTTTATAAAGTGCATCAACTTCCGTACCATAATCAGTACTTCCAGTATCGCTTGAGAAATCATGATAAACTACTTTTGCAACACCGAAACCTGCAGATTTGTATCCGAGCATACCGTTTACATCTACAAGTCCGTCTGCCGGTGTAGCAAGAAACATATCTGCCCATCCGTTTTGTCCATGCAATGTAGCAAGTGGTGTCTGGAATGAACCATTGTTGTTATTTCCTGCACCAAGTACTTCATATCTTGCACCTGCAAGGAAACCACTCATGTTGAGTGTTGCCTGGATGTTATAGTAGTCAGCATCAGCAGTCGCATCCGGAAGATAATCTGTAATAGACGGATCTGCCTGGTGTGCATATTCTGCACGGTAAGCAATTTTTGAAGCTTCACCTACATTGAATTTACCTGTTGCAGCAATACCCCATGTATCTGAGATATCCTGAATCAAATAACCGTATCCTGTTACTGTCAATTCAGGCATAAATGTATATGCTGCATGTAAAAGTACAGAATTTGTTTCAAGCTGGTCTCCTCTGGTGATTCCTATTACAGGTGCCACTTTTCTGGAGTCTTTGTCAAAAATACGATTGACCTGCCAAACATATGCTGCAAGTAGATTGAGGTTTTCAACAGAGTTGTTGATAACGGCTACTGCATCATAAGTTTGAGGCATTTGACGCCAGTTGACTGTACCGATAAATCTTTGGTTGTCAAGGTTGACACCCTGGCGACCGGCACGGATAAGTGTATCACTGAACTTATAATCTACGTATGCTTGCGTAATACGTGTCTGATTAGGATCTGCAACGACTTGATATTCTTTGGAGTCATCTACTCTCAAACTGTCATAGTCACCTGCACCAATTACAGATGTTGCTTCCAAGTAAGTTGAAAGACCTTCGATCTGGAAGAGGTCAGCATGGAGTCCCAATGCTACTCTTGAAGTAAATGCATTGGCATCGTCTCTTGTATTGTCAACATTGACATATTCGTATCTTGGACGAATCTCGCCATTTGCTGTAATATTGCTAAAAATGAGGAAATCCTCTACTACGGGCGCTGTCGCTACAGGCTCGATATCTCCACCCGCCATCATCATGGTAGATGCCACTACGGAAAGTAATAGTGTTTTTTTCATTGTAATACTCCTTATATTAATGATAGGTTAATAATATCATAACAAAACTTTAATGTTATTGATATAGATCAAGTTTTTGATACTATTTTTAAAGCTATAAAAAGCGATCAGTTGAATGGTATTATTGGTTTCAGGAGTATAGTTTTGTATGCTGTTGTTTTGTGTAAGTATATTTCCTTCTCCAGAAGACCAGGTATGATTCCGTGATCGAAGCCTTCTGTATTCTCAACAATTTTGATATACCTAAAGGTTCTGCGAGAGAACATCAAAAAGATGAATACGGCAATATGATGGCAGATTTTACTGTCTGGACAAGTACCAATGATTTAAAACGCCAATTCTATTTCCGTACCTATTTGATTAGGGATGGGTCAATCGGAAAATAAGTATCGTGAAAGTTTATAATTTGGGAAGTTAACGGATGGTGGCGCTGGACGGAATCGAACCGCCGACACAAGGATTTTCAATCCTTTGCTCTACCGACTGAGCTACAGAGCCACTGTTGTTCTGAAGTGGATGAAATTATAGCTATGTAAACTTAAATATTATTGAGTTTCCGGAAGATTTGATATTTTTTTATTTTTTAAAAGTGAAAGCATTATCTTCCTCTTTGACGCTACAGTGCATTTACGAGAGAAACAAATGTCTCTCCCCTGTGCCTGTATGATTTGAACTGGTCAAAACTTGCGGCAGCTGGAGAAAGCAGGGCAACACTCTTTTGTGTGTGGACCTTATCTATAAGCCGGACGGCATTGTCCAGTGTAACTGCTTCTTTCAGATCAATGTTGAACTGCTCTGAAAGTGCTTTGAGTTTTTCACTGTTGGCACCAATGCTATATAATGTAAGCTTTAACGGCTGTAAAAGTTCAAAAAGAGGTGTAAGGTCGACTCCCTTGTCGTCTCCGCCCAGAATGAGATGAATGTATTGGTCGCTGTAGCCTTTGATTGCCTGTATGGCAGCATCGAGGTTGGTCGCTTTGGAATCATTGACCCAGAGCCGGTTCCTGCTGTCATAGATCTCTTCCTGACGATGGGCATCGCGCTTGAAGGTATTGAGCAGCGTATAGTCTGTTTCATCAAAGAGGACTCTGGTAATGGACAGAGAGAGCAGGGCATCCTGCAAAAAGGCACCCCTGTAGTTGAGTTGTGCTGCATCAAGATCGAAGTAGCGGCAAAGAAAGTCATTGCTGTCGTACTCTACGACATAGGCATGGGTACGGGGCAGATTCAAGCCTTTGGGTACCAGAGCCAGTTCACCCTCTTTCATGGTAATCAACGGTTTGAGCTTGTCTGCTTCATAGGCTTCCGGGGTACCGTGCCAGTCAAGATGGTCAGGCGTAATAGGCAAAAGCAGGTAGATATTTGGTGAGGCTGTTTGAGTGTGGTGCAGGGTAAAAGAACTGGTTTCCAGTACCCAGAGAGGCGCATCCGGGTCAAGTTCTGCCAGCGGTGTGCCTATGTTACCCCCGCTGACTGCGCCGCGTTTTTCCAAAAGGTGGGTAAGCATTTGTGTGGTCGTTGTTTTTCCGTTGGTGCCGGAAATCCAGATCGTGAAAGGCGTTTTCCTTTCACGTGATGCTTCCATCGCAGGGTGCTGTGTCCTCACGTCACCATCGTCAGTGTTCTGTATGATTGGTACTGTCGGGGGGCAGAGTAGAGGTTTATTTCCCAAAAAATAATCATATTCACTTAATACATGCTTGGCTTTTTGGAGGAGAGGATGATCCGGTTTCAGGCTTGGTGTTGTCACTTCGAGTTGACTTTTGTCCGGATCGAACATGGAGGAAGGGTAAATACGGTTTCCCTTATTATCGGTATAGGGCTCGTTACACTTGTCATCGAAGAAAATACACCCTTCCCCGAGCTGTCTTGCAATGGCTCTTGTGGTCAGGCCGTAGCCGAATAAAACCGGTTTTAACTGTTTTGTGCCCATGGGTATGATCCTCTGTCAGCTTTATCTGAATTTGAATGAAATAAGTGCAAGCACATTGGTAATGAAGGCAATCATCCAGAAACGGATGATGATCTTGTTTTCTGCCCATTCTTTGAGTTCGAAGTGATGATGCAGCGGGGCCATGCGGAAAATACGCTTTTTACGGATTTTGTAACTGCCTACTTGAAGGATCACCGAAACCGTTTCCATGACAAAAACGAAACCAATGAGCAGTAGAAGTATTTCACTTTTGCCGAGTATGGCAAGGTAAGCCAGAAAACCGCCGATGGAGAGGCTGCCTGTATCTCCCATGAATATTTCGGCAGGATAGCAGTTGTACCAGAGAAAGCCCATCAGTGCACCGGCAAGAGCTGATGCAAGCACCATAACTTCTCCTACACCTTTGATATGGGGTACAAGCAGATAGTGGCTGAACACGGCATGTCCTGTGACATATACGATAAGTCCCAGAGAGACAAGTGATATGATGGAGGGAACGGTAGCCAGTCCATCCAGTCCGTCAGTGAGGTTGACGGCATTGGTTGTGGCAAGGAACATCAAAATCCAGAAAGGCAGGGCAAAGTAGCCCATGTCAAAAAGCGGTGTTTTGAGAAAAGGTATATAGAGTTCTGTCGGGAAACCTATATAGAGAAGCAGACCGGTAGAGAGCAGGGCAACGATCACCTGCAGTCCCATTTTCCCCCGCGGTGTCAGTCCTTCGAGGTTGTCACCGGCAAGGATCTTGCCTATGTCATCTTTAAACCCGACCAGTCCGAAGCCAAGCAGGGTAATGAACCCGCCCCAGACATAAGGGTTTTCAAGGTCGATCACAATCAAAGCTGCAATGAATGTGGCCGTCAGAAATACTGCACCGCCCATGGTCGGAGTATGTCCCTTGTTCGCATGGGCTGTCACATATTTGCTGATGGGCTGACTGGCATTTTTTGAGATAGCCCAGACAAGATATTTCGGCATCAGTATCAGGACCAGCAAAAAGGCCAGGAGAAAAGCGAGTCCTGCACGTACGGAGATGTATCCGAAAAGGTGCATGTGTAGAAGATTGTTCAGTTCATATAGCATGGGCAACTTTCATTTTAGGTTTAAACAAGCTTATTTTACTATGATTTCAATAAAAAAGAGACAGCTATGGATATACAAAAAACGATCTTGATTATTACAGACGGTATCGGGTATAAAGCACAGGGCAGCTGCAATGCTTTTGATGCGGCGAGAAAGCCTACGTATGATAAGCTTTTTAAAACCGCACCGCATGCATTGATCTCGACACATGGCTTGAGTGTCGGATTGCCTGAAGGCCAGATGGGGAACTCTGAAGTGGGACATATGACGATCGGTTCGGGTCGTATTTTGTATCAGGATCTTGTCAAGATCTCACTGGCACTTGAAGAGAAAAGTATTGAAGAAAACCAGGTGCTTGCAGAGACACTGGAACAGAGCGGACGGGTGCACTTTATCGGGCTTATGAGTGACGGCGGGGTACATTCACACATCGAACATACGATTGGTTTGGCCAAGTTGGCCAAAAACAGAGGCAAACAGGTATTTCTGCATCTTATTACAGACGGAAGAGATGTCAGCCCCACTTCGGCAAAAACCTATTTGAAACAGATCGAAGCCATCTGTGATGAAAATATTTCCATTGCGACACTCGGGGGACGTTTCTATACGATGGATCGTGACAATCGATGGGAAAGAATAGAAAAAGGGTATCGGGCCATTGCAGAGGCACATCCGACGACAACACTTTCCCCTGAAGCTTATGTAGAGGCAAGTTATGCCAAAGGCGAGACGGATGAATTTATCGAACCTGTAGCATTTGAAGGATTTGACGGTATGCATGAAGGCGATAGCGTTATCATGACCAATTTTCGTTCGGACAGGGTACGTGAGATCACCGCAGCACTGGGCGAAAGCAGTTTTGATGCATTTGAACGAAAGCAGATCCCGCTGCATATTGCAACGATGACACAGTATGACGCTACATTCAACTACCCGGTCCTTTTTCCCAAAGAGGCACCGAAAAATACGCTTGCCGATGTGATCTCTGCTTCCGGACATCGGCAGCTTCATACCGCAGAGACTGAGAAATACGCTCATGTCACTTTCTTTTTGAACGGCGGTGTGGAAGAACCGATGATAGGAGAGAGCCGGGTGCTTATTCCCAGCCCGGATGTTAAAACGTATGATATGCAGCCGGAAATGTCTGCACCGCAGGTGGGCGAGGCTGTACGTACCGCGATGGATGAAGAGTATGAGTTCATCGTCGTCAATTTTGCCAACGGGGATATGGTCGGGCACACCGGCAATTTTGATGCGGCACGCCAGGCGGTTGAAGCGGTTGATACGGAACTTGGGAAGATCATTGAAAAAGCCAAAGCGGACGGGTATGCCATTGTGTTGACGAGTGACCATGGGAACTGTGAGGAGATGTGTGATATCCAAGGGCATGTCCTGACCAACCATACTGTCGGTGAAGTATGGTGTTTTGTCCTTGCAGACGGAGTCAAAGAGGTCAAAGAGGGCGGCTTGAACAATATTGCGCCTACAGTACTGAAAATTATGGGGCTTGAAATACCGCCTGAAATGGATGAACCGCTGATTGCATAGTGGACAGATATTTTGGTACAATAGATATTGAACTATGTATGAAGCATGTGCCTGAAGTGTTCTGTCACAGCCTTGCTTCATGAAAAAGGAGACGGATATGGAAAAGAAGATCAAAGAGTCCGTAGGGACACTGCTGGCACACATTATTAAAGTGGATAACCGGAATGTAGAAGAAGAAGCACCGCTTTTCTGTGAGATCATGGGGCAGGATTTTGACTGTACAGAGGAAGAGGCAAGAGCATTTCTGTATGAGATCATGGATAAAGAATATGACCTTGATAAACATATTGGGATCATCAATCAGGCACTTTGTGATGACAGGATTTCAAAGTTTCACCTGCTTGAGCAGATCAATCATATTATTTATTCCGATGAGATCAGCGATGAGGATTACCGTATATTTGAACAGATTAAAAACAAACTGTTTGAGTGTTAGGAACAGAGAAAGAAGCAAAAGTTTCAGCTGTATCTGTTTGGGGAAGTTGGGCTTTTTAATTTAGATTAAATAATGAAGAAGGGGTAGGAATGAAATTTTCAGGAAACAATGTGCTGGTCACAGGTGCCAGCAGAGGTATTGGAGCGCAAATCGCCAAAACACTGGCGGGGATGGGACTCAAAGTGTGGGTCAACTTCAGAAGCGGTACAGCTGAGGCTGATACGGTCAAAGCAGAGATCGAGGCGGCAGGCGGCAAAGCAGAGACCATCGGCTTTGATGTTAGCAATGAAGAAGCCTTTGTAGCAGCGGTAAAGAGTATTGTCGCGGAGGACGGAGAGCTTTCCTACCTTGTCAACAATGCAGGTATCACCAATGACAAACTGGCTATGCGTATGAAAACAGAAGATTTCATGTCAGTGATCGAAGCAAATCTGAAATCGACTTTTATCGGGTGCCGTGAAGCGGTCAAAGTAATGGGAAAAAAGCGTTTTGGCTCTGTCGTGAACATTGCTTCTATTGTAGGTGAAACAGGAAATGCGGGTCAAACGAACTATTCCGCAAGCAAAGGCGGCACTATTGCAATGACCAAGAGCTTTGCACAGGAAGCTGCACCGCGCAATATCCGGTACAATACTGTAACACCGGGGTTCATCGCTACGGAAATGACCGATGTTCTCAAAGAAGAGATCAAAGATGCCTTTACCGCAAAGATACCGATGGGAAGATTCGGCGAACCCAGAGAAGTAGCCGAAGCAGTCGCTTTTCTGCTTTCGGACCATGCTTCGTATATTACAGGCGAAACACTAAAAGTAAACGGCGGAATGTATATGTGAGACGCGTTAAAAAAACGTGAACTGCTTCACGTTTTCAGCGTCGAAACCGGAGTGGTCGCAATAAACGCAGTGCAAATGCCAAAAAGATATTACAATTTACTCCAAAAAATTCCAAGCTTAAAGCAAATACTTCTTGATTCCATACCATATTCCCATACCTGCGGCAATAAGCAGAAAACCTATATTCAGCGAAGTACTGTAGGCGATCAGTATCTCTTTAAAGTGGCTGATGAGGTAGACCCACAGTGTAATAGCGGAAAGGGTGGCCAAAAGAATGGTTGTCAGGGTCTTTCGATGGCTGAATCCTATGATATAGCCTATAAAGCTGCCTACGACCGGTCCTGTCATGGCAAGCGGAGTGAAGACAAAGAAGACCAGCCCCGGAATACCGTATTTTTGAATGTAGGGTTGATATTTCTGTGCGGCGCTCCTGGAACGTTCAAAAAAATCATGCAGGGGTTTGTAGGTAATGATCTCAAGGCGGTTCCAGCTCCGCGCAAAAAGAGGGTAGAGCAGCAGTACCATGATTGATTCGATCAAGAAGTTAAAAAGAATCAGGTCAATCATATTCATTCGGGCTGCGATACCGATGGAAAGTCCTGCCATTCTTCCAAAAATAATATTGGCTGCCGTAATGCTCAGGAGTGTTTGCAAATTGGCAGGCGAGAAGAAGGCACAGTATAGAAGGAGTAGCAAAAAAAGACCCAGAAGCAGTAATCCTGTCATGAGAATGTTGCCTTCGGTATAATTGAAGAATGAAATTTTTTTCATAAAACGATGCCTTCCATGAACGTGCCGGAATTATAACATGATATGGGGTATAATCACCAATAAATCCTGAAGGAGAATACTTGGCCCATATACTTGTGCTTGAAGATGATCAGCTTTTTAATGAAACTCTGGAAGACTTTCTGGAAGAAGAAGGGTATCGTGTGGAAACAGCACTGGACCCTTATTCGGCATTGGAGATAAGTTATCAAAATGTGTTTGATCTTTACCTTTTTGATGTCAATCTTCCCTATGAGAACGGTTTTGATCTGCTTGAAAAACTGCGTCACAGCGGAGATACAACACCGACTATTTTTCTCACGTCGAGAGCAGACAAGGCATCGCTTGCCGAAGGTTTTGGCAAAGGAGCGGATGACTATATGAAAAAACCGATCGACTTTGATGAACTTCTGCTCCGTGTACAGGCAGTGCTGCGTCGCCAGATACGTCAGGAGCATATGAACATAGGCAGTTACAGTCTCGATACGGCTGCAAAGATACTTTATCGGGGTGATGAAGCGGTAGAGGTGACAAAAAAAGCGGTAGATCTGCTGCTGCTGCTGTTGCAGGCAAAAGGTGAAGTGGTCAGCAGCAGTGAAATAAAAGAAAGGCTCTGGGCAGCGGGACAGAATGCAAGTGACGGTGCTTTGCGTGTGTATGTGACACAGTTGAAGAAATATTTTCCCCAAAATATTACCAATGTGCGCGGTGTCGGCTACAGGTGGGTCGGGGAGTGAAGCTGTCCGGACATAAAAAGAAAATTCTTTTATCGGCACTCGGATATTTTTCAAGTGTTGCGATACTGCTGAGCTTTCTCTACTGGTTTCTGAAAAATGAAGGTTTTTCAGAAAGCAATTTTTTGATAGCAGGACTTCTTGTCCTTCTGCTTGCAGCGGGATGGGGATACATTCTCTCTTCGCATCTTCTTGCGCCCAAAGCGGAACTCGATGCCAATCTTTCACAGCTCAGTTCGGAAATTCTGCATGAATTGAATATTCCTCTTTCAACCATCAAGGCCAATGCTGCAATGTTGAAAAAACGTTTACAGGGTGAGGAAAAAGCACTAAAACGGCTGGAGCGTATCGAAGCTTCGTCTGACAGACTGGAGAGACTGTATGAAGAGTTGGTTTACAGTATTAAAAAAGAAATTCATCCTATTGAAAAGGAGCCTGTTGCCCTGCAGAAGCTTCTTGGAGAGCGTATTGAAACGTTTGAATCTTTCGGGCGCAACAGGTTCGATATGGATGTGACGGAGTTGACAGTCAATGTTGACAGAATCGGTTTTGAGAAAATGATAGACAATCTTCTGATGAATGCCATGAAATATTCCGACAAAACCTCCCGGATAGAGATAAAGCTTAAACGAACGATGCTGACGATACGGGATGAGGGCATAGGTATGGATGAAGCTGAACTGCTGAAAGTGTATGAACGCTATTATCAGAGTGACAGCGGCAAAGAAGGCAAAGGGATAGGCCTCGCACTGGTCAAAGCGTATTGTGATGCAGAAAATATAGGCATACAGATCAGTTCGGAAAAAGGCAGAGGTACCACGGTGATGCTTGCGCTTGAACGGGTTCATGTATGATTCATGTTTATGGTGTAAGATTAAAGAAAGGAGTGCCTGTATGACCCAGACGGTTTTATTGCTTGAAGATGATGTGCAGTTGAGTGATACGGTCAAACGTTTTCTGGAACTCAAGGGCTATACCGTGTGGTGTGCATATGACGGTTTGCAGGCACAGGATATCATGTATGAAAAACATATTGATTTGATGCTTCTGGATGTGAAAGTACCCCATTTGAATGGTTTTGAATTTTTGAAAAATACCCGTGTACAGGGCAATACCACACCGGCGATCTTTATTACTTCGCTCAACAGTGTCGAGAATGTTACAGAGGGATTCGACAGCGGCTGTGATGACTATATTCGTAAACCGTTTGCCCTCAAAGAGCTTCTTGTCAGGGTAGAATCACTGCTGAAACGCAGTTACGGTAGTTATGAAGAACGGATAGAACTGGGAAATGAGCTTTGGTTCGATACGAAATCTATGCTTTTGATGCGCGGCAGCCAAAGGGTGCCGCTTAAAACAAAAGAAGTGAAACTGCTGGCACTTTTTTTACAGTACCCCAATGAACTTATGGAATATGAAAAGATCTTTGAAGCATTATGGGAGTATGAAGAAGCACCAAGCAGCGGCTCTCTGCGTGCCTATATCAAAACACTGCGTGCATCCATAGGAAAAGAGAAGATAGAAACCGTTAAAAACATAGGATACCGTTTTGTTGCAGAGTGAAAGACGGAGTCTTCTGCGTTTTTTACTGATCTATATGGGGTCGACATTTCTGCTTTTTTCTATGGCTTCGTGGCTTTTTTATACATCAACCAGACACCATTTGCTTGACAAGCAGAGAGAAGTACTGAAGTATGAATCACAAAAGATCGAATCCGCACTGCGTGAACTGCACCAGTCCAACAGTGCAATACTGCATTATCCTGTCAGCAAGATCGGGAATTCCGCTATTTATGATTTGGATAAACACTATATTTTCGGTACCTTTGCACATCCTCCCCAATTGGGTGCCCGGCAGAAACATACACTCTCTTTGATTTCAAAGATAGAACCCTATTATCTCGGTGCAGCCTATTTGCTGCTTTCCAAACCGATCGACTATACACCTCTTTTGGCATTGCAGCGCAATATTTTGTTTTTTATGCTGCTTGCAGGGGGCTTTTTTGCTGTTTTGGGCTATTTTCTTGGAAAACTTTTCATTGCTCCTATGCGTGAATCCATCAAACAGATGAACCATTTTATTCAAGACACGACCCATGAACTCAATACCCCCATCAGTACGATCCTGACCAATATTGAAATGATCGAGACTTTTGGGGAGTGTGAGCAGAACAAAGATGAGCTTAAACGCATCGAGATCGCTTCCCGGACACTCAGCCGTATCTATGATGATTTGACCTATCTTAATTTGAACCATCAATACCATCGCCGGATCATTCGTCTCGATATGGCACAGCTGATTGAAGAGCGCATGGTTTATTTTGCTGTGATGGCCGAAGTGAAACATCTCAGGATCAAAACGGATGTCAAATCCGGAGTGATCCTTGAAATGGACAGAAATGATGCGATCAGGTTGATAGACAATCTTATTTCAAATGCGATCAAATACAACAAACCGGAAGGGGAATTGTATGTCAGGCTTACAGAGGAGTATTTTATGGTCAAAGACGGAGGTTTCGGTATCAAAAAAGAAGATCTGAAAATCATTATGCACCGTTTCAAACGTGCCAATACGAGTGAAGGCGGTTTCGGGATAGGTTTGGATATTGTCAATCAGGTTGTCAACAGTTACAGCTTTGTTTTACAGATAACATCGCAGCTGCATCAGGGGACAGAGGTGAAAATACAATGGAAAAAATAATGATACTGCTATGGCTGTCAGCAATGTGTATCGCTGTAGAGGGAAATGCGTATGCGGAACCGAAAAATCTGTATACTGCCTGCCTGAAGTGCCATCAGAGCGAGCAGGTACCAAGCAGCCTTGTCTATCGTCGCTATCTGATGCGGTACAGTACACCCGAACGCATAAAAAAAGCAATGTTTTCCTACTTGAAAGCACCGGAAAAGGCGGATTCCATTATGCCTTCTCAGTTTTTTCTGAAGTTCCCCATGAAAAAGAAAATGCAGATGAATGATATGCTTTTGAAAAAGTATATCAGGGAGTATATTGAGCAGTTTGATGTCAAAAAAAGATTGGTTCTGCCGTGAATCAAAAATCCCGAAATAGAAATTCAGCACTTTGTATAGCTTGCAAGAATGCTGCTTTGGATTTGGATGAATGGTTTTGAGCCTCTTTTTATAGGAAAAAGTATATAATTAAAATAAACATAAAAGGTTAGTCTGTCATGATCGCCAAATTGATAATCGCAACATTGTTGACGGGTATTATCAGTGGTTTTTTTATTACGTTTTATGAAATGCTTATTACGTTTACAAGCAGACTGCTGTTTATGGGTGATCCTTTCAAAACGATCCCTGTACTGCCGGCCTGGTATCTTTACCTGGTACCCACACTGGCAATATTTTTTGTCAACTATCTCATTTCAAAAGACAAATATATTCGTGAATACGGTTTGACGGAGATTGCCGATTCTGTCAGTCAGAACAAGATGATCATCAATGTCAAAACACTGATACTCAAAATCGTTGCTTCCACACTTTCTGTTTCCAGTGGTTTTGCGATAGGAACAGAGGGACCGTCAGCGGGTATGGGAGCGATGGTAGCCTATCAGATACACCGGTTGTTCAATCTTCCTACTATGCTGATAAAAATGATGATCAGCGTTGGTGCGAGCAGCGGTATTGCGGCTATTTTCGTGTCGCCTCTGACCGGAATCGTCTTTTCCATCGAAAATATTGCCTACCAGTTCATCAAACAGTATATCGGGTATGTGATCCTCAGTTCGGTACTTGCTTTTTCTGTTTCGGTAAAATTTCTGGATTCCATTTCTTTCCACAATTCCCTGGGTAAATCGGTTGACTACCACCAGATCGTACCGATGCTGATATTTATCCCGTTCATCACCTTTTTTATCTATCTGTATCTTTTTCTGAAAAAACGGCTTTTGCATATGATCGACCTGGAGATATTCAAAAAGTTCCATGCCCTGAGAAATGTGCTCTTCTCCCTTATTGGGGGAGGGGTGATCGGTACGATTTTGCTGATAGAACCGCGTGCAGCATTTTCAGGCAAAGAGATCGTGATCCACCTCATCAATGACAGTGACTCGATCTCTGTCTATTTTATCTTCTTGATCATTATTCTGCGTATTGTCGGTACTTCTGTTTCACTCTATGCCAATGCAGTCGGCGGACTCTTTCTGCCGCTCATGAGTATCGGTGCGCTGGTTGGATACGGGTATGGCGAGGTATTGACATTTTACTCGCATTTTCCTTTTGAGCCTTTCTTCTATGCAGCGGTAGGAGCGGCGGTTTTTATGGGGGTGGTGATGAAGCTTCCCCTGACGGCAGTTGTCCTCTCTCTGGAATTGACGTTTGACTATAATATTCTCGTCGCTACCGGTGTGAGCGTGGTACTTGTCAGTTATATTACCGGATTGCAATTCAATATACGCCGAAAATATATTACACAGACACAAGAGCCGCCGGAAAAACCGCCGGAAAATACTTGATTCTTTAAATCATTTTTGTATTTTCGGGGACGGGCTGGGAAACCACTTTTTTGTCTTCTATCTTCAATATTCTGTCGCAAAGCGGCAGCATGGCTTCATCGTGGGTGACCATAATGACGGCAACATCCTGATCAACTGCGATTTTTTTAAGCATTTTGACGACATTGACAGAACGTGTTATGTCCAATGCTGCGGTAGGTTCATCGGCCAGGATGATCTGTGGTTTGTTGGCGAGCGCCCTGGCGATGGCGGCACGCTGATTCTGTCCGCCCGAAAGCAGAGCAGGCATTTCTCTGGCTTTTTCGGCAATGTCAAAATATTTTAAAAGTGCCATGGCTTCTTCTTCCGCTTTTTCTTTGGGAACACCGTTTGTCTGCGGCACCAGGGTTACATTTTCAATAATATTCAGAA
Organism: Sulfurovum sp.; assembly: GCF_015493435.1. GTDB lineage: Bacteria > Campylobacterota > Campylobacteria > Campylobacterales > Sulfurovaceae > Sulfurovum. Next base: position 21,814 of record NZ_WGDD01000040.1, read on the forward strand.
AGGGTATCAAATAGGGAGCCTGAAAAATGAACCCGATTTTTTCCCGGCGTATTTTCCGCTGTTCTTTTGTCAGCCATTTGTCATCATATACCGGTTCGTCTCCCAGCCAGATCTTCCCGCTGGTGGGTTCTTCGACACATCCTATCATCATGAGAAGTGTTGTCTTTCCCGCACCGCTGGGGGCAATGAGTGCAACCAGCTCTCCTTTGTCTATGTGAAAATCTGCACCGTCTATGACTTCTACGAGTGCATCACCTTTGCCAAAATGTTTGACAAGATTTTCTACTTTTATTGCATGGGTACTTTGCATACTATCCTCCTATGGCCGAAGCCGGATCGGCATGGATGACTTTGCGGACACCCACGAACGAAGCAAGAATCGAGGCAAGAATGACCACAAGAAAGAGTATCCAGGCATCAGGCATTTCCAGAACGACCCTTTTGGGGAATTTACTGTAGATAAGATGGGCAAAAAGGTTGGCAAAAACAAAAGCGAGAATGCCCATCAGCAGTGTTTCCTGCATGATCATTTTTACGATCATGCGGTTGGGCAGGCCGATAAGTTTCATAATCGAAATCTCTTTGATCTTTTCAAGTGTCATGGTATAAATGATGAGTGCGATGATAATCGTGGAGACCACAACCAGTATCACGGTGAACATACCTATCTGCTTGGAAGCCATTTTAATGAGATTTTTGGTCAGCAGTGTTTTTTCCTGGGTGGCGGTATAGACACTTTTGTGTTTCCACTGCCGAATATCTTCTGCAACGCGGTTGACGTTGTATCCTTTTTTCACTGTAGCGACGACAGCGTTGATCATGTGCGAATTGAGTGCCTTGATACCTCTGGCTCTGTCATTCCTTGTTCGGGCATTTGAATACAGAAACTGTAATTCCTGCGCATCTTTCAGGCTGACATAAACGAGCGGATCACCGCCTGAAGAAACGGTACCGTGAGTGATACCTACTACGCTATAGACGTCTCTGCCTATAGGGACCTGGTCTCCGAGATGAAACCCTGTCTTGTCCGTGACAACCATTTCATAATGGCTTCGCTGCAATCCTCTTCCCTGTATCAGCCGCTTGGGGTTGATAGGGTCAATCTTCCCGAAGGGGTCGAAACCGACAGCAAACACCCTTACCTCTCCCTCTTTGGAAGGCAGTTGAAGGTTTTGAAAGGTCAAACCCTCCGCTTTGTCAACCCCCTGTATCACTTTAATGGTATTGCGCATATCTTCATGTATCCTGGAAGCTTCGGCAAAGGGCCCCAGCGTGTTTTCCTGTACGACCCACATATCGATATTCAAATCATCAAGCAGTACTTTTGCATCGATGATCATACCGCGGTAGACACCGATCATAATGAGAACGATACCCAGGAGCATACCTACTCCCATAGAAGTAACGATGAATTTTCCCAAAGTGTGTGCAATGTCTTTTTGTGCAAGATTGATCATCAGTGTACGCTCATTCCCTCTTTGAGTGTCTTTTTGCCGGGAACATCGACAATAATCTTTGTCTTCTTGTCAAGCCCCTTGACAGCTGCCTCTTTGGCACCTATGCTTAATATCTGTACCGTTTTAAAGTGGGCTTTACCGTTTTCTTCCACCCATACACCGCTTTTTTTATGTTGGTATACCAGTACCCCGGCCGGTATTTTCAGTACGTTGTCAAGCTGTTTTGTCTCTATGTTCACTTCTGCCTGTTCATTCATGTAGAAAGGAATCGGCAGTTTGTCAAACGCAACATCCACTTCCCTCTCCTGTGTCACGGGGTCACTCTGTGCCGCGATCCTCCTGACTACGGCAGCAAAATGTTTTCCGGGCTGTGAGCGCAGCATAATGTCTGCTTTTTCCCCGACCCGTATATTTCCGCTGATTTTTTCATCGATATAGGCTTTGACCCATACATCCCGGGGATCAACGACCTGAAGTACAGGCTGTGAAGGCAATACGGTCTGGGCAACCTCCGCACTTCTGTCAATGACGTAGCCGTCTGCCGGAGCATAGACTTTATAGCGGGAAAGTTTCTCCCTCAAGGCTTCTACCGCTTTTTGTGACCGTGCTATTTCCATTTGCGCTGTTTTAATATGTGCCCGGGTAGCAGCCATTTGTGCCTCGATCACGGCAAGGTCTGATTTGGCTTTGTCATATTCCGCTTTGGAAGCAAAAGACTGTTTTTTCAGCTTGGCATAGCGTGCATAGGTGATCTGCGCCAAATGTTTTTGTGCCAGCAGGCTTTCAAGTTCTTTTTGGCTGGCAACAAACTCCGAACGGGCTTTGTTCATCGAAATTTTTGCTTCTTCGAGAAGCTGCGGAACATCGACACTGTCAACCGTAATGAGCAGGTCGCCTTTTTTCACCCATTTACCTTCATCTGTCAGAATGGAAAGTATTCTGCCGCCTGTCTGAGCGGTAATGCTGTAAATGTATTTTGCTCCGACATTCCCTATGCCGTATACTTCAATACTCAAATTGCCTTCGTTTGCCTTTACTGTTGCATAGGTGGTTTTGGGAATATAGACTTTTCGGTAAAAAAGGCCGATCCCTATGAGAACCAACACAGCTGCAATAATATATTTGATCCATTTTTGCATCAGATTTTTCCTTTCAGATAGTCTATCCTGTCAAGGGCAAGGCTTCTGGAATAATATGCTTCAAGTACGCCGAGCTCAGCATTCAGCGTAACAGATATACTGTCCAGTACTTCTATGTAGGTTGCCAGACCTTCTTTGTAGCGTGCCGTTTGTACTTTCTGGGTACTTTTGGCAGAAATGAGCTGGGCTTTTCTGGCTTTGATCGTCTGTCCGTACCGTTTGATATCGATGAGAAGAGCGCGCAGTTCCTCCTGCAGTGCCAGCGTATCCGAAGCTTCCTGTTCCTGTGCGATCATCCTTCCGATCTTTGCCTGCTGCTCCTGTGCACTCATCCTTCCGCCAGTATAGAGAGGTACATTGTAGCTGATACCTACATAATCGGAATTGTATTTATTGAGGGTGTCAAAGCGGTCATAGGAGGCGACAAGGTCGATGGAACCGAACTGTGCCGATTTTGCAGACTGGTGCAGCAGGCGGTTCTTCTGCACATTCAGTCTGTCCATCTTTACCTTATAGTTGCTTTCGAGTATTTCATGTTCTGTACCGCTGTGAAGATGAAAATTCTTTTTCAGCACATGGCTCTGGAGTTTGATGTCACTCCTGAGAGGTATACCCATATAGAGAGAAAGAGATGTTTTGGCTTTTTCAAATGATGCCTTGGCAATAGCAAGATTGTTTTCAGCCACATACACGGAGGAGAGAAAACGGTTGGTATCGGCATTGGTTTTGAGTCCCTGTTTGACCAGTGCCCTGGATTGCGCATAGAATGCTTTTTTGGCTTCAAGGTCTTTTTCTCTTACCCGAATCGCCTCACGCTGTACGACAAGCAGTTCATAGAGCGATTTGACTTTGTATGCAAGCAGGGCTTTGACCTCTCCAAGGGACAACCTGGCAATATCCTCATCTGCTTTTGAGGCATCGACAAGGGCAGATGTTTTGGCAAAGTCCCATACTTTCTGGTGCAGTGTAGCTCCTGCCCCCCATCCGCTGTCCTCTACGGTATGGAACATGCCGTTGACCGGAAGTACATAGGTTTTGGTCGGATTGTATGTTGCCGAGAGATCGATTTGCGGAAGATAGTCGGCATAAGCGACATTGTATCCCTGTTCAGCCTGCTGTATGCGAAGCATGAACGTTTTGACGTCCGGATGATGTGCAAGTGTTTTTGCAATCGAATCCCGCAGTGTCAATGTTTGTGCACAAAGGCTGATACTTATGGCAGACACAAGCATCAGTGTTCCTGGAAGTTTCACTCTGTATCCTTACTTTTTAGGGGAATCCCCTTTTGTTTTACCAGTAGCTTATCATACATATGCACTTTTTTTGGTTATCGAAACCGTAATGTGCACCTGACGGAAGAATTAATATATACTTAAAAGAATAATAAGATATCAATATGAACTGTACATGAATTCTACAGGCTCTCCTCTGATAATGACGACAATGAAAGAGTACTGTTAATCATTTTTCTGATCATTCTGAGGATATTCCGGATGACAGAAATGATAGCCCAGTGCATCCGGAACCGAACAGCATCCTTCAGTAATGCCCATATTTTTTAATCCTTTGTCAAAAGCCCAGTAGTGGTTGTAGCTCCCATCGCGTAAAAATTCAAACACAGTAAGGACATCGGATGCATTGGAGGCTTGTGCCGTTTTTATATAGTCGTCAAGATCTGTAATGTCAACTACTTCTACCATGCAGCCTACTCCCAATGCATCTTTCTGGGATTGAATGCCTTTATCATAAAGTATATTATACAAATACTGTACCTGTGCGACAGGATAAGTGCCATTGCCGATTCCCTCAATGCTGTAGGGTATATCCGTATCCGGATACTGTGTCATATTCAAATCGTACTTCCGTGCCAGCTGATTCACGGCATCAATATGTTTGACTTCAGATTTTTTTGCAATGTTTTCCAACTGTTTGACTGGCTGAAGACTATAAATATTCAGGTAAATATCATGCGCCAGTCCCTCTTCACTGTACATATAGGTCAGTGTATCTCTGACGTTTTGGGTCAAACCGGACAACGGTCCGTCAATGGCATCTTGTATCTTGGCCGGAAGATCACCGGCAGGTGTCTGTTCTCCGCCGTTCCCACTGCCTGTACTGCTGTTGTCCGATCCGCTTCCGCAGGCTACAAGACTTGCACTCACAGAAAGTAGAAATCCTGTAGTCAATATCTTTTTTATCACGTGGTTCATCGCTAAATCTCCTTTTGAGTTTTGATTAAGGCCATTATAGGTGTCTAAAGTGAACTTTGTATGAATTGATAGTTGCTTTCCTGTATTTTGGGTATATGCTGAAAAGATTGATTTGGATTAACACAGATTTAATCTATCTTTGTTACACTTCATCTCTATAAATTAACAGGCAATAAAAAGGGATGTAGTGGTAAAACATCGGCATTTGATCTCCTACACGCTTACCTCTGTCATTTACCTTGCTGTATTTCTTTTTTATGCCTTTCTCTTCAAAGAGATATTTGTGTCAGAGCAAAAAGCACAGGATCATACCATCAGCCTTTCTCTTTCCGAGTTTATACCGGAAGCGGTACCGGCACCGCAAAAAGAGCCTCAAAAAGAAGAGATCCTTCCCGAACCGGAACCGGTTGTTGAAGAAAAGCAGCCTGTAGCAACACCGGAACCCGAACCGGTAAAACCAAAGACGATACCAAAACTTCCGGAAGCGAAAAAAAAGACGGTGAAAAAAAAGGTTGTTAAGAAAAAGGTTGTTAAGAAAAAACCGGTCAAGAAAAAACAGTATACAAACAAAAAGAAGACCAGAAAAAGAAAAGTACCAAAACACACCCTAACCGGTGTCGCACCGGGGGCAAAAAGACAGGGAAACTCCACCAGGAGCACACCTGCGCAGAAGAATCGTTTTCTTTCACAGGTACGGGCACGTATCAACCGTAACAAAAGTTACCCGCGTATTGCAAAAAGACGCGGCATGCAAGGGTCCGTAAACGTACACTTTACCATACTCCCCAGCGGAAATGTAGGACATATTGCCGTGACAGGTCCAAAAGTCTTTCATGCTTCTGCCCGAAAAGCCATAGAAAGGTCTTTCCCTGTCAATACAAAAGATATACCTGTGTCCCTTCCCAAAACGGTCAATCTGACACTGCGTTACCAGTTAAGATAGAGGCTGCTTATCGTATTTTGTATGCATTTTCCTGCGAAAACCATAAACTTAACAGATAATTAACAGAAGCATGCCACAATACCCGAAACAGTTTTGGAGGAGTAAAGATGAAAAAAGGAATATACCTTTCTTTTGTGTGTGCAGTATCACTGTATGCGGCAGAGGCAGAGCTTGGAACAATAAACGTGGAAGCCAAAGTCGATACGGAAGTGGTCGAGGATGTACATGGAGACGATATCCGGTCAGCAGATGTGGCAGAGGCGCTGATGAAGCAGTCACCTTCTGTGACGCTGGTACGAAGAAGCGGTATCGCGAACGACATCATTGTCCGGGGACAAAAAAAAGACAATATCAACGTGACGATAGACGGGGCAAAGATCTATGGTGCCTGCCCGAACCGGATGGACCCGCCTATTTCCCATGTCCTGACGAACAATATTGACTATATCACCATTGATGACGGTCCGTATGATGTGGAGAATTTCGGTGCACTGAGTGCCAACGTCGATGTTGAAACACTGAAGCCCACCAAAGAGCTGCATGGTGATGCCAATCTGAACTTTGGAAGCTGGGATTACAAAAAAGCTTCCGCGATGATCAGCGGCGGTACAGAACGTATCAGGTTCCTTCTGAGTGCTTCGGGAGAACGCGGCGGACAGTATAAAGATGGCGATGGCAACGATTTCGCGCAGCAGATGGATAACTATATCGCCCATAACCTGAATGGAAATCCGGTACACGACAAAAAGCTGAAAGGACAGGCATTTCTGCCGCAGTACCGTGACATGGATGCTTTTACCAAAAAGACCGTTCTGGCAAAAATGTTTTGGGATATTACCGATACACAGCAGCTGAAACTGAGCTATACGGGTAACAGAAGTGACGATATACTCTAC
>NZ_WGDD01000041.1 GCF_015493435.1 Sulfurovum sp.
ATTTTGAGAGTATTATATCAAAACACTTTAGTCAATGTCAATCAAGTTTACATATTTTCATGGTATTATTTTTAATATTTTTACTGGCAGTATCATCAAAAGAGGGTAATATTTTGTACAATACGGTATGAATTTTATCTATATAGACGATATTGACCTGCCGGAAGTGCAGATATACCAGAGGCTGAGGGAAAATGCTTTTTCCAAAGACGGTTCCTTCATTGCAGACAGTCCCAAAGTAGTTGGTCTGCTCATAGAATCGGGGGTTGTGATCAAAAGTATCTTTGCGACACAGGCCTATTACGATACCCATCGAGACTTTCTGGAACGATATACGATCCCTGCTGCCTATGTGGCACCAAAAGCTGTGCTGGAGCAGATCGTCGGACACCGGCTGCACCACAATGTCATGATGCACGGCATACGCCCGGCAGAAACCCCGCTGGAACTGCTGGACGACCAGATCATCATGCTCGATGAGATCAGCAATACAGACAATATCGGTGCCATAGCCCGTTCTGCCGCTGCACTGGGCATAGGTTCCTACCTTATCCCCAAACAGGGACCGCACCCGTACGCAAGGCGTGCACTCCGCGTTTCCATGGGTCATATAGGCAAACTCAAATTTCACCGCTATGATGACATCAAAGAAACCATACAGGCACTGAAAAAGAGGGGCTACCGCATTTTTGCAGCGGAAGTTACCCAAAACTCCACCCCGCTTTCACAGGTAAAAGTGCCGCAGAAATGGGTACTGCTGATGGGACATGAACAGTTGGGAATATCGGAGGAGATACTTTCACTGTGTGATGAAGTCGTGACCATAGAGATGGAAGAAGGTATCAAAAGTTTCAACGTGGCCATCGCAGCATCTATTATGATGTATCAGTTTAAACATCACCATTTGTCATAGTGCATAATCTGCGTAGGGTGCTGTGCCCCATGGCACCGAAATGTTCGATGCTCTGAAAAAACCCATATTGTGTTAGTGGTGCTGTCAGGGGAGAGCACCCTACGGGTGTTCCCACGTTCATACTTTTTAGTGTAAAAAGTGCCTTACCGTGGTGAAATAAAGAGCAATACCATGCTCGTTCGCCGCTTCAATGACTTCGTCGTCACGGATGGAGCCTCCCGGTTCGATGATCGCCTTGACACCTGCCTCGGCGGCTGCATCAATCGAGTCTCTGAACGGAAAGAACGCTTCGGAAGCCATGGCCGCGCCTGAAACATCCAGACCCATCTCTTTGGCTTTTTTAAGGGCACACTGTGCCGCATCTACACGGCTTGTCATACCCATCCCCACAGCAACCATAGCAGAGTCTTTCACGTAAACCACACAGTTTGACTTGGTCAGTCCCGCTACTTTCCACGCAATTTCAAGGTCTTTCATTTCCTGTTCTGTGGCCGTCAATTCCGATTTTTTATGTGCATTGTGTACTTCGTTGTCACAAATGCAATCCGCATTCTGGTACACAAAACCGCCGTCAATATGTTTGAAGTCTGTCTTGTCGCCGGCAAGTATGAGTTTTTCATTCCCCTGGGAGAAAAGTTTGATACGTTTTTTCTTTTCGAATACAGCCACGGCATCCTCATCAAAATCTGCCGCGATAATCACTTCGAGAAAGATTTCGTTCATCTTTTCCGCCATGGTTTTGGTTACAATACCGTTGACCGCTACCACACCGCCAAAAGCCGATACAGGATCACATTTGAGTGCTTCCGTATAAGACTCTGTCAGGGTGGATTTGATCGCAAATCCGCATGGGTTTCCATGCTTGACGATACAGACAGCCGGCTCGTCGCCAAAGCTCGCTGCGATCTTCAGGGCACCGTTCACATCGGTCAGGTTATTGAAACTTGCTTCACCCTTTATCTGCTTGAAATTGTCGCTGAAAAAGCTGCCAAATTCATAGAGTGCACCATCCTGATGCGGGTTTTCTCCGTAACGTGTCTGAAACACTTTTTTTCCGGTAATGAACTGATACGCGCCAAAGCCGTTATTGAAACGGCCGTTCATGTAGTTTGCGATCATACTGTCATAGGCTGCTGTATGTTCGAACGCTTTGATCATGAGTCCTCTCCTGAACTCCATAGTATCGCGTCCGTTCTCCAAAGCACCCAGCACTTCTTCATAGTCATTCACATTAGTCACGATAAGCACATCATTGAAGTTCTTCGCCGCTGAACGTACCATTGTCGGTCCGCCAATATCGATATTTTCAATGATCTCATCAAAATCATTTGTTCTCTCGATAGTCTCCTTGAACGGATAAAGGTTCACGCAGACCAGGTCAATACCTTCCACACCAAGCTCTTCAGCCTGGGCCACATGTGCTTCATCTCCCCGCTTATGCAGAATACCGCCGTGCACATAGGGATTCAGTGTCTTCACACGTCCCTCAAAACATTCAGGGAATTTCGTCACTTCATCGATCTCAATCACCCGGATACCTGCCGTTGACAATGCTTTATAGGTTCCGCCGGTAGAAATGATCTCCCATCCCAGTTTTTCCAGTCCTCTTGCAAACTCAACGATACCGTTCTTGTCGCTTACACTTAATAATGCTCTCATTTTTCTCTCTTTTTTCATATTTTAAATGGTGCGTGATTACGCACCCTACAGATCCTGTTCGATCGTCCGTTTAAAGGTATTGAAATACACATCCTTCACTTTTTCAAGCGGAAGCGCTACCCCATTTACTTTTACCGTGTCACCGCCAACCTTGCCGATGACCTCCGCTTTCAATCCAAGCCCTGATGCCATGACCAAAACCTCATCAAGATCTGCATCTCTGACTTCAAGCAGTGCCCTGCTCTGCGATTCATCAAAAATATCCCTGCTTTCCTGCACAGAGATTTTTGCCGAAATACCTTTACCCGAAACCGCTGCCATTTTGGAAAGTGCAATGGCGATACCGCCGACATTCACATCTTTCGCAGACATCAGCAAATCTGCTTTGTTCGCTTCTATGACAAGTTCCCAGAGTTTCAGTTCCGTTTTGTAGTCAAAAGAAGGCAGTGTGCCCGCTGTATCTCCAAACAATTCTTTAAGGTAGAGCGAACCGCCGAATTCCCCTTTGGTCTCGCCGATGAGCACAATGTTGTTCCCCTCCTGCTGAAAGACGGATGGCAGGACTTTGTTCTGATCGTCGTTCAGTCCCACCATCGCTATGGCAGGTGTCGGGAAAACAGATACACCGTTGGTTTCGTTGTAAAGCGATACGTTGCCGGAAACAACCGGCGTGTTCAGCTCCAGACAGGCTTCTTTGATCCCTTCGCACCCCTGTGCGAACTGCCACATCACTTCCGGGTTCTCAGGGTTACCATAGTTCAGACAGTCCGTAATAGAGAGCGGTCTTGCACCGGACATCGCCACATTTCTTCCTGACTCGACCACAGCCAGAGCCGCACCGCCTTTGGGGTCGATGTAGCAGTAACGCGGGTTACAGTCGGAACTCATAGCCAGGGCTCTGCCGTTCTCCTTGATACGGATGCAGGAAGCATCCAGGCTTCCGGGATGTTTGGTTGTATTGGTCTGTACCATGGAATCATACTGGTTGTAGACCCATGCCTTGTCTACCACTTCAAGCGGGGCAAGCAGTTTTTCATAGGCTTTCTGGTCATCTACTCTGGCATAGTCGTCCACTGTTTTGGCATTCACTTCATCCAGATAAGCCGGTCTTGCCATCGGTCTGTCAAGAATGGGTGCTTCTTCGCTCACAGGCGCTATGGGCATATCACACACTTGCTCACCGTGCCAGAAAAGCTCCATTCTCTGTGTATCGGTCACTTCACCAATGACGGCAACATCAAGCTCCCATTTTTCAAAAATATCGATGATCGCCTGCTCTGAACCTTTTTTCGCACAAATCAGCATACGTTCCTGAGACTCTGAAAGCATGAAATCATACGGTGTCATTCCCTCTTCTCTCGCAGGTACTTTGTCCAGATGCATAATGAGCCCTGCACCCGTTTTCCCTGCCATTTCAAAGGCTGAAGAGGTAAGACCCGCGGCACCCATATCCTGGATCCCTACGACATGGTCTGTCTTGAAAAGTTCCAGACAGGCTTCAAGCAGAAGCTTTTCCGTGAAAGGGTCGCCTACCTGCACGGTCGGCCGGAGAGACTTCGACTCTTCTGTAAAAGAATCTGAACTCATGACTGCACCGCCAAGTCCGTCACGGCCTGTTTTGGACCCCACGTACATGACCGGATTGCCGATACCCGAAGCCACACCGAGGAAGATTTCATCGGACCTGACCAGCCCCAGAGAGAAAGCATTGACGAGAATATTTCCGTTATAGCTTTCATCGAAGCTCACTTCACCGCCAATAGTAGGAACCCCCATACAGTTGCCATAGCTTCCGATACCGTCAACAACACCGCGGACAAGGTGTCTCTGGTACTTGTTGACAGCACTGTCGCCCCTGACCCTTCCGAAACGAAGTGCATTCAGGTTGGCTACCGGTCTTGCACCCATCGTGAAAATATCTCTGAGTATGCCTCCTACACCGGTCGCCGCCCCCTGAAAAGGCTCAATAAATGACGGGTGGTTGTGGCTCTCCATCTTAAAGACAGCCGCCATGCCTTCGCCAATATCGATGACACCGGCATTCTCACCGGGTCCCTGAATGACCCACGGTGCTTTGGTGGGAAAACCGTTCAAGTATTTTTTACTCGATTTATAGGAGCAGTGTTCGGACCACATCGCAGAAAAGATGCCGATCTCGACAATATTGGGATGGCGGCCGTCAAGGATCCTCAAAATATCTTCATACTCTTCTTTGCTGAGCTTATGGTTCTTTAACACTTCATCTAGGTTTTCAACTGGTTGTGACATGTAATCTGTCCTTTTGAGTATATAAAATAAGGGATATATTTTACTTAAAAAGTACTAAATAAGTGTTGAAGGTGTAGAATATCAAATATAGTATATCTAGAAGGAAAAAATCATGTTTTTATCTATCAATGACGGCATTTTACCCACAAGAAAAACAAGATATTCAGCAGGGTATGATGTTTGTAGTAATGAAGACGTAATAATTGAAGCAGGAGAAACAAAACTAGTTTCTTTAGGTATTGCATTGGACCAAGAATGGATTCAAAAAAATACAAATGAAACATTTCGGGAACAAAATTATTGGGGATTACACATTAGAAGTTCGTTAGCACTCAAAGGTCTAATTATAGGAAATTCGGTAGGTATTATTGATATCGACTATCCCGATGAAATTAAACTAATTATTCATAATACAACAGGAGAAGTCAAAAGCATATCTAAAAAAGATAGAATTGCTCAACTTATCTTACATCAACATAATGGTATCAAATATTTAAAAAACTTATTTTCTATTGAAGAAAATAGAATAGGTGGTTTTGGTAGTACTAATAAATGAATTCATAGTTTATAAGTCATAATCCTCCTACAATACCAAGGTATAAAATTATTTACAGTTCATTAGAAGAACAATAGGGTAAAAAATATCCTACTGTCCTTGAATCATAGCGAGGAAAGTGTGATAATCTCTCAAATTATTTTCAATATTCAAAAGATATCCGTCGTATCATTTACACGACAAATATTATTGAATCAGTACATCGCCAATTCCAAGCCCCTTAGCAAAACAAAAAATACTTTTCCTACCGAATAATAATCTCTTAAAGGTGCTCTTTGCAAGTATCAGAAATGCTGAGAAAAAATGGACAATGCCGATCAGGAACTGGAGTCTCACAATCTCTCAACTCAATATTCACTTTAAGGACAGGTTGAAAGATGCTTTAAATTTGGTATAATTTTACAGGATTAGAGGTGTTGACACAGAATTTATTACACTCCCGTAGGTAAAAATAATTTTTTATTTATAATATTCAGATAATTTATTATCTATATATTTTTCTGGATAAAGATGATCATATCCTTTTGTACTTTTAGAAATATTTTGTACAAAAACCAAATGACATATCCTAATATCTGGAATTATTTCTATATCACAATTAGAATTATTATGCATCTCTAAAATGATCTGTTTCTTTTTAGTAAAACCAAATCCAGATGCTATATGCGTTGACAATAATACATTTAGACCTAATCTAGCTAATCCAGATATATTTGAAAGAAAACCAGTGAATTTATTTGATAAACCTATATATTCATTTGTAGATGCTAGAATAAATTCACCCGGAGATAATATATATGGGTTTGATTTACTAATGACTACTATTTTATATTTAGGATAGCTCTTTTCATCAAATAATTTTATACAATTATCAGTTTTTTCAAAAATAAAAATTTCTTTATTTAATGTCATACAATAAGAAGATGGTCTTACATATTCTAATGAAAATGGCTGAATGTATATTTCTTTTTTCTCTATATATTTAATAATACTTTTATCATTTAACACCATCACTAATTACCCATTCTCAATTTTTGAGACAATCACCTCTGTACCAGATGGAGTATAATCCTGCCAATTTCTTTTGGAGCGTATCAATTCTCTTACTAAAGTTCCTGTTACATGTTTAACAGCTTTTTCTTTTGTTGTCTCATGAATCTCAAAGACTTCACAACCCTTACTTTCAAATTTAGATTTTTTTATTTTTTCCCAATCTGAAAATATTTTCATAAACTGAACTACATCTTCTATGCTTATGACACCATTAATATTTTTTATATTTTCTATAGATTCATCTAATTTATCTACATCAAATTCTATGATTTCATATCTATCTTTAGATATACCTAAATCATTTATGCTTTGAGTAATCATCATTTTCCTTTCTTCATATGAAAAAGGGTTTCCACTTTCTTCCATTCTATGCTTCTCACCTTCAGTAGTTGACAATAAGTCAATATTAGGTTGAGTGATTCCTATAATACATTTTTTACTATTATTAATACCCCATAATATATATTCTAAATGTTCATGATGCAATGGTTGAAATCTACCATGAACCATACCAAAATTAGGTATATCTCTATCAGTATTTACAATTGTAGTCCTAATGTTTGTACTCAGTAATGGTTCAAGTGCATTTCCTCGTATTTCTAAACTAAAACTAAGAGATTTATCCCACATATCTAAAAACAATGAAGCAAAATGAGGAGCTAATGAGGTATCAGATTCATCAGATGTTTTTTTAAAAATAAGCTGTGCATTTTGCCATCCATTCACATCAGGTGTATACATTGACATTGCAACAGCTTTACCATCACATATCATAAGCCTTAGAGGTGGAACTCTTGGATATAAACGTAATTCAAACTTATATCCTTTTTGTCTTAATTCATTTAAATATTTAATACTTTTTATAATGTTTTTTCTAATATTTGTATTTGCACCATCTAAACCTAACATATCATTTTCATTTGCAAAAGGATCCATTAGAATAATTTGAACATTTGATTCTATTTTATTTGTTTTAAAAAAATCATTTTTTTCAAATGTATCTTTTAAAAACTTATTACCTGCAACTCCAATAAATTGAAACCTTGAGCTAGTTGTACTTGCAATTTTCGCTGGGGGATGATCTTGTAATTTTTTAATTGTATCTAAACCAACACCTATTGAACCAACAATAATATCTTCAAATCTTTCCATCAACTTTGAAGTTGTAATTGACTCTTTTGTTAAATATAAAAGTGAACCTGTTGATATTATAAAAAAAGCTAAACTAATATATATACCTGCCTTATCCGTCCAGCTAAAAATTGCTACAGATATGGCAGTTATAATTGCAGCAAGTGTTATTAACCATAAAACCATTTTTTTTATTTGCATCTAATTCCTTCGTCTATATAGTACAATCAACACTTATTTCAATCTTTTAGAATGATTTCTTCATCATATTATATTTTTTTCATAGAGGTATTATACATAATTAACTTTATTAATCATCGACTGAAAACGCTGTACCTACCTGGAGTGTGCCGAACTCATTGAGAGCTACCCTTGGAAACACTGGAAGAACATTGACGCAGAGCCGGACTATGCCAACATCAAGATCGAAGCGGTAGACATCTGGCACTTCATCATGTCTCAGGGACTTGAAGATTACAAGAGAGAAGCACTGGGAAATATCGAGGATCTTGCAGACACCATTTGCAGCCTGGAGAATTACCCGAGCTTCCTTGAAGAGATCATCCCGACGACAAAGAACTATTATGAGCAGATCGAAGTGGTCGAAAACCTGATGCGAGTACTCTTCTGCAATGAACCGACCGGAAAACTGATGAAAGCCTTCATCGATGTCGCCATCCAGTCAGGGCTGAACCTCGACAGCCTCTACAAGCTTTATGTCGGAAAGAATATTCTCAACCAGTTCAGACAGGACCATGGCTACAAAGAAGGCACCTACATCAAGACATGGAACGGAAAAGAAGACAATGTAACGATGCAGCGTATTTTGGATGAGAAAGAAGAGATGAACCTCAAGGCGCTTTATGCTGCTTTGGAAGAGGCGTATCCGGGTAAATAAAGATTATGTTGCGGTGGTGTGGATGTCTACGTACCCTACGCGGCGAGAAAGAATAAAGATGATAGAAACCACCACTCCCCCCCCATCAACTGCATACACCGCATATCTGTTTCTATCAATCCACCGGTCTGGCGAGATCTGCTTCGAGGATCTGGTTGCCGCGAATGCTGATCTTCTTGGCTATGCGGATATTTTTAGGCGTATCGTAACCGCATTCCGTACCGCACTTCACTGTGCCGATCAGGTAGTAGCTTCCGGTCGGCACACCGTAAAAAGCGAAATTCCCGCTCTTGTCCGAGGCGGTAAAGCGCAGATAGTTAAAAAGTCTGGAATCGGCTTTTTCCATTTTTTTACCGCCGATATAACTCTCTTTGTACCACTGGTTGGAATAGCTTGTAGCCGGATTGAGATAGAGTCTGGTCTCTTTTCCGGGAATTTTATTGCCGGAGTAATCTGTAATATAGATCGTTCCTTTGACCGTTCCTTTTCCTATGCGGGCCAGACGGGTATATTCACCGACAGGGAAAGGAATACGTTTGACCACTGACTGCGGGCTTTCTTCCGTGATCATGGTTTCGGATTCTGTGGCTGTATTGTTGTTCTCATCCAAGTCATCAATATAAACATCATTGATATTGGTTTCGTCTGCCCAGGTATTGCCGCTTTGTGACGGCTTCGAAGAGGAACCCATTCCCGGCAGCGCAAGACTTTCGTTGACACATCCGGAAAAGAGGAACATCAGGGAGGCAAGAGATAAAAATAATAACTGTTTTTTTGTCATAAAACTGTTTCCTTAGTATAAATAAGCGCCATTATACACTATTAACACTTTTTCTTTTGATGGGTATTTAAAAAATTTTCAAGATAGCCTTTGGCTTCTTTATCGCCTCTCAAGGCAGCATTTTGATACCAGAATGCTGCGCGTTCACAGTTTTTTTTGACAAACTTTCCCTTATGGTAGCGTTTTGCAAGGTCATGCTGCGCATCGACTTCACCCTCTTTGGCAAAGCGATGCAGGTTTTTGACCTTCCGTTTTTCACCATGATAGTACTTCACGGTATTTCGGATGAACCAGAGGGTGAAAAAGAACAGTATGACAATGGCATACAGTTCAATATTTTTAATAGCCAGAATATCGTTCAGAAACTGCATTTTATTTTCCCAGACAGAATTCACCGAACATCTTGTCCAGTATTTCTTCATTGTCAAACGGCTTGGAAATGGAGGAAAGCGCTTTGACCGCTTCCTGAAGATGGTAGGAAAAGAATTCCAGTTCACCGCGCATTAACGGTTCTTTGGCCTGGGCTATAGCATCTCTGGTCCTGTTCACCGCTTCGATCTGACGTGCAGAGATCAGCATCAGCTCTTCGCCTTCTCCTATACTGTCGAGCAGTATTTCCATCTGTGCCGTCAATTTCACAAAACCTTTTTTGGCACTGACTTCCAGCGGAGTATAACGCTCCAGTTTAGACAGGTCAAGTTTCATTTCAAGATCTGATTTATTGACAGCAACGATCACATGCTTTTCTTTCAATGCATCAATGATGGAAACAATCTTTTCATCTTCATCGTCAAATTCCCTCGATGCATCAAAAAGCGCAATGATCACATCGGCATCTTCTACGGAATTCATAGAACGCTCAATGCCGATCTTTTCTATGGTATCTTCAGATTCGCGTATGCCGGCCGTATCGACCAGTCTGATAATATGAGACCCGATGCGTACCTGCTCTTCAATGGTATCTCTGGTCGTACCTGCAATGTCACTGACAATAGCGCGTTCATACGAGAGCAGCGCATTGAGCAGAGAACTTTTGCCGACATTTGGCTTGCCGATGATCGCTACTTTAAAACCTTCTATCAGGCCCCGTCTTCTGTAGCTGGCATCAACGATCTTTGTGATCTGTTCGCTCAGTCCGTCCAACTGCTTCACAATACTTTCCATAATATCTTCGGGAATATCCTCTTCTGCATAGTCTATCATCACTTCAGAATAGGCAAGCGAACGCAGCAGCGCTTCTCTGCTCTCTTCGACAAATACTTTCAGCTCGCCTTTCATCTGCCGCGCAAGGATCTTGGCCGCATCCACACTTTTGGCTTCAATGAGTTTGGAAATCGCTTCTGCTTCGCTCAAATCTATCTTGCCGTTCAGGAAAGCCCGTTTGGAGAATTCACCCGGCTGGGCAAGACGGACACCATAAGAAAGGATAGTATCGAGGATTTCCTGTGCCACGATCATTCCGCCGTGACACTGAAATTCCACAATCTCTTCTCCCGTAAAGGAAAAAGGTGCTTTGAAATAAATCATGACCGCCTGGTCGATCAGTTCGTTATGGCTGTTGTAGAGCGGTGTTAAATGGGCATACCGGGGAATGATCTTTTCTTTGTGCGAAATCTTGTCAGCGATCTGCAGAGCAGCCTCGCCGCTGACCCTGATAATGGAGATGGAAGAGACGCCATGGGCAGTTGCTATGGCGGCAATGGTGTTATGCATGGCTCTTGTTGTTGAATTCATTGATAACAACGAACTTGTTGCCTGCTTTTCCGGTTTTGATTGCAACATACTTATTCGGGAAAGCTTCGCGAAGCTGCTCTAGTGCGATTTGTACCAGAATACCGTCAAGCGAGCGTGTTTTTCCTCTTCCGTTCTTTTCAACATTCTCGATCACAGGTTTGATATAGTTTCGGATCATTTCCTGCTGAGAAGTAAGGAATTCGGCGATCTCAAGTTTGATAAAAAGTTCATACTTGGTATGCAGCCAGTTGAACAGCATATAGGAAAGCGCATTGTAGCGATAGCCCTCTTTCCCTATGAGCAGGGCGGCATCGTCACCGTCGATGAAGATCAGTGCCGTATTGTCAACCACATCCACTTCCACCACATCGATCGCAAAACAGGCATAAGAAAAGAGTTCCTTGAGTTCATCTTCGATCAGTCTTGCCAACTCATCATATATCACACTTTCTTCTTCGCATACTTCTGTTTCTTCTTCATTGTCTGCATCGAAAAAACTGTCCAGTACGGCATCTTTTTCTTTTTGCACGGGAGAAGGCTCATCTTTGGTTGTGACAGCCGCGATAATTTCTGAAGCGACATTCTCTTCTATACTTTCGAATGTTTTGCTTTCCGGAGCAGAGGTGTCCTGACTGTCCGGGGGAACACGTTTGCATGTAGCCACGATCACCGCATTCTTCTTTAAAAATCCCAGGATACCGGCGGAAGGATACTGGATCACTTCATAAGCAAGATCAGTGACAGAACAGGCTAATTGCGTTGCAGCTTTCTCGTACGCCTCCTCAAGCGTAGGGGCTTCAACTTTTTTCATCAGCTATCCTTTTCCTTCTTGTGTGCGGCAATCATTTTTGCTTTGTGTTTGGCATATGCTTTGTTGATGACATACTGCTGACCGATGGTGAAAAGGTTGTTCACGACCCAATAGAGTACCAACCCTGAAGGGAAAGGCATCACAATGAACATACCTGCCATCAGTACAGGGAACCACTTGAAGATCTTCTCCTGCAGAGGGTCGGTGAAGTTATTCGGTGTAATTCTCTGCTGGAACCACATAGTAACACCCATCAGTACAGGAAGGACATAGTACGGATCCGCACCGGCAAGGTTGTTGATCCAGCCATGTATCCAGACAGCCCCCTGCAGTTCATCGGCATTGAGCAATACACGGTACAGTGCAAAGAAAACCGGGATCTGAAGGATCATCGGCAAACATCCGCCCATAGGATTGGCACCGTTCTTCTTATACATTTCCATCATTTGTGCATTCAGTTTGGCAGGATCGCCTTTATATTTCGCTTTGAGCTCTTTCATCTTCGGTGCAAGGTCTTTCAGCTTCTGCATTGACATCATTCCTTTGTAGGAAAGAGGGAAAAGTGTCAGTTTGACAAGCAGGGTAAAGAGAATGATCGCCCATCCCCAGTTTCCGATAATCCCGTGAATCCATAAAAGTACTTTAAAGAACGGTCTTGAAAGGAAAGTGAACCATCCGAACTCGATCGTATTGGTCAGTTTCGGGTTGATCCTGTACAGCGTCTTGTACTCTTTGGGTCCAATGTAGCCGCCAAGATGGGTATTTTGTCCTCCGGCTACAAAGATAAGCGGGTCGTCTTTGCCTGTTTTAAGGATGGAAACATCCATACCTGTTTTAAAATTATAGAACATTGTCGCGACATAACGGTCAAAAGCCGAAGCGATCTTCGCTTTTTTGAATGTTTCGGTCCCCTTGGCATCTCCGTCAGGAATGGTTGTAATGACGCCATCTGCGCCTTCAACCAGTGCTCCTCTGACAAGCATGTAGCGTGAACTGTCCGCCATAGGTCTGTGTCCCGGTGTAATAAAATACGGTGCAGGAGAAGAAGTAGTGACATCCAGAACGTAAGAGCCGTCAGGATGGATAGTGATCTTTTTTGTTACGGTCAGGGTAGAAAGCTTTTGTGTCAATATGACTACCTGTGCGGAGGTTGAAACATCGATATCCGGTGTACCGCTGAGCGTATAGGGCACCTTGAACGCTTCATCGTTCAGCTTTGTATCGGAAAAACGTATCTCCAGCGGTTTGACCTCGTTTGCTCCGAGGATCTGCACCTTGTGCCCCTCTTTATCGTTATATTTGTTTTCAAGCAATTCATACTGGGAAATACGGCCGAAATCATCAATGGTCATTTTGAATGTTTTGGACGTAACTGTTGCCAGAACTTTTCCCTTTTCTTTTACCGCAGGGGCTTGACCGGTTCTCACCGCAGCTGCCGCAGGCTTATTCGCTGCCGCTGGTTCAGCTGCAGCAGCCTTGGGAGCCAGATTGGCGGTTATATTCTGCTCGGCCTGGACAGGCGTTTTTTTCTGGGGGAAGAGATAACTGTATCCTACGAATACCAAAAAGGAGAGGGCAAGTGCGAGAAGGAGTCGTTTGTTCAGATCTTGTTGTTCCAAAATTGTACCTTTGTTATATATCTTTGACGATGATAGTATAGTCTTAACTGTGTTAAATTGTGCTAAGGATTTTGCAGTGCAGTACACTTTTTAAGTGCATGGAGACAGGCTTTTCTTATCTCTGAAAAGCTTTTGCTTAGAAGGGCAGGTTTTGCAACCAGTACATATGATCCGCTTTTCAGCAAACCGGTATTTTCTATGAAATGTGCTCTTAGCAAACGCTTTGCTCTGTTTCGGTGAACTGCATTTCCTATTTTTTTACTGGCTACAAAACCGACTTTGTACATTTCTGAACGCTTGTAGAAAAGTACAAAGTAAGGTGTATGCCATGTTTTTGTGGAGTGCTTGTAGACTCCGTTAAACTCTTTACTGGTCTTTATACGCGTAAAATGTTTGATCTTGCTAATGGTCTTGTACCGTCAGCCGTATTATACTGATAGTCTTTTTCTGCCTTTGGCTCTTCTTGCAGAGATCACTTTTCTTCCGTTTTTTGTTTTCATTCTTGTTCTGAAACCGTGTGTTCTTTTTCTTGGTGTGTTATGTGGTTGGTATGTTCTTTTCATTCCGATTATCCTTATCTGTTTTGGCTACGGTCAACGTACGCCATTATTTGGACGCGATTTTAGCTTAAAATTGCTTAAGGATGCCCCTTGTTTTCATTTCAATGCAAAAGATATTTCTAATTAAGAGCTTTGAATACGACTTCATTCTCCTGAGAGTTCTGTTTTGTCTGAATAAACAGTTCCATAAGACGATAAATGATATAGCGGATTTTGTAGGTTGTCGAACGTACTTCGAGTTCACTGCAGTAAACATGTTTTCCCCCTTTTTCCATCATTTTTTGCACTAAGCGTTCGGCAAAATGGTACCCTCCGTCTATCTGGGTATCCTGACAGACGATCGCATAGAGATTTTCGCCGGCATCGATCTCGAACATGATATCCGTCTCCCTCTTCTCTTTCCCGATCAAAGCTTCCATATCGATATCTTCAGCAGAAATAAGCATGATAACAAAAGCCCTTTCTTCTTTTCTTTCCATAAGAAAATACATGATATCGATCGTACTGTTTAATCGATCAAGCATAGTTGCGACCAGAGCTATATCATGTCCGTTAAATCGTATATGGTCACGTTTTTTTTCGTTTTCTCTTACTTTCATCACATCACCTCTTTTAGCATTTTGACTATTATATCAAAATATTTTAGCTTATATCGTTATAATTTCTTATGAATAAGTCAGAGATAAACAACCTGCCCTCCCCCTGCTGGCTTCTCGAAGAGAAAAAACTGCAAAAAAACCTTGAAATACTCAAGATGATCGAAGAAAAAAGCCATGCAAAAATACTGCTTGCCCTGAAAGGGTATGCCCTCTGGAAAAGTTTTCCGCTTATAAAACAGTATCTTGACGGCTGCTGCGCGAGCGGTTTATATGAAGCCAAACTGGCACATGAGGAATTCGGGAAAGAAGTACACACTTATGCACCTGCCTTTAAAGAAGAAGAGATAGAAGAGATCGCAGCCTTGTCGCATCATCTTGTATTCAACTCTCCCGCCCAGTTCAGACATTTCGCCGCCAAAGCCAAAAAAGTCAACCCTGCACTCTCGCTGGGACTGCGTGTCAACCCAGAATATTCGGAATCACCCAAGGAGATTTACAATCCCTGCGGACTTCATTCCAGACTCGGTACCACACTCAATCATTTTGATGAAAGCCTGCTGCCACAGCTTGACGGTCTGCATTTTCATGCACTGTGTGAGCAGGACAGCAGTGCACTGGAAAATATTTTGAAGCATTTCGAACACAAATTCGGAAAATATATTGCAGCGATGAAATGGATCAACTTTGGAGGAGGTCACCATATTACCCGTAAGGACTACGATACGGAAAAGCTGATCACCCTGATCAAAAAATTTAAAATACGCTACGGTGTGGAAGTCTATCTTGAACCGGGAGAAGCGGTCGGCTGGGAAACAGGACCGCTGATCGCTACCGTACTCGACATTGTGCACAACGGTATCGATATTGCCATACTCGACACTTCTGCTGAAGCCCATATGCCCGACACCATCATTATGCCTTACCGGGCGGAAGTACGCGGTGCGGGCAAAGCCGGAGAAAAACGCTATACTTACCGTCTTGCAGGAAATACCTGTCTTGCAGGAGATATTATGGGAGACTACAGTTTCGATGCACAGTTAAAAACAGGTGACAGGATCTTCTTTGAAGACCAGATGCATTACACTATGGTAAAAGCGACCACCTTCAACGGTATCAAACTGCCGGACATTGCCATAGAAAGGCCAGACGGACATATCGAAGTGGTCCGGGAATTCGGTTATAGGGATTTCAAGCAGAGACTTTCTTAAGGGGACCGCTGTCCCAAAACGGCTATTTTTTCTTTTTCCCGCCTGCGAACTTTATGATATCATCGGCACTCATATCTCTTTTATAGACAATATCGTATGACTGGGAAATCTCATCGAATTTCAATATGCTTTCCGTACGCTCGGAATGCCGGTATTTAACTTCTACACTCGGTATTTCATCATTGATATATATCACGGTGATCTTTTTGGTGAGTTTTTTGCCTATTTCCACATTCCCATGCTGTCCAAGCACAAGATGGTCTATTTTGACCCCCATATCGGAAAGGGCCGATTTTGCCATGGCACCCCCCATCATTTTCATCATATCTTCACTGCTGTTGCTTCCGGCTCCCGCTTCGGAATCAAAGAGAATGACAGAGAGTATCTGCTCCTGGGTCAGAGAAGGCCGGGAAGAGAAGTTGAGCACCGGTGCTTCGGGTGTTCCCGCAACAGCGATCGTGATAAGATGGCTGGGTGCCTGATAGGTCACTTCAATATCGAGGATCGGTATATTTGGATTGCCAGTCAGATAGATATTGCCTTTTTTTATGACAAAGCGTTTTCCCTGGAACTCGTAACTGCCACCCTGTTTCAATTTGACAGAACCCAGGACCAGCAAATCTGAATGTCCTGTCTTCAGCACCTTCAAATCCACATAGGCTTTCATATCGACAGGCCCCTCTTTGTATATGAGCGGTTTTACCGAATCGATCTTCAGGTCGATCGAAAGGTTGTCCATGAAAGGACTGGCTTCCTTTTTTTTCACATTTTGTACAATGACAATATCACTGTCAGAGGCAAAACTCTTTTTTCCCATATCGTAATGGATGGTACCGTCAAGCAGTGTTATCTTGCCTTTAACAATCGTTTTCTCTCCATCAAGCAGTGTCGTGACAGCTATCTTACTGTCAAGATCGATCATTTCCTGTGCAATATGCAGTTTATCCGCCTGTGCAATGATCTTTCCTTTTTTCGTTTTCAGGTTGTAATTTCCCGTGACTTGCAGTTGGTCATTCAGCCAGAACGGTTCTATGGTGACCATATCATCCTTCATCGTTACTTTGGATGGTTTTGTAGCAAAGAGTTTCATCTTCTGGTAAGTCAGTGTATACTGCTTCAAAAGTATCGTTGATTTGTCAATTGCTACAACCATTTTCACATTATTGACAATATGTTCCGTATCTCTGTCCGGATTGTAAATGATTTGGGGAGAAGAGAGCGTCAGGTCAGCCGATTTGAGTGCATTGATGTCTACCGAGAGATTCAGTCCGCCTTCCACTTTCGGCAGCCCTTCAATCGTATAAAAATTCTGGACACTCTTCATCAGTGACTCAAAAGAATCTACTTTTGCCCGTATGGCAATCTTCTTTTTGGCATTCCCGCTCACCACGGTGGTCAAACCGCCCAGTTTGACCTTTCCGTCAACTTTGCCTGTTTGTGGAAGATACTCGAGAGTGCTTGCAAGGGCATTTGCCTTCAGTGTCAGATCAAATGCCTGTGCCCCCAGTGCCAGATCGATGTTCATTGGGCTGAGAGCATTCCATTTTATGTTTTTGTCAAAATTCTTTAACAGAGAATCTTTGGGTATGGTGCTGACTGCTTTGACTTTGATGTTCTTCGCATAGAAGATCTCAGCATTGAGATCGGTCAGGTTCGAAGTAAGCTTCACTGTTCCCCTGATCGGCGTTATTTTGGCAAAATTGACCGGGACATTTATCTGAAAATTGGCTTTTGCCCCTTCCAGCTGGGGAGGAAGCGGAGCCATTTTGTCGATCAGCAGTGCTTGGGTCGTTTCAAGATGGAAACGGCCTTGTTTGAAATCGTTGGAAACGAATGCGCCGCTGAGTCCTTCCGAAGTGATCCGGGTATCAATACTTTGAGCGTCTCCCTTATAGACAATATGAAGATTTTGCAGCGGCTTGGTCAGGTTGGCATCCAGACCGATGATCTTTTTGGCCTTAACTTCACCATGATAGCTGATATTCCTGTCCAGCACGAAAATATTGCTCACAGAAATATTTTTGGCATACGGCGTTGTAAGTATTATTTTCGTATCGGCATTGAGTTTTTTATCTTTCACCGTAAAGACGACATGGCTTTTAAGCGAATCAATATCGACATTGAATGCCGTTGCATTGCGCTCATTGTTCTCCTGTGTGAGCAGGAGCTGTTCCGCCTTTGCTTTCAGGTCGGCAACGATCCGCTTTGGCGACGCATCAATACCAATAACGATATCACCTACAGCTTCCTTTCTGATGGGCAGATCATACAGGGTAAAAAGCGCTTTGTTCGGTGTGATATGTGTTTCGCCTTTCAGTACATTGTCGGTGATACTGCTTTGAAAAAGTACATTGCTCAGATTGCTTGTCGCATTCAAGTCTACGGCACCTTGTTCTATGAGCCGTTTGCGGGTATCGAGTTTGAGATTGTCAGCCTTCAGCCTAAAATCCAAAAGATGTACCGGTGCATAGACGGCTGGCAGCAATGAAGTGTCAAGCGATCTGATCAGCACGTAATGCGGTACCATCGGATTCATTTCTTTGGAAGTATTCTGCTCCTGTACCGTTGTAGCCGTTGTATTGTTTTCGTCTGCAGTGCTGTTGTCCTCAGAGGCAAACAGTGTCTGGAGTGCCTTGGTATCGATCTTTTTCGCTGTGAGATGTTCGATCGTAACTGTATCTTTTTTCCAGTTGGCATCCATGTCAATCATACCTATACTGCTCTCTGCCTGTGCAGAAAGATTTGCTATTTCGACAGCTTCGGCTTTCTGATCCAGTATTTTTAACACATCAACATTCAATCCGCTGCTATGCAGTTCTATTTTCCCGATCTTCGCATTTTTGTAGAAACGCGGCTTCACAGAAGCAAAAAAATGATTCAATTTTACATGCAGGGGGATGAAAACATTCAGCGGCTCTTTGTTACCGGTCTGTGGCGTTGCAGCAGTATGCGGTGCGGCACTCCTGTTGTCATCTTCTGTAAGAAAATGCTTCTGCAGCGCTTCCGTATCGATATCCTTGACGGACAGAGCCTTGATCAGCAAAGTCCGGTCTTTCAGGGAGGCATCGAGAGTAATATCGGTAAGGTTGCTGTCTACAGCTGTCCGAAGATCTCCTACAGCAATACTGTCTGCCGCATAGGAAAAGTCTTTCATATCTGCAACGGTTTTTTTGAATGCTATCCCCTGTTCCCTAAAAGGCTTGAGTGTGATATGCATTTTTCCCACATTGACCACCAGAGGAAACGGACTGGAGGTGCTGTTGTCTTCATCACTGGCAGGGAAGGAAGCAGCCAGTGTTTTGATACTGTCCACATCGGCACCATCGAGTACAATGGTGTTGATCTGAAGGCGCTTGTAAAGCAGGCGGGAGGGATCCCATGAAAAACGTACAGTATCGATAAGAGGCCGGCCGTCAAAGGCAAGGCCGTCTATTTGGACACCCGTAAAAAGGTTGCCCGTAATATCCGAATAGGAAATATTGTAATCGGGTGCAAACCTGTCAGCTGCCTTCTTGATGACCCATGAAGAGTTGGCGGCAAAGACCACTGCCGCAAGCAGTATCACAAAAAATATCAAAAAGCCGTAAAAAAACTTTTTAAACCTCTGCATGTAGTGTCTCCTGTAGTGTACTTGCTGTACGTAGCATTAGAATGATTGTCCTATTTGAAACTGGATACCATAGATAGAAGGGTCATGCACGTTAAAACCGACATCGAGCTTGAACGGCCCGACCGGGGTCATATAGCGGATACCCGCACCTGCGGTAGTAATGATCGGTCCGCTGAAATCACCGGAATCTTTGTTGAGCATCGTATTGTCTGTAAAGGCTGCCGCATACAGGTCACCCCAGACAGGATAGTCCGCTTCAAAACTCAAATTGGCCATGGTCAGCGCACCATTGGTCAGGTCAGTAGTCGGGGAAGTGATCACACCGATCTCCCGAAAGCCGTATGCACGGTTAGAGTACATGCCCCCTGCGAAGAACTTTTTCGATTCGGGAATGCCTCTGTTGTTCGTCTCGTTCCCCATACTGATAAGCCCCACTTTCCCCACTACGGCGAGTGTCAGGTCGGCAACGGTGTAAATCCCTCTTGCTTCCAGCTGTGTTTTGAGATAATCGCTCGTTTCAGAATCTGTCGGAATGCCCCACTCACCGTATGCTCTGAGATAATATCCGTATTTTGGATTGAGTTTGGAATCTCTGCCGTCATACACCAGATCCACATAGG
This sequence comes from Sulfurovum sp., assembly GCF_015493435.1. Classification (GTDB taxonomy): domain Bacteria; phylum Campylobacterota; class Campylobacteria; order Campylobacterales; family Sulfurovaceae; genus Sulfurovum. The sequence goes on from NZ_WGDD01000041.1 coordinate 20,021, forward strand.
GGTAGGTCAGCAGAAAAAGATTGTATCCTTCGGGAGGCAGTTTCGGTTTGCCGTCATCACGTTCGGTAATATCGATCGCCTCAACGGCGATACCCGCTTTGATATCGAGACGTTCCGAAACATGGTTGAGATAGGTTCTGAAAAACACTTTTTCTTCCCAAAAGCCGTCATAGCCGAGATTGGAATAACCGCCTTTCGCACCAAGATCAAGATAGAAACCGAACGGAGACCAGACTACAGGTTTGAAAAAACTGACCACCGCGAGCTGCTCGAGCTGTGACCAGGCAAGATCGAGCTGAAACTGCTGCGCATTGCCGAAAAAATTGTGTTTTATGACTTGTGCATGTACACGCGCACCGACATAGCTGTCATAGCCTGCTCCCGCTTCAAAATGGTATGGCTGCTGCATTTCCGAAACGGCGATATCGACCGGTACAACATTGAAAAACTTTCGGTTCACATCGATCAGGACCGAGTCAAATGCATTCAGTCCATACAGACTGCGGTAACTGTCTTTCACAAGATCGAGGTTGAACCGATCACCCTCCTTGGCCCTGACACGGGATTCCACAATATCTTTATCAATCGTTTTCAGCCCTTTGATATTTGTTTTGCCGAAGGTACAGATACCGCCTTTTTTAAGCACATATTTCAAGTCGGCTTTATGGCGGTCGAGGTCAACATAGGCTTTGGTATCGAGATCGTAGCTGCAATAACCTTGCTTAAGCATTTCATCTACAATATTCGCCTTCGACTGAATGAAATCTTTTGCACGGAAGATATCGCCTTTTTTCAAGGGTATCAGCCCTGAAATATTGTAGTCACTGCTGATATTGATGTCTCCGACACGCACTGGCTCATTTTCTTTGACGGCAACATCCACTGTTGTATTGGTCTCTTTGATCTTGAATCTGGCATCATAGTAACCTTCAGAGTCAAAATAGTGCCGAAGCGTTTCGCTCAGAGTAGGCAGCAGTTTGTCTTTGATGCGTGCCGTATCGTCTTTCCAGAACTGATAAAAACTTTTATGTTCGGCACTTACTGCATCGAGCAGATCGGAGGCGCTAAATACTTTTTCTCCGGTAAAACGGATAATATGGGTAGGAAGTTCTATTTTTTTTGTTTCATTATCATCGCTGAAAAATCCTGCAAAAGCTACTTGGCTCAATAGCAGTAATACTAAAAATAAGTGTTTCAAATACATATACCCCTTCCCCTTTAAAGGGGTATTCTATCGTAATAAAACTAAGGTTTATCCCAAAAGATCATGTACGCTTTTACGCGGATCTTTACCTTCTTCGATCATGGCATAAACTTCCTGTGCGATCGGCAGATAAATCTTTTTTTCCTCTGCGATTTTGTGCAGTGCTCTGGCCGTAGGGACACCTTCTGCCACTTCTCCGAGTGATTCAAGTATGTCCTTCATACTCCGGCCTTCAGCCAGACCGAGACCCACCCTGTAGTTACGGGAAAGTTTTGAACTTGCCGTCAGAAAAAGGTCCCCCGCACCGCCCAGAGAGAGAAATGTTTCGGTTCTGGCACCAAAAGTCTTGCCGAAACGTGCCATTTCTACCAGACCGCGTGAGATCAGTGCCGCACGGGCATTGTTTCCAAGCCCCAGTCCGTCACATACACCGCTGGCAATAGCAATGACATTTTTATAGGCGCCTGAAACTTCGGCACCGACCACATCGTCATCGATATATCCTTTGATATAGGAGGGAAGATGGTCTGCAAACACTTGTGCCAGTTCAAGATTGGCAGAAGAGATGATCAGGGCGGCAGGCAGTGACTGCTGTACTTCTGCTGCAAATGTGGGACCGGAAATATAAGCCAGTCTTTCTTGAGGGAGAAATTGGCTGTAAATATCGTTAAGAAAGGCACCTGTGGATGTTTCTATCCCCTTGGCGGCTACCAGGACTTTCTGCCCTCTGTCTTCAAAATGCTCCTCCATCCATGTCCGGACGAACTGTGCCGGTATGGCCATGACAAGATATTCTCTGTCCAATGCTTCGTCCAGAGAAACAAAATGTTCTATAGCACGCGGTGTTCGGGAATGGATGACAACATCATTGTTCTGGCTGTAGGCATGGTAAAGTGCCTTGCCCCATTTTCCTGCGCCGATTACTGCCATTTTCATAATACGCTTTTCTCCTTTTTGATCTCTTCTTCAAAGATATCAAGTTTTTCCTTGGGGCCGATACAGACCAGTGTATCTCCCGTATCAAGTTTGTGGTTAATCCCGGTCGTAATAAAAACAAATGTGTGCCCGAGCTCTTCGTCGATCATACCTATGAGTAAAATACCGTAGGGAGAAAAATCGGCATCATCTGTCATCATACCGTGAAGAAAAGAGCCTTCCGGAATAAGCATTTCCCGAAAGGTGATCCCTTCTCTGTCGAGTACGATCCCTTCAAGGATCTTGGTCGATACCGGACGGCTGAGGATATTGTATATTTTATTGGCACTGACCTCATACAGGTCGATCACCTTGTTTGCCCCGGCCATCTTGAGTTTCTTGGTCGTATGCAGCGAATCCGATATGGAGAGAATATAGCTTTCTTTGAAAAGGGAACGCAGGGAGAGTGTCAGGAAAACATTGAGATGTTCATCCTCCATGACACAGACCAGCTGTTCGAAGTGCTGCGGGTTCAGGGCTTCAAGCAGGGAGTCACTGGTGACATCCATATGTTCCACATCGATAAATCCATCTTCTTTTGCCTGAAGATAATACTCCTGCCTGGATTCGACAATTTTAAGTCTGAAGCCATCTTCATGCAATCCTTTGGCTATGAACTTTCCATGGCTGCCATAGCCAAAAAGCAAAATCGACCGTTCAGCCATCATCGTCCTCCCGCATATCTGTTCTTAAAATATTCCAGACTGATCTGGCGCCCCATAAGCAGCAGAATATCATAACTCTGGATCACTTCTGAAACGGGCGGATTAAAGATGAATTCTCCGTCACGTTCTATGCCGATAAAAAGCAGTTTGTTTGTCCTGAAATCCAGTGTCGCAACACTTTTCCCGACAAATGTGTGGCGTTCATGCACATGTATCTCATCGATCCGCGCTACACTTTTTCCTGTCAGAATGGCATGGATAGCTTTATACATTGTCGGCTGCGTAATGGCTGTCCGGATCATGGTATTGACCACCTGGTTGGGCATGAGCAGATGATCTGCCCCCGCATACTTGAATTTGCTGACGATATTGATATCGTTCACCCTGGCGATCACTTTGATCTTGCGGGATATACTCTTTGCATTCAGTGTAATATAAATATTTTCAACATCACTGCCGGTCAGACAGAGTATGGTGATGTTGGCATATTCGACATTGAATTTGCTCAAAGTCTCAAAACGGCTGGCATCTTCCTGTACCGCCTGATATCCGTCCCGTCTTGCCTGTTCGACACGTTTAAGGCTTTTATCGAGTATGATATAGTCGTCGATCTTCTCTTTTTTCTGGCGAAAGAACATCTTCGTCATCTGTCCGTATCCGCAGATAATGAGAAACGAGCGGCTTTTGTTCACCTGCTCTATAATACGGCTTTCTTTCAGCTCGATCAGTCTTTCCGAAAATGCAGAAACGATCACGGAGGTGGCAAAAGAGATCATCGCGATACCGCTGATGATCGTCAGCATTGAAATCGTCCTGCCGGCATCGGTTACAGGAGAAATGTCTCCGTACCCAACCGTCGAGATCGTGATAAGAGACCAGTAAATGGCGTCAAAAAGTGATTTGATATGGGGGTTGATACGCTCTTCAAGCACATAAATCGCTATACCTGCTGTCGTGACAATAAAAAAGAGAAGGAAAAGTAGTGTGAGAAGTTCAAAACGCTTGTTGGTAATCACTTCTACGAACTGATTGATACTTTTGGTATAGCGCAGCAGTTTGAGTACTCTGAAAAGTACAAAAATACGCAATACACGCAAGGGCCGATAGGCAGG
>NZ_WGDD01000042.1 GCF_015493435.1 Sulfurovum sp.
GACTGGGCAGATAACAATGCGGGAGGATATGGCAGTCCAAACCTTGGCATAGATCAGCCAAATCCGGATAATGGCGGAACAAAACTTGAAGATGAGATCACAGGTAACAATGAAGCTGCCTACCGTGAGATCCTCTGCGGGAAAGCCCAGCGTGAACTGACACCTTTCCACTGGGTAGTGGTCAGTGTACCGTGCGACACGGGAAGTGCGACGATCTCCGATCTTTTCGGTGCGTCACTCGGAACCTACGGCGATAATGACAACTGGGTCATGTACAGACAGAACACGCAATATACCGGAAGCAACAGCCACGATATGGAAGAGATGGCTGCGACCGATACAATGGTTCCAGGTAAAGGGTACTGGCTGATCGTGGATGACAGTAAAAAAGATGCAAATACGGGTAAAGTCACGATGAAACTCGATGAAACGGTTTCGGGTATCACCGGACAGACATCGATGGACCCCAAAGGTAATTTCAGCGGGGTTGGTACGAATGATGACGGTTTTGATAAAGTCATGGCATATCAGCTTCCCGGTTCACAGGCAGACCGAAAGACTAAAATAATGCTGGGAAATCCATTTGTCAGAAATATACATATTGGACGTATCTACTATGATAACGATTCACTGTCAGACTATTTGCCCCTGACAGATACCGGATTGGACAGTTATGTGGAACGAACACTCTATGCCCATGATGATACAGATTTGACTTCTACAGGATACATCGGTCTTGATCCGAGTACGCCGGGCTTTGGAGATGCGGCAGACCCGATGCTGGGCTTTTGGATGCTGATAAAACAGGACGGTACGGCGCAGAGCAGTGTTATAATCACTTACCCGTTCGAGAAATAAGGAGATGAGAATGAAAACAAAACTACTATTAAGCGGTTTGCTTGCTGTGTTTTTGCTGGGCGGATGCCAGAGCGGAAGTACTGAAAAAAATTCGGCAAACCCAACACCGCCGCCATCTGCTTCGCACAACCCAGGCAATAACAATCCGGATAAGGGTAACCCTGACAATGGAAACCCTGATGAAGGCAATCCTGACAATGGAAATCCGGACAATGGAAATCCGGCACCTGCACCGGTAACACTACAGGCAGCAGGATGGTACATGCGTACTACGGTAGAGGCAACGGCTCCTGACGGGAAAGTATATGTACACAAAACCGCCGGTGTTTTCGGTGCGTTGAAAGACAGTGAAGCAGGCAAAGACAAACATGATATCAATGCTTTTGGCAAAGCAGCACTCTATGTGGTTTTTCCTCAGACAGACTGGGGTGAGAACAATGGAGACTACTTCTCCGACTACCGTGCCTATAATCCAAACAGTACAGAAAGACAGGTATGGACCTTCCAGGTCAAGAACAATGTGGTGCGTGACGGACAGGGGAACCTCATAGATTTGCGTGATGCTACATTTAGACTTGCGCTTAAAGGCCCTTTCAAAGTGTATAAAAAGAAAGACGGCCTCGGGTACGATGAAGTGAAAGACCCAAACAGTGCATTGAAAAACATGATCCATCTCGTCGATGTTGATAATGACAGAGAGTACGGCTATGGAGAGTTCCAGAATGAACACTTTTCTATGGAAAACAGGGTGGCACGTACTTTCAGATGGGTCATCGGAAGTGTGAACAGTGAAGACTACGAAGATCTTCCAACTTCGGCCAATGTTCAGGACATAGCGCCTGCAAGTGTCAAAGAAGAGGTGAAGCCGGCAGGCAAGTTCGGCCTGCCTCCTGCACCGTAACCCCCCCCAATACCGGTATGATTCACGGGCATCGGTTCCTGTTTGCAGATGAAACAGGTTTGCAGCAGTCCTACGATGCTTTGTATGGGAGTGAAACAGAAGATGCTCCCCTCATTTCCGTTTCCCAGACGGCAGACCGCTCTTTTCTCACTGCCTTTCCCGAAAGATCGGTGTGGCTTCCCCTCTCCGGACAGGAAGGAAAGTACCTTAGTCCTGTTCCTTTTGACAAAATGGATGCAGACTCTCCCTGGGCACTGGAGATCAAAAATGTGCTGACACTGCTCTGGGAGCCTGAAAAGGCAAACATTTCCTACCTCAAAGCAACTGGCTACACACCCCAAAGACTGCATTTCTGGATCTTGCACACTTTTTTTCCCATGGTACTGGAGCTGAACAGAACCTACCGCATGCTGCATGCAGGGGCCGTAGAAATAGCAGAAAAACCTGTACTCTTCTCGGCACCTTCTTTTGGCGGAAAGTCGACACTGACAGACTTTTTCGTCCGCAAAGGACATCCGCTGTATGCAGACGATTCGCTTGCCATAGAAAAGCAGGGCAGCCGCTACCTTGCCCTGCCTGCCTACCCGTACCACCGGCCCTACAGAGACCCCGAAGTCCTTGGCTATGAAGTACAAAACATGGCAAAAGCACACAGACCTGTCCATGCCTTGTTCCTGCTTGAAAAATGTGAGGCGAAGGAGAAAATAGCGATAACACAATGCAAAGGTATAGAAAAATTCCAAGCCTTCCATTATGCAAATTTCATTAACTTTTCTTTTCGAAAAAAAGAGCGCTTCGACTACTTTACGGAAATGGCAAAACATATACCGGTCTACAAAATCACCATTCCCTGGGATAAAGAGAGATTAGCAGAAGTGTATGAGGCAATTGTCAAACATACTGAAAACGGTAGTATTTGAAATATATCGTTCCCTTGTATTCAACATTGGGATTTAGCGTTTGGTGGGACCAAACCTACGGAGACCGGTGATGTTTGCTGTAGGTTTGGCCGTGCCAAACGTTTGACAAAACGGGTATAATTTGAATGTATTGTTTTCATTCGGAAAGCATTGGGATTTGATGTTTGGTGGGACCAAACCTACGGGGATCAAAAGGGGGAATGAAGCCTTGATAAAAAACATTTTGGTACTCATCTTTCTTTCTGCAATCCTCTTTGCAGGAAAGATCATACCTGCGGCTGAACGACCTGAGCTGTACCTGCCTTTGTTGAAAGGAAAGAATGTCGCCCTGGTTATCAACCACTCTTCAATGGTTGGTAAAATACATTTGGCTGACTACCTGTTGAAACATCATGTCAAGGTTAAAAAGATCTTCGCTCCAGAGCATGGTTTCAGGGGCAGGGCAGATGCGGGTGCCCACATAAGAAACAGTCGGGACAGCAAAACCGGCCTGCCCATCATTTCACTGTATGGAAAGCATAAAAAACCCACAAAAAAAGATCTGTCCGGGATTGATATGATCGTGTTCGACATTCAGGATGTGGGTGTGCGTTTCTACACCTACCTTTCGACACTGCATTATGTCATGGAGGTGGGTGCCGAGCAGCATATTCCTGTCATGGTGCTGGACAGGCCCAACCCCAATGGACACTACATCGACGGTCCGGTGCTGAAAAAAAGATACCGCAGCTTTGTCGGTCTTGACCCGGTTCCGGTCGTGTACGGTATGACCATCGGTGAGTATGCCCGGATGCTCAACGGGGAGGGGTGGCTGAAACATGGCGTCAAGGCAAAGCTGACCGTGATACCACTGGCGAACTATACCCATGACTCTTTCTACCCTCTGCCTGTCAAGCCTTCGCCCAACCTCCCCAATGACAAGGCGGTGATGCTTTACCCGTCGCTGGCATTCTTTGAGGGAACGGTCATCTCGGCCGGGAGAGGTACAACAAAACCTTTTCAGCTTTACGGCGCACCCAAATACAGGATGAAAAAATTTTCATTCGTTCCAAGGTCAAGACCGGGAGCGACATATCCCAAGTACAGGGGAAAACGGTGTTATGGTGTCGACCTGAGCAGGGTAAACATTGAAAAAGAGCGCAGGAAGCGGAAGTTGAACCTTGGCTATCTTATGGATGCCTATACAAACTATGGGGATAAGAAGGCTTTTTTTCTCAGGAACGGTTTCTTTGACAGGTTGGCGGGAACAGGTACCCTGAGAAAACAGATTGTTTCGGGAGCTTCGGAAGCGGAGATACGCAGAAGCTGGGAAAAAGACCTTTGGAAGTTCAGGAAAATTCGTAAAAAGTATCTGTTGTATCCTTAGAGAATTTTGATGGAACGGTGCCGTCGGGAGACAATACCCTACGCGGATGTATCATGTTTGTAATGACTGTAGGGTGCTGTGCCCTCACAGCACCAAAATACCGATATACCATTATGGCCGGTAATGGATCCCCTGTACTTTCAACCGTTCCACTCCCCATTTAGATACACGTTTCTCAAACTCTTTCCAGTAACGGTGTTTCTGCCCTGTCCACGCCACTTCAGAGAGTGCGAAGGTTCTCGGCGAGGCAAGGTAGTCTGCGATCTTTTCATTGAGCATAGTTTCCGACCAGAGGCAGGCGTGTACCCCTTTGAGGTAGGGTGAGTGTCCGGGGTTGAAACTGTAAGTCTTGTACGTACTGACGGGTGGGGACCAGGCATGCCCGGGTTCTTTTTGGCTCCTGACATACTGCTGGTCGAAGTAAAGGTACTGTACCGGTGCCATGATGACATTGCGGTGTTTTTTGATGGCCTTAAATCCGGCTTTGGGGCTTTTCCATGCCATGAAGATATCGCTTTGTCTCAGTTTCGGTTTGCCTAAGAGAACCTCCTGCCAGGCGATCATCTTTCTGTGATGTCTGGCGAGTATGCGGTCCATTCGGGTAAAGAAGTAGTTCTGTACTTCTCTTCTGTTCTTCAAGCCTTTTTTCTGCATCAGTTCTTTCACCGCAGGCGATCTGCTCCAGGCCCCTTTGGGTACTTCGTCGCCTCCAAGATGAATGTAGCCGAAAGGGAAGAGCCCGGCTACTTCGGAAAGGACATTGTTTAGAAACGTGTAGCTACTCTCCATTCCCGGGTTGATCGTATTGTTGCTGACCTTCTGCACGGAGCGGTAACGGCTTTTGTCTTTGGAGTCCTGCAGCAATTCGGGATAGGCTGTGACGGCCGCTTTTGCATGGCCGGGCATGTCTATCTCAGGCAGTATCTCTATGGAGCGTGCCTTTGCGTAGGCGACGACCTCTCTGATGTCATTTTGTGTGTAGTACCCGGTCTGTACTTTGTTCTTTGGCCCCCGCATAGCCGGGTAGACAGAGAAGGGCAGTTTGGTACCCGGCCCGCGTTTTGATCCTATTTTAGTAAGCAGAGGATAGCGTTTGATCTCTATGCGCCAGCCCTCGTCATCCGTGAGATGCCAGTGAAAACGGTTGAGCTTCTGCTGGGCCATTCTATCGATGAACTTTTTGACATAGGCTTTGGAGAAGAAGTTCCGTGAAACATCGAGCATCATGCCGCGCCATCGGTAGCGAGGATAGTCTTCTATGATACAGGAGGGGATGGCCCAGCTCTGCTGTTTTCGATGCGTTTTTTCACTCCAAATGGCCGGGTCCATCAGCTGCATCAGTGAAATGACAGCATAGAAGAAACCGGCTTTGTCTCTCGCCTCTATGGTGATTCGTTCTTTGCCGATGTTGAGGATGTAAGCTTCGGACTTTCGGATCTTTTTGGGATCGTAGCGGAAGCGGATGCTGTTCGGTGCAGGACTTCTTCCTTGTTGCAGTACATATCCCGCATTTCGTTTCAGGTGCTCCTGCAGGTAGTGTATGGCATTGCCGGCAAGAGAGCTATCAGAAAGATAGCGCGTTTCCCTGTTCAGATGGAATGTACCGTGACCTTTGATGAGCTTCTGCGGTTTGGGAATGATGACATCGATGTCGTTTCCTGAAGCAAGCAGGGATGGTACAAGTATACTGAGCATCACGATGAAAGCCATTGCTGTAAAACGTTCTGTTCTGATGATGCTCACTGTTTTGTTACCACCCTGACATTCCCTGCCTGTCTGATGCGAAGGTGTCTTCCTTTGACATTGACGATGTCGCCGTCGAGTTCTATCATGTTGTAGTCATTGTCCAGGTCGAGGTCGATCTCCCGGACTTCCCCGTAGAAACTTCCGAACTTTTTGATGAAACGCAGCGGGGTAAAAATGAAGAACCGTGTACTGCTCATCAGCATGAATGGGGTCATGATGACATGCACAGGGAAAAGAAAGATCAAGGCGAGGATGTATTTGAACATACCATGTTTCAGCCATCCGAAACGCAGGGTTTCAGAAAGGAAAATATGCTGCAAATCTCCCATGTTCCCGGCAGAGAAGAGAAAGAGTTCCTCATTCATTTTAAACAAATGGTGTTTTTGTGTTCTCAGTCTTTCTCCCCTGCCGAGCCTGTCCAGTACCGTATTGATCTTCGGGGCCCGGTGTATTTTGGCGACTACATTGAACGAACCGGTAGGGTTGAGGATGAAGGTCGGCATAGTGTCCAGACTGTGCAGCTGGTTGAGGACACGCCTGACCGTTCCGTCACCGCCGTTGATGATGACGTAGTCGTACCGTTCAATATCGTGATGTTCCTTCAGGGAGGAGAGTGCAATGGAATCGATATTCAGATCTTTATGTTCAGTTTCTTTGCCGATAGAAAGGATACGCATAGAACTCCTTATGCTATAATTATAGCCATGAAAATTGAAAATGAAGATGCCCTCGATAATCTTGTCATTTGTCCCCAGTGCCACACCCTGCATCAGGAGATCCCCATAGAAGACGGAGCCAAAGCCTGCTGCTCTGAATGCAAAAGTATTATGTACCGCTATGACAGCCGGCTGGCAGAACACGGCCTGGCACTGAGTATCGCTGCACTGGTTTTTTTTGCCGTTGCCAACTTCTTTCCTCTGGTCAAAATAGAACTGCTCGGCAATGAACAGTTCATTACGATCCCCAAAACGGTAATGAGTCTTTTTGAGAACGGATTTTTTATCGTGGGAATGATTTGTGCTTTTTTGATCTTTATTTTTCCTCTCATGATCTTTGTGATCTATCTGCTGATCTTTGCTCTTTTGAAACTGAGAAAAGGCGAACAGTTCAGCAAGGAACTGCTGATACTGCTTTCCCGCCTCAAACCCTGGAGTATGAGTGACATTTTTCTCATCAGCATTCTCGTGGCCCTGGTGAAACTCATAGGCTATGCCCAGATCCATATGGGAATCGCTTTCTGGGCCTTGATCGTTTTTGTGCTTTTGGATATTTATCTGACACGCAGTATTCATATTTCGGAAATATGGATGCTTAGAAAACGGGTTTTTCTCCCCAAAGCAAAGCGGGAGAACGCTGTATGATAGAGGTAAAAGAAGAAGATCTGCTGCGCTGTCCCACCTGCGAAGCGGTCAACATAGACAAGGGCAGAGAAAATGTCTGCCGCCGCTGCGGCTCCCACATTTACAAGCATAAACGTTTCAAAACGGAGAAAAGCTGGGCATACCTGATCACGGCGATGATCGCCTATGTACCTGCCAATCTGTATCCGATGCTGATAAGCAGCCAGTTCGGCAGTATAGAAAAAAGTACGATCATGGGAGGTGTCATATTGCTGTGGGAACATGGATCGTACCCTATCGCAGCTATTATTTTCTTTGCTTCCATTGTGATACCTGTCCTGAAATTCCTTGTTTTGATTTATCTGTTAATTAGTGTAAAATACCCCATAGGAAAAGACAGCAAGATCAACAAACATAAACTTTACTACATTACTGAAGCTGTGGGACCATGGTCGATGATCGATGTATTTGTGGTAGCGATATTGATGGCGCTGATCCATTTGGCCAACCTGGAGATCATTGCCGGGACAGCTGCAACCGCATTTGCCCTTTCTGTGTTCTTTACACTTTTGGCCGCCCATGCTTTTGATGAACGGCTGATCAGAGACAGAAGATAAATGCTGCATTCAAGGAGAAAAAAGATATGCCCGAACACTTACCTGAGATAGAGGAATCTACCAAATTCAACTTTTTTACCTCTATCTGGATCGTTCCGTTCATTGCAGTGCTGATTGCCGGATGGCTGGCATATCAGTACTATTCCGAACTCGGGCCGGAAATCAAAATCATTTTTCCCAGCAATGAAGGATTGAAAGCGGGACAGAGCCAGATCAAATATAAAGATGTACCCGTCGGCAAGGTTACGAAGATCAAACTGCAGAAAAACGGTGACGGTGTTGTGGTCATCGCGCAGATGGATAAAGAAGCGGAGCCCTACCTGAACCAGAATACCAAATTCTGGATTGTCAAACCGCAGCTGGATATTTCCGGTGTTTCGGGGCTTGAAACACTTATTTCGGGGAATTACATCGGTGTCTCCTCCAAAAAAGGCGGTACCTTCCAAAATACTTTTATCGGTCTTGAACATACTTTTCGAAGTGGGAAGAATGGAGAATACTATGTACTGAAAACATCCAGAGGGGACAGCTCTGTCAAACCGGGAACGCCGGTATATCTTAAAAATATCAGAGTGGGCCGTGTCGAGTATGTCATGCTGGACCTGAATGACATGTTTGTCGATGTCATCATCTTTATAGACAAGACCTATACTTCTTACGTACATACCGATTCCAAATTCTGGGTGAGAAGTACCCTGGATGCGGAACTGGTCAACGGTGCACTGGATGTAACGGTGGCTCCGGTCACAGATCTCCTTCAGGGAGCCATAGAGTTCTCCACAACAGGATTGGACCATAATCATACGGTTCCGGATACATTTACGTTTATGCTGTACAAAAATAAAAATGCTGTCAATACAAAGAAAATAGGACATACCAAAAAAGAGATGGAAATTTTTGAGCTGCATACACAAACATCGATCGCAAGACTCAAAATAGGCTCTCCCGTCAAATATGACAAGTTCAAGATCGGCAATGTCATAGAAATTACACTCTCTTACGATAAACATACCCATAATATGAAGGGAAATGTACTGGTCGAAATTGACACTTCTGTCTTTGCTGACCCCAGTGATGCCAACGATACAGGAAAAGAAAACCTGTATGAGGCTGTCAGGGAGGGGCTGCGTGCGCAGATAGATTCTCTTGATCCTGTTACTGGACGGCAGTATGTCAATCTCATTTTTACGGACAAGGACGGCAACAAGAGTATTGTTTCGGCGAAAAAATATGCACTTATGCCGACAGTGAAAGCCCGAAACGGAGATATTATGACAGAGATAGGCGGCATTGTCCAAAAAATAAACCAGTTGCCGCTTGAAGCGCTGCTTGATTCTCTCAATAAAGTCATCAAAGAGAGTGCTGAACCGGTAGCTCATGCCAATGAAGTGCTCTTGGAGCTTAAAACAACCGTGAAAAACCTGAACAGGCTTACGGGTAAAAAATCATTTAAAAAAATGCCTGATGAGATAGAAAAAGCACTTCAGGCATTGACCCGTACGCTGAAAACGACGCAGAAAGTAGTAAAAGGATACGGCAGCAATTCCCTCCTGAGCCGTCAGATCGCCGATACCCTGAAGATCGTATCTCAGACATCGAAGGAGATGCAGCTCTTTCTCAAAATGCTTAACCGTAAACCAAATTCACTCATTTTCGGAGATCAATAATGCTTAAAAGAAACTATATTGCAGTTCTACTGATGCTCACAGGATTGGCAGGCTGCGGTTCATCTTCCTATTATATTCTTTCAACTGCACCGCAGCCTGCTACTGTATTTCGGCAGACTGGCGGAAGCATCGGTGTTGAAAAAGTGACCGTACCCAAATATCTTTTCAAACATCAGATCGCTGTAGCCAGGTCATCTTCCCAGGTAACATTCCTCAGCGGTGCAAGCTGGGCGGAAGATATGGATGAGGGGCTGACGCAGAGACTCATCGGCTTTTTACAGAAAAAATTCAATCAGCCGGAAGTCTACGGCTATCCATGGGATGTGGAGCAGCAGCCAAAAGTCAAAGTGAAAGTACAGATATCGCGTTTTATCGCACAGGGAGACAGGGTGTATCTGGATGCATCCATTCAGCTGGAAAATATGAAAACCGGAAAACGCAAAGCAAGACTCTTCTCTGTTTCGGTACCTTCGGGGAGCAGTGCTTCCAGTATCGTGGCGGCCATGGACAAGGCGTTTTCCCGTCTTGAAGCGCAGGTTGCACTGGGAATCAGGAATTTGTAAAAGGCGGTTTTCCTGATGTTTGACAGGACTTCAGCAATGAATTTTATGCTACAATTCCTAACCAAGGCGGTGAAGGGGAAAAATGTCCACGTTCAGTACAGTTAAAACAGGCGTATTGCTTCTATGTTTCGGTACATATTCGCTTTTTGCCTCGGCCGATACTTTTAAAAAGTACGAGGTGCAGTCCGGATCGGTTGTCTACAGCATTTCCGGGGAGGGGGTTTTGGCACCGGATTTGAACATCACGATCAGCGGTGAAGGCAAACTGCGCTTTAGGGACTGGGGAAAGATCGCACTGGCTGAAGAAAAGATTGAAGAAGATACGTACGGGGCATTTCTCGACAGAGAACAGATCTCTACCTGTGTCAAGCGTGACAGGAACCAGCAGTTCAGCGTCAACTATGACCGTAAAGTGATCATGCAAAGGTCTCTTCCCCAGGGAAAGAAGTCTGCCGATCTGTCCCATATGCATCGCAGTATGTCCCGGCAGGGTCAGGAAACGGTTGCAGGCAAAGTCTGTACCGTCTGGGCGAAAAAAAATGTGCGTATGTGTTTCTACAAAGGTATTCCTCTTTTGATCGAAAAGGAGGCTGTGGGTATTCACTATGAAAAAAGAGCGGTCGAATTCAAAGAAAATGTCAAGGTTTCAACGGACAACTGTTCTATGCCGAATTTTCCTGTACAGAAATTCGCACTCTTTAAAACAACGATCAAACAGAAAAAAAGTGCAGATGGTTTTTTTCAACTTTTATCAGAGATCATTGACAAAACGTCAAAAATGAAAAGTACACAGGTGCAAAAACGCAAACAAATCTATTTGAACCGGCTGGGTGAACATATCTTTGCAAAACAGAAAATACTGCTGCCCCAAATGCTTGACAGCATGAAACGTGCACGGGAATGTCTTCAGGGGGCCGATAACAACCTTGAAGCCAATGACTGTATTGAAGAGATCAACGACTTCAGAAGCAAAATAGTCAAAGAGGATGAAAATACTATCGATACGTGGGACAAAAAGGCTAAGGACAGCATAGTTGATGAATTTGATGCGAATATCGCCAGACTCGAATCCCGTATGCCGTGTATCCGTGCTTCGAAAAACATTGCTGATCTTTCAGGCTGTATGTCAAAGTGAAATTTTACCGTGCCTATGTAGAGATCACCAATGTTTGCGGGCTCGCCTGCAGTTTCTGCCCAACCAAAGCCCTTCCCTCTACGCAGATGGATCTATCCTTTTTCGAATCGGTTGTGGTACAGCTCAAACCCTATACCCGGGAGATCGCCTGCCATGTCGTGGGTGATCCTCTCACGCTTCCGAATCTTTCAGCGTATCTCGATATTATACATAAACACCGTATGAAGGCCCTCCTTACAACCAGCGGGTATTTTCTTAAAAAACACAGCTATGAAACCCTCTTTCATCCCTGTGTCAAACAGATCAATGTTTCACTGAACAGTTACAACAAAAATGAGACAGCGCTGAGTTTTGAGCAGTATATCACCCCGATTTTGGATATGTGCCGTGCCAAACTTGAACGGAACAAGGAACTTTTCATCAATCTTCGCGTCTGGAACCTGGATGAAATGATGAGTGAGCGTACGTTCAATACTGTCCTTTTTGACAAACTCTCCCGTACGTTCAGCTTACCGCTTGATCTGGAAAGTATTTACAGAGAAAGGCCAAAGTCAATCCGTCTGGAAAATAAAATTCTGGTACATTTCGATACTTATTTTGAATGGCCCTCTCTGAACAATAGCGTTTACGGTGACGGTACCTGTCAGGGATTGCAGTCGCATATTGCTATTTTGGCGGGAGGGAAAGTGGTACCGTGCTGTCTTGACTGTGACGGGATCATAGAACTGGGGGATTTGAAACACCATACACTCAAAGAGATACTTTCAAACAGCAGAACACAAAACATGATAAAAGGATTCAATGAAGGCAAAGCCGTAGAAGCGCTTTGCCAGAAGTGCAGCTATAAAGAGCGCTTCAACACGCTTTAACGATTGATCTTTGTGAACTTGGTACCTTCAAGATTGAGGTTGTACATTAAACCTTTTTCTCCAAAGACAAACGCATAAATGGGATTTTTATAGCTTATGGTACTGATATCGGTATTTGCACCCCATTTGGCAACGGTTATCGCACCATCCACACCGGCTTCCCAGCCGTTGCTTCTGATAAATTTGTCCAGGGCATCCTGGCTGACGAATGCAATGATATAGGATGCTTTCTGCGCACCCATCTGAAATCCTACCGAGCCTGCGGCGATACTGTAGTAGCCGACACTTTTGCCATTAATGCGCAATACACCCTCACCATATTTTCCTCCAACGACAAATCCTGCTTTAACGACGGAAGGAAACACAAGATACCCCTTTACTTTCGATAAAAAAGCCTTGCCTCCCCTTACGTCTTTGTAGAACTGCTGAACAGCTGCGTTGGCATTGGCATCTATGATCTCTTTGGGTTCATTGATGAAATCTGCAGAAGAGAACGAGCTCAGAAGCAGCATGAGAAATGCGACAAGTGTCATTTGTTTAAACCGGTTTACAAGCATAAAAAAATCCTTTGGGTAAATTTGGAAATATTATATCAAAATAGTGTAAACTAAGTATTAACTTTTAACAATAGAAAATGCTATAAAGGATCGATATGCCAAAAATGACACTGAAACAGTATGCGTTGAAACATAAAATGAGTATGTTCACTGTTGTCAAACGTGTGAAAAACAATCAAGTCAAAAGTGAAACGGTTGAAGAGAACGGTAAAAGTGTTGTCTATATTCTTGAAGAGGACGAAGCAGCGGTATTGACAGAAAAGAAGACGGAAAGCCAGGAAAATCGGGATACCCATCCCAGGCTTTTGTCCCGTATGGCAGCACTGGAAAATGAAGTGGGATTACTCCATAAGGAGATTGAATTACTGAAGAAGCGGCTATGAAGAAGGTTGCCTATATCACCGATCCGGTTTACCTGATGCATGACACGGGGGCAGGCCATCCCGAATCGAAATTTCGTCTTGAAGCAATTGAAAAGGCAGTGGCTCCGCTGAAAAAGAGCCTGGTTGAAGTGTCACCCGCAGGCGTTTCCGAAGCCTTGCTCGCACTTGTCCATTCCCCCGGACAGATAGAACGCGTCATGCAGGCTTCTGCGCAGCATCAGGCGATCGATTCCGATACGATCTGCAGTGCGCACTCCTATGATGCTGCCAGGTTTGCAGCCGGTGCGGGTATCGCGGCAGTTGACGGTATCGGGCAGGGTGCCTTTGAACGCGCTTTCTGTGCGGTACGTCCTCCCGGGCATCATGCCACACCGGTACAGTCTATGGGGTTCTGTCTTTTTAACAATATTGCGATCACAGCCCGTTATGCACAGCAGCAGGGCTACAGAAAGATCATGATCATTGATTTTGATGTGCATCACGGGAATGGAACACAGGATACCTTTTATGAAGACGATACAGTGTTTTACTTCTCTTCCCATCAGGCATTCGCCTATCCCGGAACGGGACTGGAAAAAGAGCGCGGTGCATTCAAAGGAGAGGGATATACAGCCAATTATCCTATGATGCCTGACAGCGGCGATGCCGAAGTACTCGATATTTATACGCATGATCTTCCTGTACATGTTCAGGCATTCAACCCCGACCTGATACTGGTATCGGCAGGCTATGACCTGCACGAGAGCGATCCTCTGGCACAGCTCAACGTTACCACGGAGGGCATACGAAAGATCGTTCAAAATATTCTCAGAAGTGCAGATGTCCCCTTTGTTTTTTTTCTTGAGGGTGGCTATGATGAGGCTGCATTGGGCAGGAATGTCAAAGCAACACTTGAAGAGATGTTAACTATAGATACAGTTTGATACATTTGATCTTTTTTAATAAATAATATTTATATAATATCATTTTAAAAGATATAATGTTTGTATGGAAGTTTATAAGATCAAAAACATTGCAGGACACTTGTCAAAAGCTTTTTTGGGCAATCCGCTTACACCGATTTTGGCAATATCCATTTTATTGCTGGGTTTCATTGCACTCAATACGATGCCGAGAGAAGAAGACCCTCAGATAGAGGTCAGCGGAGGAGCGGTCGTTGTTGCACTGCCGGGTGCTTCTCCGCAGGAAGTACTCAATGTCGTCATCAAACCCCTTGAGCGTAAAATCAGGGAGATCAAGGGTGTGGAGCATGTCTACGGTACAGCGATGAACAACTTTGGCATGGTCAATGTACAGTACTACATCGGGGAGGACAGAGAATCGTCAAATCTGAAACTCTACGACAAAGTGATGCAAAATATGGACCAGTTGCCTCGGGGGACGATGCCGCCGCTGGTCAAGCCGTTCGATATCGATATAGACATTCCCATACTCACAGCAGCATTTTACCGTCTTCCGGGTACAAAAATGGATGTGGTCGGACTCTACAAGACCATTCGTGAACTTCAGACAGACATCAATGCGCTTGACAATGTGTCCAAAACAACGCTTAAAGGGGTGAAGCGCCCGCAGTACAATGTCCTGATCGATCTGCATAAACTCTCTGCCTATCATATTTCACTCGGGCAGGTGGCACAGGCCATCAAAGCCATTTCAACCAATGCACCGCTGATCGATACCATAGACAACCAGAAAAAACTGGTCGTTTTCGGTGTAGAAAACGCGATCGATACGATCGACGACCTTAAAGAATTGATCATTGCACAGTATATGGGATCACCCATTTACCTGAAAAACATTGCCGATGTCAAATACAGTTACGATATTCAAAATTTCCAGAGTGCACTGATCAGTTACCAAAAAGGGATGGATGTACATCCCGAAATCATACGTGACGGCGAGCCGGCTATTGCCGAAAGAGAAGAAGAGGGGAAGAACAAAGCGCAGAAACCGGCAGTGTTCATGCCGCTGGATTCCCAGATTACGATGACGGTATCAAAACTCAAAGGTACCAACGCCGTTTATATTGCAGAAGAGGCGATCGAAAAGATCGAAGCGTCCAGAGAGGCTCTCAACCGTGCGGGTGTCGGTTTTATCATTACCCGTAACTACGGTGAGCGGGCGAACGAGGCAGTCAATGAACTGGTGCATCATCTTGAGATCACGATTTTTATTATTATGCTGATCCTCATTCCTTTCCTTGGCTGGCGTGAGTCGATGGTCGTAACCGTGGCAGTACCGATGATTTTGGCAACCACACTTTTCATTGCCCAGCTGACGGACCAGACCATCAATCGTATTACCCTGTTCGCTTTTCTGCTTTCTCTGGGGCTCATTGTCGATGACGCCATCATTGTGATCGAAAATATTCACCGCCGTCTGCATCTGGACATTGACAAGAAGAGTGTCGATGAAATCATCATACAGGCGACAGACGAGATCGGACCTTCGACCAATATTGCAACCATCGCCATTATCCTGACAATGGTACCCATGGCTTTTGTCGGGGGAATGATGGGGCAGTTTATGAAACCCATTCCGCTCAATGTTCCGGTGGGACTGGCAGTTTCGCTTTTTGTCGCATATGTGTTCGCGCCGTTCCTGGCAAAAAAATGGCTGAACTTCAAAAAGATCAAAGCCGATGTCCTCAAACACAAAGCAGAGCATGAAGCGCAGGAAAATGCCGGAAAGGAAGAGGCATAATGGGAAAATTTGAAGCCTATCTTCTTGATATTCTAAGACACAAAAAAAAGAAGCGTATCGTCATACTCCTCGTCCTGCTTGCACTGATGGGTTCGATAGCGATGATCCCGACCAAGCTGGTCCTTGCCAAGATGCTGCCGGGGAAAAGTGCCGATACTTTCAGTATCTATATTGATATGCCTACGAATGCGTCCATTCATGAAACACGGGAAATGGCCCAGTGTGTCGTCAGCCGGCTGCAAAAAGTAGCCGGTGTGACCGATATGGAAGTTTTTCTCGGGCAGGGAGCACCGCTCGACTATGCCGGACTTGTCAAAGGGAGTGCCTTCAAACGTTTTCAGAATCAGGCTGAGATCGTGGTGAACCTTACGGACAAGCATCACAGGGAAGAGCCTTCCTTTATGATGGTTCACCGCATACGGCCGCTCATTCAAAAACGGTGTGAACCGCTCAATCCGGGTACCAGTATCAAATTTATCGAAATGCCTTCAGGGCCTCCTACGCTTGCTACCATTGTTGTGGAAGTATACAGCAAATCGGAAAGTGCCTTGCGTCATATGTCCGAACGTGTCAGCAGCGTACTTAAAAAGACAGACGGCCTTGTCGATGTCGATGTGATGCTCGATGATATTTACACGACCTATATGCTGAGTCCGAACAAAGACAAGATCATTCAGAGCGGCCTGGGGGTCGACCAGGTCAATCAGATCATTTATCTGGCTTTCAAGGGGATGCCTGTTGCCGTGAAGAATACGAAGAACCAGCAGGACCAGATCCCTATTTTTGTGCGTTTGGATGAACATTCAAGAAAAGTGCAGGGAGAAAGCAAAAGTGCACTGCACCACAAACTTTCCAATTTGCGGCTGATGAACAAACGGGGAATGATGGTGCCGCTTATTGAAGTGGTCGATATCAAAGCGATGCCTTCCAGTCCGACCATTTTCAGAAAAGATCTTAAAAATATGGCGGTCATCACAGCGGAATGTGATCTTGTTTCCCAGGTATATCCTCTTCTGGATGCCAGAGATACGATGCTCAAAGTACTGAAAAATGAATACAATATCACCAAAACACCGGGGATATCTACCTATATGTTCGATCTGAATGCCGTAGATAAAAAAACAGGGGAAAAAATACTGATCCGTTGGGATGGAGAGATGAAGGTATCACTCGATACCTTCAGGGATCTTGGAGGTGCTTTTATTGCAGCATTGGT
Organism: Sulfurovum sp.; assembly: GCF_015493435.1. Classification (GTDB taxonomy): domain Bacteria; phylum Campylobacterota; class Campylobacteria; order Campylobacterales; family Sulfurovaceae; genus Sulfurovum. The sequence goes on from NZ_WGDD01000042.1 coordinate 16,842, forward strand.
GCTGATGTTCTTGCTGATGGTGGTTTACTACAAGTCTTTTGCACTCAGCGGGATCGTGCTTGCGGGAAGTTTCCTTTCCATCATAGGGGTTATTGTAGGCCACTGGATCACTGACAAGATCGCTCTGGCCATTACCGATGTCGATTTCTTTCTTACGGCAACATCTCTGATCGGCTTCATCTCACTGATGGGGATCAGTGCGCGGGGCTCACTGCTTCTAATAGATTTCTCCCGCGGATTGATCCGGGAAGGCATGGAAAAAAAGGAAGCGATCGCCAAGGCGACAGCGACACGTGCCAAACCGATTTTGATGACGGCAGTTGCGATTATTCTTGGATCCCTGCTGCTCTCTACAGACCCTATCTTCGGTGGACTCGGTATTGCATTGATCTTCGGATCCATTGCAGCGACAGCGGTGGCACTTTTTTTCATTCCTGTCCTGATGGATAATGCCAAAGCCATGGTTCCGGCAGAGGAGAAGATATGTGAAGAAGGTGACGGGACAGAAAAGGAGGGGAAAGACGTTTGGTGTATCCTGACGGATAATTTGAAAACGATCCTTTTCCCTAAAAAGAAATGTGACGACGATGAAGAGAAATAGTACTACTCTTCATTGATATCTTTAAATTGTGAAGGGTCATATTCGATGGTTATTTTGGTGTACATGCCGGGATAGATCTTTGGATTGCTGCGTTTGAAGGTAATGCGGATCTTAAATGTATGCGTCATCGGGTTGGCACTCGGAACGATGGACTTGATACGCCCGTGGCCGCGGTACCTGATGGATGGAATCCGGAAACGTACATAATCGCCTTCATTGATCTTGAGCAGGTCAGATTCGGATATCTGTGCTTCTATTTCGAGATCTTTGAGGTCAACAAGAACCATGACGGGCATACCGGGCATGACCATGTCCCCGACATGAAGATTTTTTTGGACAATGATCCCGTCGCTGGGTGCCTTGACTTCGAGATATTGTGAAATGACACTGATCTCTTTGGCTTTTTGTGATGCCTGCTTGACCAGGGTCTGCATGGACTTTAGCATGGCCTGTGCATTCTCTGCCATGATCTCGAGGTTTTCACTCCACTCTTCGTAATTGAATGACTTGCTGTCTGTCCTGCCGCGAAACAATGCTTTTTCACGGCGTATATCATCAAGTTTGGTCCGGTAGACATCAACCATTGCTTCTGTCTGTTCAAGTGCCAGGTTGGCCTGTTCTTTGAGAATGTCGAATTCTGCCGAATCCATTTTAAAAAGATCATCCTCTCTTCTAACTTTATCTCCGATCTTCACATAGACATCTTTGACATACCCCATATAACGTGCACCGATATATTTCTGGTTGTCAGATACTACTGTACCGGTTACGGAAATCGTAGCGGCATAGAGTCCGGATGAGAGCAGAGAGGCAAAGAGCAGGGGGGTAAAAAGTCTTTTTTTCATAATACACCTTTATTTATTAATTTGCTTTAATTAAATAAGTTATTTTTATATTCTACACTAAGGTACCTAAAAAGGAAAGTGTGGCGTCATATTTGAGGGCAGTTGGGAAAAAGTGGGTAAAAAAGAAAAGTTCTTTGAACCAGACCGGAGTCTGGTACAACAGGTTTAGAACTTATAGGTAAGCTGGAAAGAGAGTGAATTTTCACTGTGGTCAGTCGTGACAGAATCAAGTCCCATTTGGAGTGCACTTACATCAAATGTTTTTGTCGATACCGGTGCATAAACATACGCTGCATCGAGGGAGATCTGGTCATTGAAGGCATACGTACCACCGATGGTATAGTGCTGTTCTTCCGTTGCCGGGAATCCAAGAAGATTGAACATGTTGATGGACGGATTCAGTGTTTCCGTTACCGGTGTGGTCGCATAATTATATCCGAGTCTCAGTGCCCAGTTGTCCTGCGTAAATTCATAACCGAAAGCATATACATTCTGGTCTTCCCATCCAAAGTCCTGGTATCCTTTTGCCGAAGACCACTGGATCTGTTTGTAATCGAAAGCAAAAGTATGCTGCCCCATCGTATAGGCAATACCTACACCGGCTTCTGCGGGCTGCTCCAAATGGTCTCCGTCGGGCAATACGATACCAAACGGTCTTGTTGCAGTACTGAGCTGGTTCTTGTATTCCATATCGATCTTAGATTTGTAAACGGCACCGATGACCAGACCGTTCGAGAAATCATACGTGGCACCGATACTGTAGCCAAAACCGAAGTCCTGTGAGAGACCGGCACCTACAGAATTCAAATTAGGCGGCATGTTTCTGTCGGGCATGACATAATTGATGTCCAGGTTTCCGTACTGCAGAATAGGAGCAACAGCAATGCTCAGTCCTTCCATTTTATATGCCAGCGGTACGGCAAACTGCATCAGCTGAAGATTGGTGACCATATTGAAGTTGTTCAATTGGCCCGTGGTGAACATCGTATTTCTAATGTCGGCATCCTGACTGTAGTCCACACCCATTCCGGCAGTTCCCCACATACCGATACCTACATAAAAAGAATCATTGATCTTCATTGCCAGTGACACTTCCGGGATCATGTTCATATCGGCATCGCTGGTAAGCTTGTTTTGCGGCGGGAGCATAGATGGCGGTATATTGGGGTTTACATTCAACTGTGTTTTGATATCCGGCATGAAAACAGTTCCCCCAAAAGAAATTTCGGTGGACTGTACTTTGGTAATGAGAGCGGGGTTGTTCAGGGTAGATTCTGCACCGTGGCTCAGCGCAATCCCGACACCACCCATACCGCGGGCTTTGGCACCGACAGAAATGAGGTGGTCTCCATTTGTAGCATGCAGCAGTGTTGAAGTCACAAGTGACAGGGCAATACCGGTTCCGAGCAGTTTGAGGTTACTTTTTTTCATCATTATCCTTGAAGTGTTTTTTTGATTTCGAATAGTATAGTTGAATAATAAATTAATGTCAAGAATATCTATAGATTTTATTTTATTATAATATAGAAGTATAATACTTATTATTATGATCAATAAAAACAGAAGAAATATATGTAAATGTAAAGATTATGATAGTGTGTGAAAATAATAAGAGGCAGATGGTTCTGCCTCGGAGAAATGAACGCTTAAACGTCCGCTACGAGTTTTTTCAATTCAAAGTTGAGACATGAGGTCAATTCGATATATTCGAGTTTGGTAATACACCCCTCTTGATATCCTTTGTAATATTTGCACATTTCAACTTGAATGGTTTTGACTTTTTCTGCCATGCCATATCCTTTCTACTTAAATTATAAAAGAATTTTAACATGAAATTATATTTATTATAAGGGCATCTGGAAAATATTTATTTTTTCCAGATGCCAAGTCGGCAGCAAAGGTTTAGATTTTGCTCAGGACAAAAGCTTCCATTTCTGCAACCACTTCATCAAGTGTTCGCTCGCCGTTGATGATGGTAAGCAGGCCTTTGTCCGTGTAAAATCTCTGGATGGCTCCCAATGGTTCGGTGTAAATTTTCATTCTGTCGTTGAAAACCTCTTCACTGTCGTCGCTTCTTTCTTCTCCCGGGGCCGCTTCCGCTCTTCGTCCGAGGATACGCTCTCTGGCTACTGCTTCGCTCACTCTTACTTCGATGACAGAGACAAGCTCGATGTCCTCTTCTTTGCTGACAAGTTCGTCAAAAGCGGTCATTTGCTCTTCGCTTCTCGGGTAACCGTCTATGAGAATAGTATCAACCGGTGCATTTTTGATGGCAGAAACAATAGTATCGATAATGATATTCAGAGGAACCAGTGCGCCTTTGGAAATGTAGCTCTCGATGGTTTTACCCAGTTCCGACCCGCTTGCGACTTCTTCTCTGAGCATATCGCCTGTAGAGTAGTGAACGATCCTGTCAGCATGTTTTTCCGCAATGATACTTGCATCCGTCGTTTTACCCGAACCCGGTGCCCCGATGATCAAAAATAATTTTTTCATGTAGTGTTCCTTTTTTAAATTTATTGTAGGGGTGCCCCTTGTGGGTACCCGAAACATTATGCTTTGTGCAATTATGGGCAACCACAAGGGATTGCCCCTACAATTATGCCGTCGGTGCAGCCTGTCTGAGTCTGATGCTCAGCTCTTTGAGCTGCTCATTGTCGACTTCGCTTGGTGCCTGGGTAAGCAGACACTGTGCTTTCTGTGTTTTTGGGAAGGCAATGACATCACGAATGCTGCTGGCACCTGTCATGATCATGATCATCCTGTCAAGGCCGAGTGCAAAACCGCCGTGCGGCGGTGCACCGAACTTGAGCGCGTCAAGCAGGAAGCCGAATTTACTCTGCGCTTCCTCTTCACTGATACCCAGAAGTTTGAAAACTTCTTCCTGTACATCCTCTTTATGGATACGGATAGATCCGCCGCCCAGCTCCGTACCGTTGAGAACCACGTCATATGCGATAGATTCGATCTCTTCGATCTCATCATAGTCAAGCGATTTTGGCTGTGTGAACGGGTGGTGAAGTGCTTTGACCTTGCCGTCCTCGACTTCGAACATCGGGAAGTCCATGACCCAGAGGAACTCGAAACGGTCTTCGGGGATGATGTCCATGGTCTCTGCAAGGTAGATACGGAAACGGCCCATATAGTCCCAGACCAGTTTTTTCTCACCCGCACCGAAGAAGACGGCATCGCCCACTTCAAGTCCGCAGCGGTCGATGATCGCCTGGATGTCGTCTTCTGTGAAGAATTTGGTCAATGGGCCTTTGAGACCGTCCTCTTTCATCTGGAAATAGCCCAGACCCTGCGCGCCGAATTTGCGTACATAGTCCTCAAAGCCTTTCATTTGGCGTTTGGAGAAGATCTCATCGCCTTTGGGTACCCTGAGCGCTTTGATACGGTTCTTTTTGGGCATTTTGGCGATACTTGAGAAGATCTCGTTGTCGCATCTCTCGAAAATATCAAGTACATCGACCATCGCAAGATCGTAACGCATGTCCGGTTTGTCCGAACCGTATTTTTCCATCGCTTCTGCATGTGTCATACGGTTGAACTTTGTCGGTACGTCAAACCCGCATTTAATGAAAACATCGGAGATGAGTTTTTCGGCAACGGTAATGACATCTTCCTGGTCACAGAAAGACATTTCGACGTCTATCTGGGTAAATTCCGGCTGTCTGTCGGCTCTGAGGTCTTCGTCTCTGAAACATTTTGCGATCTGGAAATAGCGGTCGAAACCACCCACCATCAGAAGCTGTTTGAAAAGCTGTGGAGATTGGGGAAGGGCATAGAACTCACCACCGTGTACACGGCTTGGTACCAGGTAGTCTCTTGCACCTTCCGGTGTTGATTTGGTCAAAATAGGTGTTTCCACTTCAAGGAAACCAAGTTCATCCAGTGCATTTCTTGTGGCGATGGTTGCTTTGGAGCGCAGCTTGAAAGTGTTGTATGCTTTTTGTGTTCTGAGTTCAAGGTAGCGGTATTTGAGTTTGATCTCTTCGTTCACTTTTTCGTCATTGAGCTCGAAAGGCATCGGTTTGGAGCGGTTTTCGATGGTCAGTGAATCTACTACCATTTCGACCTTGCCTGTTTTGAGGTTCGGGTTCTCAAGACCTTCGCCTCTTGCACGGATCTTGCCCGTAGCGATCAGGACGAACTGGTCTCTGATCTCTTCGGCTGTTTTGTGCGCCTCGGCATTGTCTGCCGGGTCACAGACAAGCTGTACGACTTCGTCTTTGTCTCTGAGGTCGATAAAGATAACCCCGCCATGGTCTCTGCGGCTGGCTACCCAGCCGGCTACGGTGACTGTTTCACCGATATGTTGTTCATTTACGTCAGCACAGTAATGTGTTCTCATCAAAAATCCTATCTAATTATAATGGTGCGATTATATCCAAAAAAGTTTAGGGTTGTTACCCTGCATGCCGAACAGGAGACAGACAACAATGGTCATGAAGGCATCTTTAATGGAGCAGATAGTCTTTTTCCCAAAAAAATTCGATCCATTCATTTGTTTCATAGAGACTGAAATCGGGCTGTATTACAGCACTTTTTTTATAATAGATGGATCCTGACTTGAAAGTGGCATGTGTAAAACGCTTCCTGAGAAGGGAAAGTACTTCCTTCAGTGTTTCTCCGCTGTCTACAATGTCGTCAAGTACCAGTACTTTAGCGGCATTTTCCAGTGCCGGCACATTGAAAATCCTGCACCGTCTTCCTTTCTGGTCACCTTCATAGAGAATGGAGTTGATGCTCATGAGCTGACGGTTTCCCGTAGCGGAAGCATAGGCATGCCCCAGTGTCCATCCGCCTCTGGCAATGGCGACGATGGTATCGGGTCTGTAGGTGTCTGTAAGACGAACCAGTTTTTTGACATCTTCGACAAATTGTGTATAGGGATAATAGACCATATAGAGCTCCATCAGAAAATAATAAAACAGTGTAACATGATATAGAATAATCTTTGCTATAATCACTTTATGGATCCTATAGAAAAACTTGAAAAAGCCAAAGCGAAACTGATGTTGGAACATCCCTATATCGGATCGGTTTCCACCGTCCTGAAGCTGGATAACAACAGAGATACACTGACATTCAGCAGTGACGGTATACACTTGAAATACAATGATGAATATTTCGAGAAAGTACCTGTTGAAGAAATAGAGTTCGCTTTGGCGAACGGGGCAATGCATGCCGTACTCAGGCACAGTGAACGTGCAGAGGAGCGTGTCGGGCGTATTTGGCAGGCGGCGAGCGATCTTGTGGTCAACGCTATGCTGGTGAAGAACGGTTTTGAACTGCCGCCCTATGTCTATTATGATGAGCGTTTTGAAGGAATGTACGCCGAAGAGATATACGATGTACTTAAAGATGAAATGATCACCAATGATGCCCGTGATGAAGCAGAGGCAGAAGATGAAATGTCACAGGAACCCGGGGATCAGCAGCGCAAGAGTGAAGAGAGCCAGAACGGGAGTACCCGCGAGCGTGCGGTACAGCAGGCATCCATGGAAAAAAATGAAGCTGCACAGATAGAAGCGGAGGGGGAGGCGCTTCAGGAAATGTTCGAGCAGATATTTCAGAAGTATAAGAGACAGGGGGAACTGCCGAAAGAATTGCAGCGGCTTGTACCGGAATATTTTTCACACCAAATAAACTGGCGTGAAATACTGTACCGGTATATTGCTTCCTATGCCAAAAACAGCTACTCCTTTATGCCTCCAAACATGAAATATCTTTACCGTGGTATCTGTCTGCCCAGTCTGAGTTCAGACCTGCTGCGTGTTGTCATTGCTGTTGATACTTCCGGCTCTGTCGATGAAACCTTACTGGGAATTTTTCTGGGTGAAGTAAATACCGTGATGCAGCACTATCCCAACTATGAGATCGATCTGATCACGGCTGATGCCAAGATCCGGTCACACAGGGTCTATCTGCCCGGTGAATTTCTGGCCTATGAAGTAAGCGGAGGCGGAGGGACGGATTTTCGTCCGGTATTTGAATATATTGACAAGCATATCGACTATCCGACACTGCTGCTGTACTTCACCGACGGGATGGGTACTTTTCCTTCGTATGCACCGGGGTATGACGTTCTGTGGGTGATGCCGGAAGAGAGAGAAGTGCCTTTTGGAGAGGTGCTTGTTTTGGAAGGCGGCAATTAATATTTGGTTTAAAGAGTTTTGGTATACTTGATTGAATTTATAGTGAGGATATTTTAATGTTTGAAAATAACAGTTCCGGCTCCTGTTTTTCGCACTCCTTTGCGATTGTGCTGATTCCGCTGATTTTTATGGTCGGACTTGTGCTCGGCTATGTCGGTGTGATCCCTTTGAAAGTGGAGCTTCATACACTGCTGATCATCATGTTCATTTTTATTGTGTTCCTCTTTTTTGTGCGTCACAATGCCAACTATGCGGTGTGTCATATGCGCGGAAGTTTTTCGAGGATGGAATCGGAACTTCAAAGTGCGTTGAGAGCCAATGCCCTGACCATTATGGGCAAAACCAAGTCGACCCTCCACGTCAAAGATTTTATGGGGGATTACTATAAAGATATCAGGAATGACAACTTTGCGAAAGTGGCACCGTCCGTCTTCCCGATGCTCGGTATTTTGGGAACATTCATTGCCATTGCACTTTCAATGCCTGATTTCACAGTGAAAGATCTCAGTGCACTCGATAAAGAGATTTCGATACTGCTCTCCGGGATCGGAACGGCATTTTACGCTTCGATCTACGGAATCATGCTTTCTCTTATCTGGACCTATTTTGAGAAGCGCGGGACGGCCAAAGTGGACAAATATATTTATGATCTCGAAAAACTCTACGATTCGCGTATCTGGAAAAAGTCCGAGTTGATCAAACATGAGCATATGCAGAGCGAACTCAAAGACCAGGAGATCGTCAAAACGCTCAAAGAGACTTTCAATATGGACTTTGTCAGAGAGTTGAACGAACAGTACCTGAAAAATTTCACGACGATCATGAGCGAAACTTCCCACAGTTTCAGCGAGTTGACAAAGCAGATGCAGAATGCTTCGGCAGAGCTGCGTATGACACTTGACAAAGTGCACCGCAGACAGGAAAGTGTCAATGCCGTCTCTACCATCAGGGAAAATATTGAAGGCTTTAACGAAAATGCCAAAAACCTGCAGCGTTCCATGGAACGTTTTGACGGTACGGTAGAGCATACGTTTGAGAAAATAGACAGTGAAGTCGGAGAGATCGTCGGGCAGCTTGGCAGTTTTGCACATTTGCTTTCCGAACAGAATAAGCTGATACTGAAAAATCTTGATATGCTCAATGAGGATAAAAAATAGTGTTCCGAAAAAAAGCGACAGACGAAGGGAGCAACTTCTGGATCTCCTATGCCGATCTTATGGCAGGTTTGCTGTTTGTGTTCATTCTGCTGATCGGTGCCATTGTTTCCAAGTCCATTATTCTTAAAAGCGATCTGCACAAGAAAGAAGACCGCCTTGCGCTGGTTTCGGATATGCTCAGGCACAAGGAGAAAACGCTTGAAGCACTGAATGTGTCGCTTGAAAAGAAAAATGAAATACTCAAGGCACATGACAGGAAGATAGATGAACAGCTGCATACACTCAGTCTGAAAGATGATGAGATCAAGAAGCTCAACCAGATGCTGCTTCAGGCCAATACACAAAAAGATTTGCTCAGCCACAAGATCGTACTGGTGCAGAATCTGCTGAACGAGAGCAACAGTACCCTGAACCAAACCAGGGTAAATCTGGCAGCACGCAACAAAATGCTTGAAAAATACAAAGGCCGGATCGTTGTTCTTTCCGACCAGCTCAGTGATGTGAACAGGACAGTCAAAGAAAAAGATGAAAAACTGCTTGCCCTGCTGAACGCGCTTGATGAAAAAGAGACGAAGTATGATGCCATGATCGCCAGTCTCCAAAAACAGAAGGCCAAGATCAGATCGTTGACAGGTATCAAGCTCAAAGTCATCGCGGCACTGAAGGAGGCGCTGGGCAACAAGATCGACATTGACAAGAAAAGCGGATCGCTCAGACTCTCATCGAACATACTGTTCGATAAGGGAAGCGCTGTGCTGAAAGACGATGCCAAAGCAGAACTCAAACAGGCTTTTGAAGAATATATCGGTACGCTGGTGACCAATCCGAAAATAAGACCGCATCTTGACAAGATCATCATCGAAGGACATACAGACAGTGACGGAGGCTATCTCTACAACCTCGATCTTTCGCAGCGGAGAGCTTTTGCTGTCATGAACTACCTCCTGACACTCGATTTTGCCAAGAAATACAACCTTCAGGCCCTCATGATCGCTTCGGGGCGCTCCTATCTGGATCCGGTCAAGGTGAATGGAGTAGAAGATAAAGAAGCTTCAAGGCGTATCGAGATCAAGTTCAGACTTAAAAATGAAGATGCCATGCATGAGATAGAGAAGGTACTCGATGCAAAATAATTTTAAACCCAGGCAGACAGAAGCAGCGAAAAAGCGCCTTTCTGTTTATTTGAAAGAAGCGGAACAGACCCTTGAGGCAGAAAAGCAGCTCTATAAAAAGATTCGCAAACGCCATTCACTCGGATACAGGATATTGGCATTTTTTAAAAGATAGTCTCAGCTTTTTGCAGCGGAGGCTATCTCAAACTATGGCTTTTCTGTCTTGCACAAAGTGTTGCAAATCACTGTGACCGGCTGTGTAGCGCTTTCTCTCCCTCTATAACTTCGTCTTTATATACTTTTACCCCTTCGAGATATCCGCTGATCTCTACTTCTTCATAGGCAATGCCTTCGGGTACTGCTTCAGAGTGCAGTTGTACGGCGCACTGTTTGTAGTTCGGTTCGAAAGATTTCGGGTCGAATTCCGGGATGGTAATATTGTTGATGAGCTGTTCATTGAAGTGGAAAGGTACGAAGACATTCCCTTCCCGTACGGTTTCGCTCACTTTCACAATGACATCCTCTACTCGTCCCCTGTTTCCGGAAAGTGAGATGCGGTCTCCGCTTTTGACTTTGAGCTTTGCAGCATCTTTGGGGCTGAGGTCGACCCAGGCTTCCGGTGCCAGGTTGTCCAGTATGCCGATGGTTCCTGTTTTAGTACGAGTATGGAACTGTTCGACCGTTCGTCCCGTGTTGAGTATGAGAGGCAGTCCTTTGCATTGCATTTCACTCAGCGGTATCCAGTCTACAGGAAGAAGGTTCGCTGTGCCGTCAGCTGTAGGGCAGGGCATTTCCTCGGAGTAGAGGCGTTTGGTACCTTTGGGGGCTTTTTCATTGCAGGGCCACTGTATGCCTCCCAGTTCTTCGATAAGTTCGTAGCTCATACCGCTGTAGTCGCAGAGCTGACCCTGGCTGACTCGTCTAATTTCATTAAAAACATCTCTTGGTGTCTGAAGGTCTTTGAAAAGCAGCTCGTGTTTGCCTTCAAAGTATTTGGAAAATTCTATGACGATGTCAAGATCGCTTTTGGTCGTTCCCAGAGGTTCTATGGCTTTTTTGGCATAGTTGCATCGTCGTTCGGAGTTGGTGTAGCATCCCTCTTTCTCACTCCATGTTGCTGCGGCAAAGACCACGTCGGCGATTTGTGCAGTGTCGGACATGAAGGCATCCTGTACGACAAGAAGGTCGAGTTTTTTAAGGGCTTCTCTCAATCCGTTCTGGTCCGGGTAGGAAACGAGCGGATTGGTCGCGACCACCCAGAGTGCTTTGATCTCCCCTCGATTGATCGCATCGATGATCTGCGGGTAGGCATAGCCTCTGGCCGAAGGGATAAGCGCTTCGGGTACATTGATGAGGGAAGCGAATTCTTTTCTGTCTGCTTCCGAAGCATAATTCCTATAGCCGGGGATAGAGGAAGTGAAGCCGAATTCTCTCGTTCCCATGGCGTTGCACTGCCCGGTAATGGACATGGGGGAGGATCCTTCTTTGCCGAGGTTCCCGGTAATAAGCGCCAGGTTGCAGATGGCTGAAACGGTATCGGTCCCGATACTGCTCTGGTTCACGCCCATGGTCCAGGCACTCATGGCTCTGTCCGCCGTGGCATAGATCTTGGCCAGGTTGTAAAGTGCTTTGACATCGATACCCGTAATATGTGCTACTTCCTGCGGAGGATAGTTGTTCATAATATGCTTTCTGAACGCTTTGTAGCCGTTGGTCCGCTCTTTGATGAACGTTTCATCTTCCCAGCCCTGTTCCATGATAATGTAGCAAAGTCCGTTAAGCAGTGCCAGGTCGGAACGCGGCGCAAGCGGTACGAAAATGTCTGCCATCTGGGATGTCTTTGACTTGCGCGGGTCGACAACAATGAGGGTCGGCTTTTTGCCTGTCTCTTTTTTGTTTTTGGCAATATGCAGTTTCAAAATAGGGTGGTTGTCTGCAATGTTCGCACCGATGAGCAGAATGACATCGGCTTTGGAGAAGTCTTCATAGCATCCGGTCGGGCCGTCCGAACCGAAGGTCTGCTTGTACCCCATGACGGCGGAAGCCATACAAAGCGTGGTATTGCCGTCGTAATTGTTGGTTTCAAGTCCAAGCTGGGTGAATTTACCCAAAGCGTAGAACTCTTCGGTCAGAAGCTGTCCGGTCGAGATGACGGAAACAGCGCCTTTGCCATGTTCCTTCTGTATGCGCTTGAATTCGTCGCTGACCTTTGTGAATGTCTCCTCCCAGCCTGCAGGGGTGAGTGTACCGTTCTTCCTGATCATCGGTGCAGGGACACGGCTGTCCGCGCGTACCATTTCGTGTTCGCTCAGGCCTTTGGGGCAGAGGGTACCCATGTTGACAGGGTGAAGCGGGTCGCCTTTGGAGTAGACCGCATTGCCGTCCTTGACGCCGATGTACATACCGCAGCCGACACCGCAGTAGCCGCAAGTGGTGCGTACCCACTTGTCAGGGGCTTTGGCTTTGGCCACTTTGCCGAAGATGGGGTCGTCTACGAGGGCATATTTGTCTTCTTTGATATCGAAGCCGAGAAAGTTTTTTGCTTTGTCTATGAGACTCATTGTATTCTCCAAGTCAAGGGTACCCACAAGGGGCACCCCTACGGTATTTTATGTATTCATGTTTGTATGGGGGCATCCCTTCTGGGTGCCCACCATGTCAAGGGTACCCACAAGGGGCACCTCTACGGTATCTCAATTTAATGCCGCTGGTTCCCCGCAAAGAAATTCCCTGCCAGCCCCAAGGGTACTACCGTCCGGTAGAACAGGTAGCGTCCGGCCAGTTCGCTGGCGAAAGCTCCAAACGTTGCGATAAACAGTGTTGTGACAGCCAAGCCTGTCAGACCGCTGGCAGTAAAGAGGATGGCAAGCAGCGGCAGTGCCAGTGCGAATGCTGCGAGAGAATAAACCCTGAACTTCTTTACTTTGGCAAAATGTTCCTGAAGCAGGATACGGGTACGGTTGTACTGGTAGTAAAGCGGGTCTTCTTTGTCGAGGTGGCGGTAGAACATCACTTCTTCAAGAATGACCAGTGCCTGTCCCATACCTGCTACCAGTGTAATGGCAAGCAGGACCATGGCTCCCTGTGCGCCGTTGCTGATGAGCAGTACCAGTGCGATGAGCAAAAAGCCGACATAGCCTGAGCCGAAGAAGCGTTTGGTGGTGCTTTTTCGGTTCCAGCTCGGACGCGCTTTAATACGGTAGATCATCGACTGTGCATAAATACCGAAAAGGCCTATGGCCAGGGTAACCGCTTCGACCAGCAGCAGCAGAAAGCCTTTGATATCGAGAAAGTACATTCCTGCGACCAGGGTCGCCAATCCTGTATAGGCCCCCAGTGCAATGGCTTCTCGCGAAAGCCAGGAGGTTTTCCAGTTCTTCATGGCGGACATCGCTTTGGCAGGGCGTCCCAGGTGCAGAGCAGAAAGGGGCAGTCCAATGGCTGCAGGCAGAAAGGCCAGCATTGCCATTGCCAGATTGGGTTTGGGCAGATCGAAACCGAGAGAAAAGAGCATCTGTCCCAAAAAGAGTGCCAGAAAGGCACCGACGGAGACTTGCGTGAGCACCGTCATGAAAACAAGCGGCAGTTCAGGATGGGCAGGGTGCAGTAAATGTTCATCTGCCACACGTATCTTTTCACCTTCCGGGATATCAGGAAGTGTGTATCGTGTGGTCGGTTTGGTAATGCCTATATCGGGCAGGTGGGGGGCGACACCCTCTTTGGCCATATCTTCATCAAGCCATTTGTCTACATTGACAGCCTCTATTTCGATGGCACCTCCCGGACAGGCCTGCACACAGGCTGGCGTTTGGCCTGCTTCGAGTTTGTCCACGCACATATGACATTTGGTGACGATGCCTCGGTCTGGGTTGAAAACAGGGACTTCGTACGGACAGTTCCAGGTACAGTACTGGCAGCCGATACAGCTTGGGTCGTCATGCCAGACGATCCCGTTGTCCAGTTTGATATAGCTCTCTGTAGGACAGCCCCTGAGACATTCCGGGTCGATACAGTGGTTACAGCTCATAGAGTTGAAGAGCTGCAGGGTGTCCGGAAATTCACCCATTTCCATCTCTCCTACACGGCGCCATTTGATATCGGGACTGTTGCCGTTCTGTTCGTTACAGGCTACTTCGCAGCAGTGACAGCCTACACAGGCGGTAGCATCGAAATGAAAACGGTACTGTTCGCCGGGCTTGAGTTCAGGGATATCTATGCTGTAGTTCCCGCACTGCATACCGGTCTCGTTCTTGTGATTGATGAAACTTTCCAATGGTGTATGTTTACTTAAGGGTTCCACTGCCATTTATACTTCTTTTTTTATGTGTATTGTAGGGTGTTGTCCCATGGCAACACCTTTTGTTTGGGTGCATAACATTGGTGTTGCCATGGGACAACACCCTACAAGTGATGCGTGATAAATCATATCTATATTTCCTTAAGCGCTACTAATAATTCCGAGAATACCTGCGCACGTTCGCTTTTGTTCTCATGGGTCATGTTGTAGACCACTTCCGAGAGTTTTGGCGGTACTTTCGGGTTGAGCCGGCTGACTTCATCGCGTTTGATCTTTCTGGGTCTGAGCATATTGGGTGCCAGACCGTCTACCGCGTCAAAACGTTTTTCTCCGGTAAGCAGTTTGTAAAGCTGCAGACCGAAGGTAAAAAGTTCGTACTCTTCACGCCTTCCGCTTTTGGGTTCTTTATTGAGATCGAAAAAGAGGCCAAGCCCCAGTTTTTCATTGAGGATATAGTTGATTTTGGTGTAAAAAGAGATCGCCTGGAAACTGTACTTTCTGCTGAGAAAGCGGTCATCAAATGCTTCATATGTTTCCGCTCTGTGTCTGTTGGCAGCATAAAGTTTCAGCAAATATTTCACATGGTGCCTTGCTTCATCGAGGGGCAGGGCTTTATGCAGAATGTGGGCCTCCCTGGCTTCACGGGTGATCTTTCCGCCCATGAAAAGGTGTACACCGTCAACCCTGTTGCCCTCTGCATCTTTGGCTTTGCAGCCTTCAAAGCCTATGTCTGCAATGCCGTGTACGCCGCAGCCTTTGGGGCAGGCAGACCAGTTCATGCGCACTACCGCATGCTCCAGCGGTACTTCCGAATTCAAGAAGTGTGCCGTTTCAACGGCGTCCGGTTTGTTGGGAATGACACCGAAAGAACAAGTGTTGGTACCGGCACAGGCTATCATGTCCTGAAAGTACAGGTTATGAAAGGCTGCATATTTCGCTACAAGCGGGCTCTCTTCGAGCTGTGGCAGTTTTTCCTCCGGGATATTGACAAGAAAGAGGTTCTGGTCATAGGTAAGCCGTATATGTCCGCTGCCGTATGTCTGTGCGCTTTTGGCTGCTTCTATCATGTCCGTTCCGCTGAAAATACCTGAAGGAACAATGACCTTGTAGGCATAGGTTCCGTCCTTAAGCAGTACTTTGTTGGCGCCGAGCGCGATATTCTGTGACTGCACCATGGTCACACCGGCTTTGGCGTATGTTTGGCCTGCTTCTTCTTCAACGGCTTCTATGAATGCGGAAATGCCCACATCATTCAGAAGGAAATGCAGACGGTTTTTGTTACGGTTGTCACGGTAGCCGTATCGTTTAAATACATTCAGAAGGGCTTCATAGAAGGGGAGTACCTCCTCGGCAGTAATGAAAAGATCGGCATCCTTCGCCTGTACACCGACCCTTGCACCCAAATAAATATTGAAACCGAAGACCCCTTCTTTCTGAGCCAGTACAAAACAGCAGTCATGTCCGAAAATATTGCAGGAGTTGGAAAGCGAACCGAGGATACCTGTATTGAATTTCCGGGGCAGGGTAGAGATCCATTCAGGGTTTTCTATGAAATGTTTTTCCAGTCTGTCCACAATGGGTTTGCTTTCAATAATGTTATCGTAGGCAAGCCCGTCAAGCGGATCTGAAACGGTATTCCGTGTGTTGTCAACACCTGTCTGGAACGTGCTGAGTTCCACCTCTTTGAGCGCATGCAGCACTTTGGCGATATTCTCTATCTGGATATAGCGCAAAACCACCTGCATACGGGTGGAAAGATCAATGTAGTCATTGGCATAGGTCTGTGCGACTTCACCGATGCGAAGCGCCTGTTCATAGGTGAGCTGGCCCGCGGGAATACGTATCCTGAGCATAAAATCCTCACCTTTGTCAAAAAGACCGAAACATTTCAGGAAGTAGGCAGAATCTTCTTTGGCCAATCCTTCATATCCTGCTGCCGCAATGGATTCAAGTTTTTCATAGACATCCATAGGCTTTTTCAGTGCTTTGGTAGTTTCTACTTTATTGACTTTTTTACTTCTTGCTTCTAATGCTTTTTGCAATATCTCCATAATAATGTACATCTCCGTGCTATAATTGGATTTATTATAGCAAAGTTAGGTATTAGTTTGATGAGATTGAATGATTAAAATTTAATCAATTGGATTTTTGTTCCGATAATTATATTGCAGTATACCCTTGTGACAGCACTTAAACAATTGATTAAATTTTAATCACTCAAAAAGTTATTATTGCTATAGCTTCAAGATATAATACGTTTATCATTTATTTAAAAGGAAAAAAGATGGCAGGATTCAAGGCACTCAAAGGACAGGGAGATGCAAAGACGCTCTTTGCGGCTTTTCTTTACTTCGATTTCAGTTTTATGGTGTGGACCATGCTCGGACCACTCGCAACAGAGATAAGTGATTCTCTGGCTCAGCATGCGGAAGCTCTGACACAGGGGCAGATAGCGACACTGCTTTCCATCCCCATACTGGCAGGGGCACTGCTGCGTATCGTACTTGGTTTTTCTGTAGATAAAGCCGGTCCGAAAAAGACAGCGATCGGAGCACAGCTTATTGTGATTGCATCACTCTTTTATGCCTATACAAGGGGAGCGAGCATTACCTATAACGAGCTGCTTCTTGTGGCACTCGGGCTTGGTTTTGCCGGCGCTTCGTTTGCTGTAGCGCTTCCCCAGGCCGGACAATGGTATCCGCCTAAACTCCAGGGGATTGTGCTCGGTATCGCAGGAGCGGGTAACATCGGTGTGGTTATTGATTTCCTTTTCGCGCCGAAAATTGCAGAAATATGGGGATGGGAAGCTGTTTTCCTTGTCGGCGGCATACTCTCTTTCTTTGTACTCATAACCTATATTTTCATGGCAAAAGATGCACCGTCATCTGTCTATAAAGCAAGACCGAAAAAAGTAGGGGATTACTGGAAACTGCTTAAAGACAGGGACAGCTGGTGGTTTATGCTTTTTTATGCGGTAAGTTTCGGAGGTTTTGTAGGCTTTGCGAACTATATGAAGGTTTATCTTATGAATACCTATCAGGCAGATATGAGTGCCTTCGGTCTCAGTGTTTTCAATGAACCGAACGTCAAGGTCATTGCAGGTTACTTCGGAGCATTGACCATTTTTGCCGGTGCGGTACTCCGACCGGTAGGCGGCGGTGTAGCCGATAAAATGGGTGGTATCAAAGCACTCTATATCTTCTTCGGTGTCGTAGCGGCGCTTGTACTGCTGAGCGGTGCGGTGCATTTGCATTTCTGGGTAGCGATCGCGGTACTTTTCCTCATCATGGCTGCTCTGGGAATGGCCAACGGTGCAGTCTTCCAGCTTGTACCGCAGCGTTTCGGAAAAGATATCGGTATCATGACCGGCCTTATCGGTGCAGCCGGTGGGATCGGCGGTACATTTCTTGTCAAAACACTCGGCTGGGCAAAAGGTACGTTCAATACCTACAGTATGGGATTCTTCATTTTTGCCGCTCTGGTTCTGCTTGCCATTGGTGCTATCTCACTGGTTAAAACCCGCTGGAGAACGACCTGGGGTGTCAATTCAGGGGGGATGATCTGATCGTTTGAGTGCAGAAGGACGCAGGTATCTGACAGTCAGCTTTGAGCATGGACATTCTGTCCATGCTGTCTTCATATCAAACAGGCACTGAGAGTCGTTTATTTTAAATTATGTCATAATCCCTATTATCATATAGTTTAGAATACTACAAGGACAGCATCATGTCAAAACAGAACATCGAAACCTCCGGTTTTACACTTGCCAAAGGTACCCAGCTCACAGGAGATGATTTCTTTGAAGTGAAAGTCATGGAGAACATTACCGTAGCTGTAGTGTGCGACGGGGTCGGGTCGGCAGCATACGGGGCTGAAGCAGCCAGGCGTACGACGCAGTTTCTGATACAGTCGCTTAAGAACCGTCCGAGAAGCTGGAGTATGGAAAAATCCATCAAACACTTCATCGAAAATATCAACCGTGTTCTTTATCTTGAATCAATGGAACAGTATGAACGTGAAGAACTGGTCACGACACTGACACTGGTGGTCATAGAAGGCGACAGACTGTATGGTGCCAATGTCGGTGACAGCCGCATTTATCTGGCACGTAACGGGCAGTTCGCACAGCTCTCTTTGGACCATGCCATGGACGAAGCGGGCATGGAGAATGTACTGACTGCCGCAATCGGCCTTGAAGAGAGGGTAGAGCCGTACTATTTTGAAAACAACCTGCAAGCCCAGGACCGGATACTGCTCTGCAGCGACGGCCTTTACAATGAATTGACCCAGGAAGAGCTCGCCGAAGGGCTGCCTATGGGGGCTTCCTACCTGGTCAAAAAAGCAAGCAAAAAACATGACGACAACCTGCCGGACGATACCACGGCCGTGGTGATAGAGATCAAAGAACTTGATCCGAGGCTGAAACTCAAACAGACTGACCTTATTGTCAGCGAAAATTATAAAAAGGACGAAGTGATCGACGGCTACAGACTGCTTAAGCCGCTCATTCAGAACAACCGTACTTGGCTGTGTGAAAAGAAAGGGGTGCAGTATGTCATAAAGTTCGCCCCTTTCGAAGCTCTGGAAGATGAAGTGATGCTTGATCTCTTTGTAAAAGAGGTCTGGATGGCAAAACGTCTCAAAGCGGGTTTCTTTCCCAAAGCCGTCATACCGAAAAAACGTACGCACCGTTACTATATCATGAGTTTTGTCGAGGGTACATCGCTGAAAGAGTTTTGTGCCAAAAAGCCGCTTTCGGTTGACCTTGGCATTGAACTGTCCCGTTTTCTGCTGAAAATGTCCCAGTATCTTATCAAGCAGAACCTGGTGCATGGCGACATTAAACCTGAAAACATCATCGTTACCAAACGTAAAGAGAAACTGGTTTTCAAAATGGTCGATTTCGGGAGCATTACCGAAGCCTATTCGGATGTGACACGCGCAGGAACACCTTCTTACCTTGCCCCGGAGCGTTTTAACCAGGCCCCTGTAACGGAGCAGACAGAAATTTACGCCATTGGTGTTACCCTGTACGAAGCAATGACACAGAAATTTCCGTTCGGGGAGATCGAACCGTTCCAGAATCCGAGTTTCGACAAAAACCCGAAACATCCTGCCAAATACAACCCGAAAATACCCGACTGGTTTGAAAGTATAATACTTCGTGCCATTGAAAACGATACCAACAAGCGGTACCATAACTATTCGGAAATGTTATTTGAAATAGACAATCCCTCTAAGGTTCAGCCTTACTTTGACAAAACGGCTTCTTTTATTGAGCGCCATGAACTGATGGTATACAAAGTGGGCTTTATTACAATGTTCATTCTCAATATTGTACAGCTGCTTTTTTGGCATTAACCCTGAGGCAAATGTAGTTTTCCGGATTTCCGATCCTCAATGCTTACGTTCTGTGATCTCCGGGTTTTTGTGATACTGTTCAATCGATGGTCGTTCTTTTCTTTGCACCGACAAGCCAATATGCTATAGCCAGGCCCACTATAACAGCGGCGATGATAAGCAGCTCTTCACCCTTCTCAGCCGAGAGCGAGTATATCAGTACTTTTCGTATCAGGGCGGCCATTGCCAACATGATAAAAGCACCTATCGCAAACCCTTTGCCCTGTAAATGGTTGATTTCCTCATGGATCAGCTCTATGGCCGCCCATAAGACCAGCAAGCTGCCCAAAACTGTCAGAATGCCTTTTTCTATGCCTATGTCTGAAAAGAACAGCAGATAAATATCGTATCCGAACAGTACAACAGCAAAAAATGCAACAAGAGCCAAGGCCCCGGCTAAAAAATAATTGATATATGAATTGAATTTTTTCAGACCGGTTAAAATACTTTTTTCTATTTTTGACAAAGATAGAAATTTGCTCAATTCTTCTTCTCTATAGGAACTTGTCAGTACATCAAGGTTCATATCGATAATTTTTTCAACAGCCTGAATCTCTTTTACATGCTGTTCTTTATTGCCAAAATTTTCTTCTATACTTTTCAGGACAAAAGTTCTTACAAATGTGAATGCCGAGTTGACATAGTGTGTCGGCAAACCTATTTTTACATGAACTTCACCGATTTTATACAAATACATAAAATAGGGAAGGTCGTATTGTCCACAAAACAAATTGATAAACCATGCTTTGATTTTTGTACGGTGATATGCAATAATTTCTTTGTTTTTCAGGAACTGGGCAGTTTTTCCAAATCCCCAGATATAATTATAAAATTCATCTATAAAATCGTCTGCCAGCTTTTCCATCCGGGGTTGAAGTGCCTTTAGAATTTGAGCTTCTTCCTCCGTAAATTTATAATGTTCTTTTAGACTTTGATAATGTTGCATCGATGCTCCCTTTCTATTGTAGTATAACGGTTTGTTATCATTTTTGGTTCATTTAATTTTTGAAAGAATATATCTTCCAAATTTCTATAATGCCGTAAATCATCAGCGGCAAAAAGCAGAGCGAAGCGGTCCGAGTGTATTTGCCTTATTATACGGCATTAGCTGGAATAATTGACTCAAAATATTCTTTCAAAGCAACCGCATTGTTCAGCTTCTGTTCTTTTGAACTATAAAGAAACGTCACCGTCTCCGCCTGTATTATGGACAGTAGTTTTTCGACATTACTTTGGTTCGCATCCAGTTCTACGGCATATTTTTCCTTAAACTCTGACCACTTTCTTGGGTCATGTCCATACCAATGTCGCAGTTCATCGGAGGGAGAAATCTCTTTCATCCAGATATCTACCTGAGCCTTCTCACGAGACAATCCTCGCGGCCACAAACGGTCAACGAGAACACGTTGGCCGTCTGCTTTACTTGGTTCTTCGTAGACACGTTTAATCTGAATTGTCATTTATTTTCCGTTAATGCTAGCCGTATAACTATTTATTAGGGGAACCTTTTGGCCCACTATTGCTTTATTTTTCATAGCAGTAGTATATCAAAAATGTCTTGCTATTTATAAAAATATGTAAATTTACTATATTTTGATAGTTTTTTATAAAAAATCATCTAATCATAAAAATTGCTTATAAAAAAGCAAAAAAAAGGGAGACATGGGTTATGAGAGTGAAAATTTGGTTTGAGAAATGGAAGAGCGTGGTCATTGTTACAAGCCTCCTATATCATGGTTAGAGATACAAAGAGGAGTAGTTGCGCACATGGCCATCGGAAAAAACATATGAAAATATCGGTAGAATTAGAAAGTTATAATGGATAGTTTTGTCTAGAATAGATTTTTGAGGATTGACTATACATAGTGATTTAATTTAGTTAGATAGAAAGTATATACAAATGAAATTTATAATATTGATATTGTTGTTTTTATGTAATATTATTATGGCAGATGAATTATCAGATAGAAATAAAATCATTAGTGAAGTGAAAGCCTTGTTTTTAAACAGCGATTTCAAAAAATTAACACAGATACCTAAAGATTATATTGAAAATGAAAGTCGTACCTCTAGCGGTAAGTGGAAGTTAGATTTGTTTTATGCAGGAATAAGAAAAAGTGTCAAAAATACAGATTTTTCTACACTCGAAAAAATTGCTTTAGAATGGATAAAAGCATATCCAAAATCAAAAGTGGCACATATTAGTTATGCAGAAATTCTAGTACAAAAAGGATGGTATAGCAGAGGGGAAGACAGTGCCAGCTATACATCTAAAGAACAATGGAAGAATTTAAAATTTTATATGAAACGCGCAAGAGATTATTTGAATAAATACAAAAAAACCCTTTCTGATAATCCCGGATGGTACACAGTAATGTTAGATATAGCTAAAGGTGAAAATTGGGATAAAAAAAGATTCTTTGAATTACTTGATGAAGCCATTGAAAAACATCCCTACTATAATCCAATTTACTATAGTGCATTGTATCGTATGCAACCAAAATGGGGATCTTTTGATAAAAAAGAGATAGAAAATGTTGCACAAAAAGCACTTGTTGCAACACACAAAAAAGCTGGAAATAGTAGATATGCTAGATTTTACTGGGTTGCCTCACAGTTAATATACAAAGATGACTTATTTACAAAATCAGATGTCAATTGGTCGATTATGAGTAAAGGTATTGATGATGTATTGAAAGAGTTTCCGTCTCGGTGGAATCTTAATTATTTTGCTTATTTTAGTTGTATGGCAGGAGATAAAGATAAAACCAAATACCTTTTATCTCAAATACAAAATAACCTAAACAAATACCCGTGGATCAATAGGAAAAATTCTTATAATAAATGTTTAACTTGGGTAAATAATCCAGAAGACAATGAGGATATTAAGTATGTACAAGAGATTCCAGTTGAAAAATTAGAGAAATATATTGCTAAAAAGACTATGGATAAACCAGCTTATATACATTTTTCAACATACAAAAAAGGTTGTGTTAATTGTGATATCAAGATGTTAGATGCTATTGCAAAAAAATATCATGAAAAGGTAAATTTTATTTCTGTAAATATGTCCAATAGTAGTGACAGCATGAAATTAGAGTTATATAGAAAATATTTAATGAAAAGAGATCCTTTTTCTATGATTGTACATAAAGGAAAAGTGATAGAAAGAAGAAATAATGATTTGTTTTTTATGGGACAATCACTTTCTCGATATAGAGCAGAGCGAGTGAAAGCAATCCTTGAAAGTTACTTGAGTGAACCTAAAAATGCTGCTTATTTTAATCAATATAAAAGAACGATTATTGATAATGCTAGTTTTTTTAACTCTGAAGAGAATATTAGACTTGATATGTCTGATTACTTAAAAGCCAATACTGGATATAAAGCAACCGCTACTGCTGCAAGTTTTTACGATGATCGTTGGGCTTATGGGAGGTCAATAGGAAAGAAAACACAGATTAAAGCAATTAAAGAAGCACTAATTGATTGTAAAAAAAATAGGAAAAAATTCAAAGTAAAAGAAAAATGTAGACTGCATATGATAGGGAACATATATGTTTATGAAAAATCTAAAGATAAAATAAAGAAAATAATGAATACGATTAAATGACATCTATATTAAACTGATTATAGTCTAGGTCCGTATCTTCTAAGCATGAAAAATTTTGGATTCTCTCTGTTTCATATGTATTCTCGGATCAAGAGATCAGGGAAAAGAGGAAAAAGGGGTCTATGTGACTGTGACAACTCATTTTCAGCCCTCTTCACCACCCCTATAGAGTCTGTTGTGATATACCTCATACTTTTAGCAGTCATATGCTGAGAATAGCCTTGCGCTCGATGGCTTGGGATATTACTTTGTTTCTCTGTCTGATATCTGTGGCAGAATAGCGACGTTTCCTATTTTTTCTTTCCGGCTTTCCGGACATTTTTCCTGTGGGCCCGGAAGCTGTCGGAAAAATTGTGGGTGCCTTCTGTGTTCTTCATGAAGTACAGGTGTTTCGTTTTTGCCGGCCTGATGGCTGCACGTATGGCAGCGAGGCTGACCGAGCCGATGGGTGAGGGCGGCAAGCCTTTGTGTTTGTAGGTATTGAAGATGCTTTCATCATTCTTGATGCGTTCCGGTGTGACTTTGACATGGGAGTATTTGCCGTAGTTGAGTGTTCCGTCCATTTGCAGGCGCATTCCTTTTTTCAGACGGTTGTAAATGACAGAGGAGACCAGAGGCATCTCTTTTTGGTTGGCTGCCTCTTTCTGGATGATCGAGGCGATCACCAGTACCTTTTGCCACTGTTTGGTGTTATATGTTCCGTAAATCTTCTCCGAAAGCGCTTTATACTTCTTTTCGGATTCACGTACAAGGAAATGCATCAAATGTTTTTCCTTGATACCGTAGGGAACATAATACGTGTCGGCATAGATCCCTGCTTCGGGGTAGGGCGAGAATTCATGGTAATATTTATACAGTTTTTTAGGGTCCAGTTTCAACTCTTTTGCCAGTGTATCGAAAAAAATTTCGGATGTCTCTCCGGGGATCAGCGTAACCTTGTTGATCATTGCTTTGGAGGAAGTGAGCTTATGGAGAAAATCGATACGGTTGAGTTTATTGTTCCCTATAAATATCCAACCTGTCTGAGGACTTCCCATGGCGCGCAAAATAAAGCTGTCTATCACAGATACAGCGTACCCTTTTTTAGCGAGCTGTGATATAATAGTATTAATAGAGCCTTGGGGAATGAAGAGCGTCTGCGTCGTTCTAACAGGTATTGTAGTGTAAAAGGCAAACGCAATGATCAAAACAACGGCAATGTTCTCTGCCCATACTATCCATCTTTTCCATGTTGTTCTGCGTGATACACTCATTTTTCTCATTATCCTTTTTGCAGCACTTTTTGTCTGGCTGAAGTCGGGTATCCACATCGATCATCTCAGTTTTGACCATTATGAAGCAAATGGATTATACATCAAACTCGATAAAAAGCTGACCCTGACGGCAAAGAGCATCGTGATACCGAAAGTAAAGAAAAAACCCAGTTTTGACACGATTGACGAAGCGCTTGACCGGGTCAAATATCTTTTGACTTTTTTTCACTATATTGAGCTGGAAAAGGTCAACTTCAAAGACAACCATTACAAAGTGATCTATACGGACAATATTCTCTACATCAGCAGTGATGATTATGAAATTGCGGGTAATGTCTGGCGCAAAGGCAGTGTGCTGATCGCAGACATTTCTCTTTTCTATATTAAAAAAGAGAAGATCAATATGGTTGCCAAACTCAATTATGATCTTCACAGTGACAAGCTGATCCTTGAAGGGAACTACGATGCATATCATATCAGCGGAAAGTTCAAAGTGATCAAGCAGGAACATAATGTAGACTTTATATTCAACAGCGATACTTTTACCGATTTGAAAACGGTGATGGACAAAATACCGATGCCAAGGACAGTGAAGCGGTGGATCACGGAAAAAATACAGGCAAAAAAATACAGGCTTTATGCTCTGAGCGGAAAAGGAACAGTCTACGATACCCGTTTCACACCGGATCTTGAGTCACTCAAAGGCAATGCTGTGCTTCAGGATGCTACTATAGATTTTAAAGAAGGACTGGCTCCTGTCAAAACTGAAAAGATAGTATTACGTTATGACAGGAACTGCCTCTTCTTTGATATGACAGACCCCGCCTATCTGAACAGGGAGATCAATGCCAGTACGGTTTCCATTACCAATATGAAAAAAGGCAGTATACCGCGTCTCAATCTGGATATGCAGTTCCATACCAGGATCGATGATGTCGTCCAAAAAATACTTAAAGCCTATAAGCTTACGATTCCTGTGATACAAAAAAAGGGTATGTCGGATATACGGGTAAAACTGGGAATTCCTTTAAAAAAGATGCCGAAGGGAAAGATCGACGTCTATGTGAAAGCACATTTGGGGAAGGGCAGTCTCTATGTGAAAAAAGTGAAACTTCCCGTGCAAAGCGGAGACATTACCTATAACCGGCATGTAATACGGCTTAAAGATATCAAACTCAAAGACCAGTGGTATGAAGGTACGCTTAACGGCAAAGTACATACGACAGAAAAAAAAGCAGACTTGCGTTTCTATGCACAAAAAATTGCAGCAGGACCAGGGAAAGAGAAGTATTTTGTTTTATCCGGCAAGGAAATTCCTTTTACCCTCTATTATGGTAAAAAACTGCGTATTCTGCTGCCTCTTTTTAAGATAAAGATAGAGCAGAGTGAAAGAACAGCGAAAATAAGCATCAATGATATTGCCAAACTCAAACCGTTCATTAGAAATTTCTCTATTGAGTTTGACGGAGGCAGAATGGATATCTGGACCAAAGATTTCAAAACGTATACGTTCAAGGGAAATCTGATCAGGAAATCCTGTTTTATCTACAGTAACAAAGTATGCTATACCCGTGTACCCTGTTCCGGTTCTTTCGGAAAAAAAGGTATTGTCTTTTATGCTTTTGACAAACGACTATACTACAATAATGCAAAGTCTCTTATAACGTTGAAAAATCTCAACATAGATCTGCAAAAATTCCTGCAGTCAAAAGCGCGTATAAAACGGGGAAAACGCCAAACAAAAAAAACAGGGAAGCTGCATATAAAAGGGACTAAAAGCAATCTCAGGTATGGCAAGTATACTTTGGTTACAGACAGTTACAATGCTTATATTTCTTTCGCAAACAACACGATAAAGGCAAAAGGAAAACTGGGATCGGATGTAGTGAGTTTCGTTAAAAAAGGTAAGTATATCTCGATCGAAGCATTACGCATACACGATAGAATGCTGCATCCGCTTATTCATTTTGACGGTCTTCAGAAAGGACGTTATACGATCAGACTTTCAGGGATACCGGATCAAAAGATGAAAGGCGAAATTTTCCTTGACGGAGGGGTGCTCAAAAGTTTCAAAGCCTATAGCAAGACACGTAATTTCATTAGGAGCAATCCGCAGCTCTCCAAGATAGAAGACCCCGGATTTACGGCGACAGGTTTCAAGATCACGGAAGGGAAGATCCTATATCACATTGTGAAAGAAAAGGTGATCTTTGATTCTGTCTATATCAAGGGAGGGACTGCAACGATCGTGGGCAAAGGAGAGTTGAACCTCAAAACCAAAAAGCTCAATATCAGGCTGGCTATTCAGACCGTACGCAAACTGGGCAAGATCGTCGGCAGCGTACCGGTCCTGGGATACATTCTCATGGGAGAAGACAACAGTATTACTTTCGGATTGAAAATTACAGGGTCGCTCGATAACCCCAAAATAGAAACGTCTGCGGCAAAAGAGATATTGATGCTTCCTTTTGATCTGATCAAGCGTACGCTTCAATCTCCGGCACACATTCTTAACAACAAGAAACAAAAAACAAACGTTACTGCAAATAAAGCAGCTGCTGCTCCCAAAAACAGGGTGGCCCCATAGAAACTATTCGTTTCTCAGTACAGTCAGCGGATCGGTCTGTGCCGCTTTTTTTGCAGGGTAGAGGGAAGAAAGCAGAATAATGACCACTGTACCGAGTAGAATGAACCCAAAATCACTCCACAGAAGGTCAACGGGCAGCCTGCTTGTGCCGTAGACATCTTTGGGGATAGAGATGATGTCAAATGTTTTCAGTGCCCAGATACCCAGAGCACCGATGAGTGTCCCTGCGATGATCCCTGCAAGGCCTATGATGATACCGAGTCTGAAGAAGATGGCACGTATTTCTCTTTTGGTGGCACCAAGGGTCCTCATCAGAGCGATCTCGGATCTTCTGCTCATTACGGTCATCAGGAGGGAAGAGATGATATTGAGCGAAGCGACAAGAATAATAAGCAGCAGTACAAGGAAAAGTGCTTTCTTTTCCATTGCCATTGCGGCAAAGAAGTTGCCGTTTTGCTGCCACCATCCCTCGATGACCACAGTGGGGGGCAGTATTTCCCGGATACGGTTGATCTCTTTGAGCGGCTCCTTGCAGTAAATATGCAATCCGTCATAAAAACCGTCCTTGCGTTTCAGCAGCTTTTCAAAGGCTTCGAGAGTCGTATACATAATGGCTTTGTCATAGGCTTTAAGACCGGATTTGAATACCCCGTCCACAACAAAACGTTTCTGAAGCGGCATGGTGCCGAAACCGGCAGCCGTCTGTTCTGAAAAGTAGAGTGTGACCTTGTCGCCTTTCATGGCATTCATTTCAAAAGAGAGTCCTTCTCCTATGACGACTTTGAATTTGCTCTTGGTGCTGCCTCTGGCCTTTTTAAAAATAGCATTGAGCCGGCTTTCTTTGTCATAGTCGACACCGTAAAGCAGGGAGCCCTGTACGGCCCCGTCATTTTTGGTAATGACCTGTGTGGTGTAATACGGGCTGAATTTTAGCTGAGGGAAATTTTCGGACAGCTTTTTTATCAGTTGATCGTTGACGGCATCCTCTTCTACAGGAAGAACAGTAAGAGGATAGTTCATGACAAACAGTTTTTTGGTAAATTCCTCCTGGGTCCCGTTCATGATACCCATAGCGATCATCAGAACCATGACGCCGGCGGCAATACCGAGAAAAGCAAGCAGTGCAGAGATGAAAATAAAAGGATTCTCTTTATCGTATTTGAGATAGTGTGTAATGATATGCCCAACGAACTTTTTGTTGGGCACTCTATTTCGGATGGGTACGGACATTTAAGCCAACAGACCTTTTTTGGGTCCGCTCTGTCCGCAGCAGTTTTTATATTTTTTACCTGAACCGCAGGGGCACGGTTCGTTTCTTTTGGGTTTTTTGGTTCCTGTGATCGGCTTGAGTTCAGCCGAATCTTCTGCGATCACTCCTTCTTCAAAGGACTGGTTGAGTGTAGCATCTGCTACTTCGCTTTCCAACTCTTCCCTGATCTGCTCTATCGCTTCTTCTTCCTCTTCAGGAGACTGGAAGTCAAACTGGACCAGGTGCAGTACTTTGACCGCTTCAAGCTTGATACGCTCTACAAGATCCATAAAGAGTTTATAGCTGTCCTGCTTGTATTCTGTCAGCGGATCTTTCTGGTTGTAGCCTCTCAGCCCGATACCGGTCTTGAGTACGTCCATCTCATACAGGTGGTCTCTCCATTGAGGGTCAAGGACCTGGAGATAGAGGATACGTTCGATCTCTTTGCGCTGTTCGGGTTCGAGCTGTGACATCTTCTCTTCATAAATGTTTTCCATCATTTCCGTGATCATCGCTTCAAGCTCTTCGATCTCTTTGTCGGCGAAATACTGGGGGTCCACTTCTATGAGAAGTTCTTCTTTTATGAGTGCTCCGAGTTTTTCAACATCGTAATCTTCTTTCGGCATGCCGGCAAAGATTTCGGCTTCGCCGATCAAATGTTTAATGTATTCTGTACGGTTTTCTTTGATCTTTGCATCGATATCGAATTCAGGGTCAAGCAGCTGGTTTCTGAATGCATAGATCGCTTTTCTCTGATGGTTGGCAACATCATCGTATTCAAGAATGTTCTTACGTGATTCATAATGTTGGTTCTCCACCTTTTTCTGTGCTTTTTCCACAGAACGGGTGACGATCTTAGAGTCAATATATTCGCCGTCTTCCACGCCGAGACGGTTCATGATGTTTCTGATCTTTTCTCCGCCGAAAATACGGAGCAGGTTGTCATCGAGACTGAGGAAGAACTGGCTTTCTCCCGGGTCGCCCTGACGTCCAGAACGTCCTCTGAGCTGGTTGTCTATACGACGGGATTCATGTCTTTCGGTTCCAAGAATAGCCAAGCCTCCAAGACTTCTGACTTCATCATCTATTTTGATGTCGACCCCGCGTCCTGCCATATTGGTTGCGACGGTCACCGCACCTTTCTGGCCTGCATTTTTAATGATCTCTGCTTCCTGGGCATGGTTCTTTGCATTCAGGATGTTATGGGGTATCTTCTCTTTTTTAAGTCTATCGTGGATCATTTCGGATTTTTCAATGGAAGCGGTACCGATGAGAACAGGCTGCCCCTTGCTATGGTATTCACGTATTTTGCGTACGGCTGCATCGAGTTTTTCTCTTTCTGTATTGTAAATAAGGTCGTTTCTGTCAATGCGTTCCACGGGAACATTTGTCGGGATCGAAATAACATCCAGACCGTATATCTGGGAGAACTCGGTTGCTTCTGTCTGTGCTGTACCGGTCATCCCGGCAAGTTTTTCGTACAGTCTGAAGTAGTTCTGGTAAGTAATTTCTGCAAGGGTCTGTGACTCTTCCTGAATCTCTACACCTTCTTTGGCTTCAAGCGCCTGGTGAAGACCTTCAGAATATCTTCGTCCTTCAGAGAGTCTTCCTGTGAATTCGTCTACAATGATGATCTCATTGTTCTGTACAACATAATCGACATCTTTTTCAAAAATATTGTGTGCCTTGAGTGCCTGGTCAAGGTGGTGGGAGAGTACGGCATTTTCAAGAGAGTAGAGGTTGTCCACTTCAAAAAGGTCCTGGGCTTTCTGCAGGCCCTGTTCCGTCATGACAATAGTCCGGTTTTTTTCATCTACGATAAAATCGCCGGTGGTTTTTTCATCTTCTCCGGCCTTGGTCTCTATCTTTTTTCCGCGTTCCATCTGTTTTGCAATGGCATCGGCTCTGGCATAATGGTTCTGGTCCCTCTGAGTCGGACCGGAGATAATAAGCGGGGTACGTGCCTCATCGATGAGAATGGAGTCCACTTCATCCACAATGGCGTAATGATGTTCTCTCTGTACTTTTTCTTCGAGACGGACCTTCATGTTGTCACGCAGGTAGTCAAAACCGTACTCGTTGTTCGTACCGTACGTGATGTCGGCATCATATTGTGCTTTTCTGCTCATGTCATCCTGAATATCCGCTGTGATACAGCCAATACTGTAACCGAGGAACCTGTAAAGCTCACCCATTTCGCTGGAGTCCCTTTTGGCCAGATAGTCGTTGACGGTGACCACATGTACGCCCCTGCCTGTCATAGCGTTGAGTATCACGGCGAGTGTTGCAACAAGCGTTTTACCTTCACCGGTCTTCATCTCTGCGATATTGCCGTCATGCAGTACCATTCCTCCGACCATCTGCACATCGTAATGTCTCAGTCCCAGTACACGCTTACTCGCTTCACGTGTGATGGCAAATGAATCATACAGGGCATCCTCCAGACTTTTTTCACCGTTATTTACCGATGTTCTGAGTGTATTGAATGCTGCCTGCAATTCCTCATCGCTCATAGGTTCGTATGTTGATTCCAGTGCATTGATGTTTTCTACTCTTTTGAGATAGTTTTTGACGATCCTGTCGTTCTGTGTGCCGAAGATTTTTAATACAGATTTGATCATGTTTAGACTTGCCTTTTAATAAAAGTGGATCAATTTTACCCAAAAACTGATTAATAAATCGTTATGGCAATGATAAGCCCACAACCCTTTCACAATTTTATGACAATATGACAGATATTACCCCTTAGAAAGTGATATTTTGGTATATTCCGGAGTAGAAAAGGACAAGAATTGAGAAGCGTACTAATAAGTATTACAGCGGCAGTTTCACTGTATGGATCCGGGATCACACTTCCGGACCATTTCAAAGCGGACTTTATGCAGAAGATCACAAATACCAGAAAAAAAGCCATCAGTTACAGCGGAAAAGTCTATTTTTCCAGTCCGGGCCTGATGAAATGGATGTATGTTAAACCAACGAAAAAAGAAGTCTGTACCGATGGAAAAGCATTAACCGTCGTAGACCATGATCTTGAACAGGTATCTACCTATCGCATGGCCGAAGGATTCAATCTGAAAGAGATCATTGACAGTGCGAAAGTACACAGTAAAAACATTTATGTGGCACAGTACCGGGGTAAAAGCTACACGATACAAACGGACAACAGGGGTCGTTTGCAGAGTGTGGCATATTATGACGAACTTGACAATAAGGTACAGATCGTATTTAAAAATATTCACTATGGCAAAGGGGCACTGGGTATGCAGAATATGATTTGCTCCTATCCCAAAGACTATGATGAGATAAGAGGGTAGCATGCAGGAAATTTTTCAGACAGTTCAGAATGATTCGACACTGATGCTGATCGCAGGGATCGCGGCAGTGGTGCTGCTGATCATTGTTTTGGTGGTAGTGGTGTTCTCAACCAAAGCAAAAACGCTGAGTGACAGACTGGCAGAGAGCCAGGCTCTTGACAAAGTAAAAAACAGCAAAATAGAAACCCTGGAGAAAGTACTCCAGGAAACGAAGATCAGCAACGCAGCCCAGCTTCAGGAACTGCAGCATTTTGCACAGGTTAAAAAAGAGCTTGCTGACAAAACAGAACTGATCGGAACCCTGCAGAGTGCAAACGGCATTCTGGAAAAAGAGTTGAGTCAGACCCAGACGAAACTGGAAAACCTTGAAAACCTTTATAAAAACCTTTCAGAAGAACATAAAACACTGCAGGAGCATTTTACGCATCTTCAGGAAGACAACCACAGGTATCAGGTGAACAATGCAAGACTGCTGATGAAACTTGAAACGGAAAGCAGGCATGCTTCCAGCAAACTTGAAATGATGCAGGAGCATAAAAAAGAGCTGAAAACCGAGTTTGAACGCCTGGCAAAACAGATCTTTGACGGCAATTCCGAAAAATTTGCAGAATTTTCCAAACAAAATATCGACAGTATGATCAAACCGCTTCAGACACAGATAGAACAGTTTAAAAAACAGGTATCCGACACGTACAACACAGAAAGCCAGGACAGAGCGGTTCTCAAAAACGAGATCCGGTCTCTTAAAGAACTCAACGAAAAGATCAGCAAAGATGCCATTAATCTGACCAATGCACTCAAGGGAGAAAGCAAGCAGCAGGGTGTCTGGGGTGAAATGGTACTGGAACATGTGCTTGAAGCTTCCGGTCTGCGTAAAGGTTTCGAGTTTGAGCGTGAAGTGAACCTTCAGACAGATGAAGGGGAAGTTCTGCGTCCCGATGTGATCGTTCATCTGCCGGACAACCGTGACCTGATCATCGATGCAAAAACGTCACTTCTCTCGTACGAACGCTATGTCAATGCAGAAGATGAAGATAATAAGGCCACCTACCTTACCGCCCACCTGAACTCTATTAAAATGCATATTGAAACACTGGCGAACAAAAATTACGAACGGCTGAAAGAAGTCAATACGCTGGATTTCATCTTTATGTTCATGCCCATAGAGGGGGCATTGGCTGTTGCTCTGGAGCATGAAAGCAGTATTTATGACAATGCGTTTAAAAAGAAGATCCTTCTGGTGGGACCGACCACACTTCTGGTCGCTATGAGAGCCGTTGAAAATGTCTGGAAATATGAACGGCAGAACCAGAATGCCCAGGAAATTGCACGAAGAGCAGGGGCTATGTATGACAAGTTTGTACGTTTTTCAGAAGATCTTATTAAGATTTCCAAACAGATAGATGCTGTTCAAAGCAGTTTTTCCGCAGCAAAGAACAAACTCAGTGACGGAAAGGGAAACCTTGTCCGGCAGGTACAGCAGCTGAAAGAGCTTGGTGCACAGACAAGCAAACAAATGCCAAAAGAGCTTAAGGGTGAAGAAGAGTAATAGAAAATTATACGTTTTTTTCACCATTGATATTTATTAAAGAGGAAAAGTGTATAATAAATATATATGATTTTTTTGTATAAAATCATAATCGGGTGTCAAGGGTTGGCCAGATGAAAGGAATGATTTCTATACTATGAATAGTGCTTTGAATGAACGAGTGGCCTATGACAAGCTGAGTTTTTTCTATCTTTCATTGCCTATTATTCTGGTTGGCCAGCTGTTGGGAGCACTTCTTTTAAGTGCTATGGAAATGACGATTGTAGACTTGTATCCGATCGGTGTCTGGCTGCTGTTGAACATTATAATGTTTCTTTATCGTTTCTATCACTACAGTCTGTTTAAAAAAAAGAGTGAAAAGAAAAAACACGGCAATGCAAAACTGTGGCTTGACCGCTACTATACCAATGTTCTGCTCAGCGGGATTATCTGGGGGAGCAGTGCGTTGCTCTTATTCCCGGCATCCAATCTTTTGGGACAAATGATTCTGCTCCTTTTCCTCTTTGCTGTAGGTTTTTCTTCTCTGGGCGTATTGGCGACAAAAAAAGATTTGCTTCTAAGCTATGTATTTGTGATGTACGGGCCGATCATATGGCGACTTTTCTTTTTATCAGGTGAGCTATATCTGAATATTGCCTATGCTGTACTTTCCCTGGTTCTGCTTATGATCCTTGTAGCGAACTATTATGGCAAGGTCATTAATAAATCGCTGGAAGATCGCCAGCAGTTCATCGATATAAAAATATCCCATGAAAAGCTGAGAGAACGTTTTTTCTCTCTATTCGAACGTGCTCCTGTAGGTATCTACTACTATAATAGATCATTGGTACTGCAGGATGTGAACCGTCAGTTCCGCAAGATGAGTGGTATAGAAAACAAAGAACAGCTTATAGGTATCTCTCTGTATCAAAATATTGAAGATGCCAAGATTCTCGAAATCCATGAAAATGTTTTTAAACATCAGTCAGGCAATTATCGTGGTCCATTTCTTATGGCAAACAGCCATGCAAAAGAAGATCTTTATGTCGATCTCTCAACGATACCGATGCTTAATAATGATGGAGATATTACCGGCGGTATAGCAATTGTAAATAATATTACAAATGAAGTGACAGCCCAGGAAAAGATGATGCGGGATGCCTATTATGATATGCTTACGAACATTCCCAACCGTACACTGCTGATGGATAAACTCAAAAATCTTGCAGAGGTTAAAAAATCTACCAAAGACTATGGTGCACTGCTTTTCCTTGATATAGACAATTTTAAAAAGATCAATACGACCTTTGGCCAGGATATCGGCGATAAAGTCATTAAACAGGTCGCTCACAGGATTGAAGCATTTATCGGCAGTCATGAAACATTGGCAAGGATGGCTGGTGATAAATTTGTTATTTTAATTCCCACTATCGGTAAAGATGAAAATACAGCCAAGGAAGCAGCTTCCCAATATGTTGTAAAGTTCAATCAGTACTTTGTACAACCGATCCAAGTGGTAGGGAAAGACCATCATGTGAGTTTTTCCATCGGTGCTATTTTGTTTGCCGATACGGATGCAACAGCCTTTGATCTCCTCAAACGTGCGGAAACCGCTATGTATGAAGCAAAAAAGAGCACACGTGGCAGTATGAAGTTTTATCAGGACAGTATGAGTACACAGGTCGAGGAACAGCTTATGCTTGAAAATGACATACATAAAGCGATTAAAGATAATGAATTCGAAATGTACTATCAGCCACAGCTCAATGTCAAGAGCAACAAAATCATTGGTGCAGAGGCATTGATCCGATGGCATCATCCTGAAAGAGGGCTTATTCTTCCCACTGCATTCATTCCGCTTGCCGAAGAGAGCGGGATCATTATCAAGCTGGAAGAATGGATATTTGACAGGATATTTAAAGACGTCAAAGAAATGAACCGAGATATGGGAAAATTCAGTTTGCATCATATCTCAATCAATATCAGTACTGTACACTTTCTGGAACCGCATTTTGTAGAAAAAATGATGCTGCTTGTTAAAAAGCACAGGGTGAAACCGGAATGGTTTGAACTGGAGATCACGGAAAGCGGTATCATACGAAATATTGATGATGCCATAAGAAAGATCAAGGAACTGAAGGGTTTTGGGTTTGCTTTCTCCATTGATGATTTCGGGACAGGATATTCCTCCTTGTCGCATCTTAAAGAACTGCCGGTCGATGTTATAAAGATCGATCAGTCATTCATACGCAACATGAACACGGATGATGAAATGATTGTAGAGGCTGTTGTGGCCATAGGACAAAAGTTTCACTTGGGTATTGTGGCTGAAGGGGTTGAAAACAAAGATACACTGAAATATCTTCAACATGTGAACTGTGATACCTACCAGGGATACCTCGCCTCTACAGCTGTTCCTCTTAAAGATTTTGAAGCACTGTTGAAATTTGAAAAAAAAGTAAAGGAATAATAGAATGAGTAAAATAACTATCTGGCATAACCCAAGATGCAGTAAATCGAGAAATGCGGCAGCATTGCTGGAAGAGAAAGGTATAGAGGCAGAAGTCGTGAAATATCTTGATACGCCGCCGACGAAAGAAGAGATCAAATCGGTGTTGGAAATGCTCGGAATTTCAGCGCGAGAACTGATGAGAACCAAAGAATCTGTCTATAAAGAACTTGGTCTTAAAGAAGTTGAGGATGAGGAGAAACTTATTGAAGCGATGGCAGAACATCCGAAGCTGATTGAACGCCCCATAGTCATAAAAGGCAGTAAAGCTGCCATTGGAAGACCGATAGAAAAGATCGTTGAATTGCTGGATGCGTGAAGCAGTAGGAATTTCTTTCAATACATTATGATAGAATGCCATCCGTATATGACAGAACGATAATAAGGATACCCATTTGCTAAGTACAGTCAATTTAACACAACGCTACGGAAAGAGAGTACTTTTCGACAAGATCAATATTACCCTGGACGTAGGAAAACGATATGGTCTTATTGGTGCCAACGGTGCCGGAAAATCTACCTTTATGAAAATTCTGGCAGGTGAAATGGAGCCGAGTGACGGTGAAGTTCAGCTTCAACCCGGCCTGAAGCTCGGTATGCTCAGCCAGAACCAGTATGCTTTCGAGGATTTTACGCTCAAAGATGCCGTACTTTACGGAAACAAAAAGCTTTATGAGGCACAAAAAGAGAAAGAGAAGCTTTACATGGAAGGCGATTTTGAGAGTGATGAGGTGAATAACCGGCTGGCAGAACTCGAAATGATCTGTGCCGATGAGGACCCGACCTATGAAAGTGACGTCAAAATAGAAAAATTGCTCACAACACTGGGCTTTCCGGTAGAGCAGCATGACGACCTTATGAGTTCGCTGACCGGAGGGGACAAGTTCAAGATCCTCCTGGCACAGGTGCTCTTCCTCAAGCCTGATGTTCTGCTGCTCGACGAGCCTACCAACAACCTCGATATGGAGACGATTGCCTGGCTGGAGCAGGAACTGAAACGCCATGAAGGAACGCTGCTTGTCATTTCACACGACAGGCACTTTCTCAATGGTGTCGTCACACACATTCTGGATCTTGACTTCCAGAATATCCGTGAATTCACAGGTAACTACGATGAGTGGTACATTGCGGCGAACCTTCTGTCAAAGCAGGCACAGACAGATAGAAGCAAGGCACTTAAAGAAAAAGAGGAACTGGAGAAGTTCATCGCGCGATTTTCGGCGAATGCTTCCAAGGCCAAGCAGGCGACTTCGCGTCAGAAGCAGCTGGACAAACTCGACGTACAGGAGATCAAACTCTCAAGCAGAAGAGACCCGTCCATTATGTTCAAGCCGCACCGGGACATTGGAAACGAAGTGCTTGAAGTAGAGAACCTTTCCAAAAGCTACGGGAATGAGAACGTCTTTGAAGGCTTGAGTTTCAAGGTGAATAAAGGTGACAAGATAGCGCTTATAGGAACGAACGGTGTGGGAAAGACCACGCTGCTTGAAATCCTTATGGGCAATCTTGAGCCTGACAGCGGAAAATTCAACTGGGGGCAGACGATCACCACGACCTACTTCCCGCAGAATACAACGGATGTTGTGGTCGGTGATGAAGAACTGCCGCAGTGGATACAGGGCTTTGACCCCAAATGGCACATCGATGACATCAGGAAAACACTGGGGCGTATGCTCTTCTCCGGTGAAGAACAGAAAAAGAAGATCGATGCCTGTTCGGGTGGAGAGAAACACCGTGTCATGCTTTCAAAAATGATGATGGATTCTGCCAATTTCCTGGTATTGGATGAACCTGACAACCACCTCGACCTCGAAGCCATCGTCGCACTGGGTGAAGCGCTGCACAACTATCAGGGTGGTGTGATTTGTGTCTCACATGACCGGGAACTCATCGATGCATTCGCGAACCGTATCATCAAGCTCAATGAAGACGGTTCTATGATCGATTTTGAAGGAAATTACGAAGCATTCGCGGAGCAGCATGAAAATTAAAAGGGAGAACGAACACAAAGATATTTTGATCCCTATGGCTTTGTTGCATTGGTTTCCACACAGACGGTCTGGTTTGTTTCTCTCTCTTTCAGGGTCTTCTTTTTTCTCAGATATTCTCTGAAGGCCCTGATATTCTTTAAATGTTCTTCGTAAGTAACTGCGAAGTTGTGTGATCCGCCCGGGGTGAGCATAAAGAAAAGGTACTTGCTCTCCGACGGCATCATCGCCGCCCTGAGTGCATCGATGGTAACTGTTCCCAGCGGCTGTGGCGGCAGACCTTTGTGCCGGTAGGTATTGAAATAGGTATTGTCCGTCCTGATGCGTTCCGGGGTGACGATGACATGGGAGTATTTGCCATAATTCAGCGTACAGTCCATCTGCAGTTTCATCTTTTTATCCAGTCGGTTGTAAATGACTGAGGAGATCAGTGGCATCTCTTTGATCGAATTGCTTTCTTTCTGGATGATGGAAGCTATGGTCAGCAGTAT
Organism: Sulfurovum sp.; assembly: GCF_015493435.1. Classification (GTDB taxonomy): domain Bacteria; phylum Campylobacterota; class Campylobacteria; order Campylobacterales; family Sulfurovaceae; genus Sulfurovum. Next base: position 54,950 of record NZ_WGDD01000042.1, read on the forward strand.
TCTCATGGTTGAAAGTTTCGGTTTTTGTGTGAAATACTCTTTTTCGAATGCTGCCAGTTCATTATTCGACAGGTCAAAAAGGTACTGCATTGCGGCAAAGGCATCTGCATTCCTGGCGATGCTATAATGCTGTGCAAAAATATCTGCCTCCTTGAAGCGGGAACGTGCTTCATACTCCTCAAATAGATTTTTCTCGTCAAGCTTCATGTCATTCGCCAGGCGGTAGCAGAGTTCTTTAGCTGTTTCCCCGGCATACACCACGACCTGCATGACATCGGCATTTTTCTCATACAGGGAAGAAAAGAAGTCATACCGGCTTTTTTTCGTATCTTTGACATGGTACCATCCCTCTTTGGGAAGTGTCCCGAGATGCATGAAGATCTGATCGATGAAGGTAACGGTATAGCCGTATTTCTCCAATTCATGGGCTATCTCTTTGCTACTTGAACCGGAAAGGTAAAAGGTTTTATGCTCTGAGGCAGGGGAGATGAAATTATAGATCGCAGCAATGACAACAATGACGATGAGAATTTCAATGTAACGTACGATACGCTTGTATTCCTGGGTGAACAACTCTTTCATGATGAATGATTATAACATATATTAATGAGGTAATTATACTAAAAAATGTTATACTCCGGAATATTTCCCAAAAGGTGAACGACTCACATGCTGCGACGCTTTTCTCTCTTTTTCCTGCTTTTCTCTGTGTCGATGTATGGGCAGGGGTTAAAATACCAGCTGGGCCAGGGTGTACAGTTGGGAAACCTTCCTCTGTATATGGGTGGATATTTTTCTCTTGAATACAGCCAGTTTCAGGGAGGTCCCCGTACGCTTACACTGGATGAGCTGGCCCTCATGCTTTACGGTGAAACAGACACATTTTCCTACCTGATGGAAGTGGAAGCTGACAATGTCTACAGTGAAGTATTCGGTGATGAAGCGAGTGATGTAAAGCAGGAAGATTTCCATATTGAGCGGATGTATGTCAATAAAGAGTTCAATGAGCACTATGCACTGATGCTGGGGAAATACAATTCGCCCATCGGCTTCTGGAACCGTATTCCTATCAACGTACTGCGTGATACCAGTTCCAATCCTGTACTTACGCACATTCTTTTCCCGAATTTTACGACGGGTGCGGATCTGCATTATCAGTCCGGGAACAGTTATGATGCCGCTTTTGACCTGATGCTGCAGGGAACAGAGGATCTCGACAAACTTTTCTATGATGACCCCTATAACAATTTCGATATCGACGCGCAGGCAGGTGCAGGACTTTCTTTCCGGAAGGATGCAGTGAAATATCAGTTCAATGCAGGCTATTTTCATCTTGTTTCCGATGAAGAGTACTATTATCTTCTGGGTGCCTTTCAATATGAAACGGAAGCGTTCAAAGTGCAGGCTTCTTTGGGAACACAGTTCAATGGAGATGGAAGCACGGTTCCCTACGTGGGATATCTGCAGGGAAGCTACCTGATAGCAGAAGAACATGAAGCGATCCTGAGGGTGGAAGCCTATGATGACAGGCTTCAACATACCAAAGACAGCTTTGTGGTCATGGGATATACCTACAGGCCGCTGTTTCCGGTTGCCTTCAAGGCCGAATACCAGTGGCATTCCAAAGAGGACGAGAACCGTTTTCTTCTCTCGGTCTCGGCACTGTTCTAAATGAGTTCCATGTTACGGGCTGTATCTCTTTTTTTGCTGCTTGGCCTGTACCTTTATGCCGGGAAGCTTGTCGTAGTGACCAATGCAGAGAGCCCCATAGACAGGCTTACGCAGTCACAGGTACGTACGCTCTATCTGAAAAAAAAGCGTTTCTGGGGCGATACCAGGCTTGTCGTACTGAACCTGCCGCCGCAAAATGCGCTGAGACAGCGCTTTGAACATGACATACTGAAAATGGATGCCGAAGAATGGGAAGCCTACTGGGCAAAACAGCACTACATGGGGCATCGCCCGCCCTATAGGGTGGAGTCGGTCAGAAGTATGCTGCTTTTCATCAAAAAGGTGAAAGGTGCGGTAGGCTATCTGCCGAAGAACAGGGTCGGTACCGGGATGAAGATCATCTATGAAGGGCCCTCATCATGAAGCGGATAGAGAAGATCCTGCCCAAAACACTCAGGGCGAAACTGCAGATCGCGCTTTTCGCCATCGGTTTCCTTCCTTTTCTTGTCATGCTGGTCTACATCCACAACCTGGGTGAAAAAAGGCTTTTGGACAATGCGCTCGAGACCTACCATATACAGATACACGAAACCCGACAGCGCATAGGGGAAGAATTGCTCTCTTTGGGAAAAGAGATCCATTTCCTTGCTTCTCTGGATATTATGGATGATATGATCGTCGGCGATGTGGACAAACGTATCCGGCAGATACTGCTGCAAAAAGAGAAAGACCTCTCTCTGGATATGCAGATACTTGCCCTGGATACTGAGGGGAAAGTGATCGCATCGACAGCAGACACTGCCATAAACGGTGCCAGTATGATCGACAGCATCAGAGAGGCAAAGGAACACGATAAAAGCTACTTCATGACGAAAAAGCATATCGTGATGTTCGCTCCCGTCCGTTCAAAACTGAAGGAGGGCACGCTGCTGGGGTATCTCTGTATGGCCTATTCGTTCTCGAACCTTCAACGTTTTACCGTAAACGGCAAAGGGGGCCGCTCCATGCTCTACGATCCGGTGGGTGGCGTGAAAATAGGGCAGATATACGATGACAGGCTGCTGTCACATATCGCTGAAGAGGGCAAAGATTATGTGGGGGAATCGTACCTGGTCCTGCATGAGAAACTTCAGGGAATGCTGTCGCAATGGATACTGGTCTATACCGTTCCCAAGGCAGTGGCACTGACCTTTCTCGATACCTTCCTTCTCTTTCTCTGGGGGCTGTTCATTCTGGGTATCTTCGTGATCGCGATCCTCTCCTTATGGGTAAGCCGCCGTATCCTGGAACCGATAGCCACGCTTTCACAGGCGACGCAGTCTATCATATCGACACGGGACTATACGACACAGGTGGCTATAGCTTCCGAAGGTGAGATCGGCGAACTGGCACATGATTTCAATGTCCTGATCAGCGAAACGAACCGTGCTTTCGGTGTACTCGAAGAAGAGAACAGGCTGCGCGTGCTGCGTTTTGTGCAGCTCATCGATATGCTGAACCACCTGATCAAGACAGAGAAGGAAGAAGAATGTATCCGTGTGGCCATCGAAGAGCTTCAGACCTTCATGCCGCACCAGACCTTCTCTTTTTCGACGGAGTATCCGAAAGAGAGTACCGGAGAGGATGATCTGCGGCATACGATGCTGCTGTATACCAAAGATTTCGACAGACGGACAGAGTCGTTCTACGGTGTGATATACTCAAACTCCGAGAGGGAAGGGAACGATCCCTACGAAGCGGAATTCTATCGTTCCATCGCTACCATGATCATGCTGCAGCTCGATCACATACGTCTGATCGAGCAGACCAGGGAAGTTTCCCGGGCAAAATCGACCTTCATCTCCCTGATGTCGCATGAACTCCGTACCCCGCTGCACACTATCCTAAGTTCGGCCCAGTATCTCATCGGCTACGAAACACTTTCACCCACACAGCAGGAAAAGGTAGCGACGATGGAATCCTCCGCCCATCATCTTCTGGGTATGATCAACGATATTCTCGATCTGGCTCAGATCGAAGCGGGCAAGGTACAGGCAAATCCCGAAGCGCAAAGCAGTGAAGAGATCGAGGTACTTGTAGCCGGGATAGTAGATATGCTCGGCGTTCTGGCAGAGCAGAAAGGCATAGAGATGACATTTGAGAACCGCTTGCCCGAACCGGTACAGCTCATTGCCGATACGCGTCTGCTCAAACAGATCGTCATCAATCTTCTCTCCAACGCGATAAAGTTCACAGAAGAGGGATCGATCGCACTGTCTCTGCAGGCGTGCGGGGAAGATATCTGTATCGAAATAGCGGACAGCGGGATCGGCATCGACGCAGAAGATCTGGAACGGCTCTTCGAAGACTTCACACAGGTGAACAGGCTTGCCGACAGGGAAGAGAAGGGCAATGGGCTCGGGCTGGCGATCAGCCGGAAACTCGCGCAGCTTTTCGATGCCGATGTCATGTTGAGAAGCGGGGGTGAAGGCCTGGGGACAACGGCGGTGATCAGACTCAAAAAAAGCTAAGTATTTTGGAGCAGCGACTTCAGTCGCTGATATGCGACTGAAGTCGCATCCCCGAGACATGCTAAAGAAAAAGCTAAGGATTTTGGAGCTGCCCTTTAGTTGGAATCCTTGATCGTATACCCGACACCGCGTACCGTCGTGATGAAATCATCGAGGGCTATCTTTTTCCGAAGGTTCTTGATATGTACATCCACAAGATTGCTCTGTTTGATCCCGCTGTAGTCCCGGCACAGATGGTCGTTCAGCTGGTAACGCGTCAGGACGATATTCTTGTTCTGCAGGAGTATCTCCAGAAGGTCGAACTCCGAAAGACTGAGTTTGACAGGTGTTCCGCTCAGAAGCACTTCCCGGCTTTTGGTATCGAGGGTTAGCGGACCGATGCAGAGCCGGGTACTCTTCTGGGGTGTTTCACGGCGCAGCAGCGCTCTGATACGGGCAAGCAGTTCGATGTTCGAATAGGGTTTGCAGAGATAGTCATCTCCGCCGGCATCCAGTACGGTGACACGGTCATCTATCTCCGTGTTGGCCGAGAGCATCAATACGGGAGTGGCAACGGACTCTTCGCGCATCAATGAGAGCAGGGAGAGTCCGTCCCCGTCGGGAAGGTTCCAGTCGAGCAGCACAAGGTCGAAACGTTTTTCGTCGATCAGATCGAGCGCCTCTCTGTAATTGTAAGCGACCTCGCAGCGGTACAGTTCCTGTTCGAGCAGCTCTTTCAACTGGTCGGCGACAGCCTTTTCATCTTCAACGATAAGCAGATACATGCATTTTCCTTTGGCTACTATTATCCTGGTGCTGTACTATTATAAATTCTGTACCTTAAAAGGGCTGAATTGCCTCTTCATCAAATCTTCATTTTTCTGTTTTATACTGTGCCAACAAAATCGAAAGGCATGTAAAGAAAAATGAATCATTTGCTTAAGACCCGGATCACCCAACTGGCATTTCTCTTCCTCTTTGCCGCTGAATTCACTTTTTATCTTTTGATCCTGCAGACGGGTGTGGTAGAGTACCATCATTCCGTCCTGACGGAGATATGGATGGTCCCCGCGGGAGGCATGGCCGGTATTCTGGTATCGGTCTTCTACTACAGGGAACGCGGATGGCTGATCTCTCTTCTCCTCTTTTTACAGCTGCTGCTCTCGTTCCAGTATGCTGTTGCCAATCCGGCAGAACTATTTCTTTTCGGCCTGATCAGCGGATTGACCGCACCGATGCTCATTGCACGCATCGACCGTTTTGGCGTAGTGGTGGTCGCTCTGGCACTCTCCTATATGTATGGTACCTCGTATTTTGACGTAGCTGCGGTACAAAGAACGGACATCGCCCTCTTTCTGTCGGCAGTCGCCCTGTTCGCCTCCTTTTTTGCCAACATGGCGCAGAGAAGGGAAGCGCGGGGGAGTATTTCATACTACAGTGCCGGCAGCATCTTCCTCTGGCTGCTTCTGGATGCCGCGCTGTTCGAAACGCTTTCGCGTGACAGTGTCATGCATCTGTGGGGGAGCAGCGCCTTTACCTGGAACATCGTGTTCTTTCACTGCATCGGCCTTGCAGCCGCCTATAAACTGAAAGACTGGAAGTATAATGATGGTGTGCTTCTTGCCCTTTTCACGCTGACGTACCTCCTCTATGCCTCCGGGTCCAGGGAAATGCTTAGCCTGGTCTACCCTTTTGTGATCTCCTATTACAATGTCATCATACTGCGCCGACTGACGAGACTGCCTTACAGGATGCTGGCCGTTATGGCACTGAGCCTGTGGGCGGCATCCGGCATGGGACTGCTCATCGCACTCTCGCATACCTTCGTTCCCGCATGGATCGCACTCTTGATGCTCGCCGGCATCTACCTGTATAGATCATTGCAACCGAAACTGTACCGGGTGCTGTACCTCATGGGCCTGACTCCTGCGGAAAGGGGTCTGCCGTAATAGGTTGACAGCAAACTGTGCTCCGCAGTCGGGCTCATTTCAAACAAATCAAACCAAAAGGATACACACATGAAAACTGCTTTATTACTTTCACTTTTCGCTGCTTCTGCACTGATGGGCGGCAATCTGGCTGTCACGAAGGGCAGCGTCAGGGTACATACCGAAGTGCTCGTCGATTCCCACATCGATCCGGTCACGACCAAACTGGTCTCGCATCTTTCTATGCCTTCAGGCATAGAGTCCATCCGTGGAAGCGTGGATGTTTCGCTCAAAGACCTTAAGAGCGACAAGGCGGACAGGGATGAACATATGGAGGAAGCCATTGAAAGTGCCAAATTCCCTATGGCGACCTATACTTTCAGCTCCGTCACGAAACAGGGGAACGGCTACACGATAGACGGTGTTCTGAAATTTCACAATGTCAGCAAACCGCTGAAGATCAAGGCGAATATCAGGGAGAAGGACGGCAAAGTCCACCTGAACGGAAAGACTTCGTTCAAGATGTCGAGCTACGGGGTGCAGCCTCCCAAACTGCTTTTACTGACCGTGCGTGACCGTGTGGACCTCGCGATAGACGTCAACTTCACCGAACGTTAAGAGAGTCTGATGTTCAAATCATTTTTGCGTTACAAGTACAAGACCGTACTTATTCTCATTTCCGCCACGGCCGCCATTGCTTCCATTTTCCTCATTACGGCACTGGGGAACGGCATCATCTCCATGTACGCCTCCATGCTGAAGACGGACGGCGACATCATTGTCATGCAGAAAGGGGTGGCCGACACCTTTTTCAGCGATATCAACCGCTCCCTTCTGGCACCGATATCGAAAATAAACGGTGTCCGCTCGGCCCAGGGCGTGATCGTCGGTGCGGGTGCCATCGATACGGTGCCTATCGCGGGGATCTATGGAGTGACCCGGAACCGTTTTGGGAACTACCGGCTCCAGGAGGGAAGGTATCCGGAAAAGAGCGGTGAGGTCATTGTTGGGGAAAGTATCGCTTCGATCCTGCATGACCCCGAAAAGATCACACTGATGGGAAAACCCTTTCGTGTCTCGGGGATATACAGAAGCGATATCGGGTTTGAGAACGGCGGCGTGGTCATTGCCATATCGGATGCGGAATCCCTTTTTCACAAAAGCGCTTCTTTTCTTCTGGTTTCCCTGCAGGATATCGACGGAGACAGCGTGCGTGTCATCGACGCGATCAAAGCACTCGATCCCGATATAGACGTCAAGTCCACTACGGAATTCATAGATAATTACAACCAGTTCAAGATCATACGCATTTCCAGCAATGTCATCGCCTCCATCTCATTTTTCATGGGATTCCTTGCGATCGTGAGCCTGATGAGTATGATGGTCAACGACAGACGGTATGAGTTCGGTATCAAGCGGGCCATGGGTATTTCCCAGGTGACCATCGTCTTTCATATCCTTGTCGAAGTCACAGTGCTGATCCTGATCGCTTTTGCCCTGGCGTACGGCATCAGCGTACTGCTTCTGGACCAGCTGCAGCATATAGAGAAGTTCCAGGGCTACCTGAGCGGCGAGATCGATGCCGGGCTCTTCTTCCGCCTGCTTGCGGGTACGGTACTCATGGCGATGATCGGTGCCCTTATACCGGCTCTGATCGCGGCACGTATCGACCCGATCATACTGATAAACAGGGGGCAATAAGTGCTGCGTCTGGAACATATTTCACATTTTTACGGGCAGGAGGGTATCCTGCATGACATCAGCCTGGAGATAGAGGAGGGTTCGTTCACGGTGATCACGGGGGAGAGCGGCAGCGGCAAGTCCACGCTGCTCTCCATCGTTTCGACGCTGCTGAAACCTACCGAAGGAAAACTCTATTTCGATGGCCTGGAAAGCAGAGATATCAGGCATCTCAACAGATTCAGAAAAGAAGAGATCGGTTTCGTTTTCCAGTTCCATTACCTGATCAGCCATCTGACCGTGTATGAGAACATCGCCATGGCCAGCAATAGAACACGTCAGGAGATAGAAGCGCTGCTGACATCGCTCGATATTGCCGAACTGTCCGGAAAATATCCTGACGAGATATCGGGCGGCCAGCGGCAAAGGGCGGCGATCGCGCGTGCCATGATCAACGAACCGAAATACATTTTTGCCGATGAGCCCACGGGGAACCTCGATTCCGGGAATTCCCAGATCGTTTTCGACCTGCTGCGCGGTCTCGACGCGACCGTGATCGTCGCGAGCCATGACCATTCCAAAATAAAACCCACCGACAGGGTCATCACACTCAAGGACGGACGCCTATGCTGAAAGAAAAACTCCTTCCCCACATCTACTTTGCCTACACCTTCCTGATCCTAGCGGCGGCGTTCGGCCTGCTCTATGCGCTGCAGCTGCTGGATATCGGCACGGGGCTGATCCGTCCCGACCTGGTACGTTCTCTGCACATTTCACTGATGCTGTACGGTTTCGTACCGCTGATGCTGACACTGCTTCCTTTTGCACTGTTCGACAAAGAGCATGTAATGACCCCGCAGAGCATTTGGTATCTGGAACGGTTCCTCTATCTGTGGTATATCTTTCTTCTGTTCATGGTATTCTCCCTGCTGGCAGGCGATACCCGCGGTCTTCCTTTTTACGATTTTCCCTATGAACTGAACGGTATTCTTGCCCTGGCGGGCCTTTTCTATATCATCGCGATCTTCAAGTCCATCAGGAACTACGAGGTCAAACCGCTCTGGGTGCGTGTTTCTCTAGTACTGGTCATCGTCAGCCCCTTCGCGCTGCTGCTCCTGATGAACCCCGACTACGGTCAGGTGGAAAAGATGCTTATGGGCCCGCACGGGGATAATACTCTGGGGATGAGTTTTGCACTGGTCGCTATCTATTACCTGGCGATCAAACTGGCTTCGGAGAAAGTCTCTTTTGTGACACGCTGGCATATACTGTGGCAGATACCGCTCGGTTTCTATCTGCTGAGCGTACTGTACCGCTCCTTTGTCGGCCCCATCTCCTACAATGCCGAATGGTTCCTGCAGTACCTGACGCTCCTGTACATTCCTCTGCTCATTCTCTGGTGGAAGGATGCCGGGCTTTCTCTCAAAAGAAACCTGACGCTTTTCATTTCCATCACGGCCTTTCTCTTTGCCGATGTGGAGGGGAATATCCTTTTTATCCCCCATCTGCGTGCGCTTTTCCATCGCAATGATCTTGTGGTCGGGCATGCACATATCGCCGTGGGGATAGGGCTGCTCTTCCTGGCCTTCTCCATCATAGAACCTTTTGTCAGAATATCGGCACGAAAGGCCCTGTATCTTTCAGGAACTTTGATCCTGATGGCCTTGGTACTGACGGTAAGCGGCTTTGAACAGGCCGGGTTCGCCAAGATGCATACGGAAACGATGTGGGCACTGCGCGCCCTGTTCGGCATGCTCTTTCTTCTGGGTCTGGTCTTTTTCTCACCTCTGTTCTCCCGCAAGGACCGTAGAATGTTTTTGAAGCGCCAGCGCCCCATAGACCTTTACAATCTTGCCGGATTCCTCTCTGACGGCATGGGCGGTGTACTGCTCCTCTTCTTCGGCCCTACGCTCTACGCGCTTATCGGGCAGGCATTCATGGGAGGCTACCAGCAGATCGTGTTCGGCTTTGTGACCGGGGTAGGGGCCCTGCATCTGCTGGGCTGGCTTGTACCTTCCAGGGCCTACAGCTTTGCGCAGGCCACGGTCATTCTGCGTGTGATCACCGCGGCGGGTTTCTTTGCACTCTACAAGGCAGGGACACTGGGCTGGATCGCTTATGCCATTGCAACTGTCGATCTGCTCTTTGTTCTGGTATACTTAGGTTTTAAGGATCTGCATGAAGAACATTTTACTCATTAGTCTGCTATTGACGGCTACTTTGTTTTCGGGTTGGAAAAGAGGGGAGAACTTCCCTGACATCGCACTGAAAGACCAGTTCGGAAAAGTGTTGAAAGTCGAGGCTTCCGACAGGCTGGTTTTCGTAACATTTGAAAAGGAAACGGCGATAAAGACTGCTGATTTCTTCAAAAAGAAACCGAAAGGTTTTTTGAAAAAATCCTATATCAAATACCTCTCAGACATCAGCACGATGCCCTCTTTCATTACCTCGATGTTCGCACTGCCCAAAATGAGGAAATATCCTTTTTCCGTGATGCTGATCAGGGATGACCTTGGAAAAGAACTCGACAAAAAAGAAGGAAAGATCACCGTGTACAGGATAAGGCACCAAAAGATAGAATCGATCGAATTTGTAGATCCGGAACAACTTTCATCTGTGCTACAATAAACCATGAAAAAATACGAACAGGGAAAATTTACCGGCAAATACGACAGTTCCACGAATGTCAACCTTTTTAACATTCTGAAATGGAAATTCTTTGGCAGGGCGGACAGCAGTATGAAGGGGAAAGCCGTTCGCCCCCTGCAGCTGGTCCATACACCTGAAAAGCTGCTGCAGGAAGAGGACTTCATCTGCTGGCTCTCCCATGCCTCGTTCCTCATCCAGCTGGGAGGAAAACGTATACTGATCGACCCTGTATTCGGAGACATCCCTTTTTACAAGCGGCAGATCGAGGTACCCTACAATATCGAGGAACTCGGAAAGATAGACTATCTTCTTATTTCGCATGTGCATTACGATCATTTCGATACAGGGTCGCTTAAAATGATCGAAGCCGGACACCCCAAAGCCGTTCTGCCTCTGCATATGTCCCCGGTGCTGCACAAGGCGGTACCTTCCCTGGCTGTAAGTGAACTGGACTGGTACGAGAAGTATGAAGAAGAAGGTCTTGACATTACCCTGGTGCCTGCGAAACACTGGGGCAGGAGGGGGCTGTTCGACAAGAACCGTGCCTTATGGGGCGGGTATGTGCTGCGCTGCAACGGGAAATGCCTCTATTTTGCAGGAGATACCGCAGCAGGGGACCATTTCGAAGAGATCGGCAGACGCTTTGACATTGACTATGCCCTTTTGCCCATAGGCGCCTACAAACCGGAATTCATCATGAAACACAACCACCTGAACCCGCAGGAAGCTTTTGAAGCCTTCGAACAGCTGAAAGCAAAAAAGATGATACCAATGCACTACGGTACCTACAAGCTTACGGATGAACCTTTGGATGAACCCCTGGTGTGGATGCAGAAGATCGCGGCAGAACATCCGGGAAAAATCTGTTTTTTGAAAGCAGGGGAAGTCCGGAAGATATAACAGGCATCCACAATGCCATTAAGCCAAGATAGCACTTGGGGAGGCGGCTTCAGTCGCATATGTCAGCGACTGAAGTCGCTGCTCCTAAATCCTTGGCTATTGTTAAAGATACCCTAAAAAAAGGACTTACCTTTCCTCCTTGGATTCATTTGGAGGCAGCGGAACAAAGTATCCTATCAGCAAGAGCAGTGACCCTACTACTATGAACGATATGATCCTTTCTATCGTTCCGGAACTTGCAAGTTCCACAAAAAAGAGTTTGAGTACCACAAGTATGAGAAGCCCGAAACCAGACAGCCATAACAGGCGGCTGCTGTACCGCTTGGATAAAAGCATCGCTATAATGGCTATGGTGCTCCACAGTATGGACAATCCCGATTGAAAATAAATATTTTTCCATAAAGCGACCAGTGTATAGTCAACCCCTTTGAAACTATGAACAGTACGGGCAAAAATGACTGAAGCGAGGAGAACGGAAATAAAAACCGTTAGAGCGTATAATACCGTTCTTGTGTTTTGTGGAAAGAATGTCCTGTTGTGATAGATCCAGTAGAACACTGTGCCCAGCACGGCGATCTGCATCATATCCAAAAGGTTTAAAACAGGTATATAAGGGAGCAGACTGAAATCCGGGGCTATGCGGAAAGCTGCAAGTTCCCAGAATATCAGCACAGTGACCAATCCGCCTGCACCTGTGAACTGATAAGTGTTTCGATGTATTTCCATCCAGGAGATATATTTTTTGGGCAGGAGAAGCCAAAATGAAAAAAGTACGGGAACAACGGCAACAGCTACCATGACGATACTTTTCCCTGCATGCAGCAGTTCGGCATGGTATCGCAACTCGAGCATGAATACCGCTGTCATGAACCAGAGGCTGAGAATGTGTATCTGTTTCGTGTATTTCCACACATGGCCGTACGTATAAAGGAACAGATAGCCCAGAAAGAACAGGATACCCAGTGCCAGGGCACCAAAACCTTCAAATGGATGCGGGTGTGCCAGTGTATGTGTCATACCCGTAAAGAAGAACAGGATACCCAGAAGTATATATCCCTGCAGTGTATCGGTAAGCAGTTTCCATATAGACATTCTGCTGACAACAAAGAGCAGGAAGGCACCTGAAGCAAGAGAAAAGAGCAGGGCATTGCTGTAGAGCATGTTATCAAGTTTCAAGAATTCAGACGGTGTACAGGTGAACCATAGGAAGAGGGACAAGCCAAGAAAAATCCTGGCTAAAAGCCTCTGTGATGCAGAGAGTTGCCTCTGATAACTGTCTAAAAGGTAGGAAGCGATCAGTGAAGATGTGATGACAATGATATAGCCCAGATATTCTACTGGTGAAATACCCTGAAAACTGACAGAATCCGGGTAAATAACAATCGAAAGAAGTACAAGCATCTCACCAAAATACCGTGCATACGGCTTCTCCTGCTTTAATGCCATCCAGATAAGGGCACTGCCTTCCAGTGACCATAAAGCAGCGGTTACATCGGCATCGAACAGGTAGGGGATGGCTATGGTATAAAATACAACACCCAAAGCCAGAAATGCCTGGGCCAAAAGTGCAGTCCTTTCTCTTTTTCCGAGCAGCCGTGAAAGTATGAGATAGAGTGTACCCAGTACCAGGGCACTACAGGCTTCACCGTATTCCATGGGTTTTACCAGGCTGACCTGTAAAGGAAAGGCGAACAAAGGCAGGCCGAATACCAGTGTACTGTCTACAAAGTTTTTCGGTTTAAATGTATGCTTGAGTGTAAACAGGATAGAAATCGTCAAATACATGACAAAATAGAGTATGAGGAACGGTTCAGTGGTATTGAACAGTTCCGGCCGGTAGCGCAGCACTCCCCAGATGGTCGCGATGACGAAGGTAAAGAGAAATCCAACCACATTGAGCAAACGCCAGGAACGGTGCCACGCAACGATGAATACACCCAGGTTCAAAAAAACATAATAACTGAAAAGGATGATGTGCGACCCTTCGCCGTTCGAGGTTAAAATGGGGACCAGAAAGCCGCCTGCCGTTGCAAAAAGGGCAAGGGGCAGGGCGTTTTCCCTGACGGCAAGTACCGATCCCAGAACAACGACCATGAACATCAAAGCGAATGCGGTATCGAGTGGGAGCATGGCATAGAACTTGGCGGCGGCGTAAATGACCAGGTAAAGCATAGCGATACCAAGCCCCTGAAGTATCTGACCGTAGGCCCCTTCTCTTTCACGCAGTTTCCAGCCTGTGATCACCAGTGCCACCGCTGCAACGGCGATGAACTCCAACCTCATCTGCATACTGATAATACTGTGTTCTGCGGCATATTTGACAAGAAAGGCCAATCCGAAAAAGAGTACGATCCCGCCTATGCGTACCAGCAGATTTCCCTGTGTAAAGTAGTTGGCAATAAAAGATGCCGGTTTTGCAGGTTCTTTTTGTATTTCTCGGTCATAGCTTTGACGGAATACCTCTGCATGGTGTACCGTTTCGTCACTTTCCTCTGTCTCAACAGGAGGGAGTATCTGCGGTGTTTCATTCTCTTCTGCGTTTTCCTGTACCGCTATGGGTGTTTCATCATCTATTGCCGGGGTGTATGGTTTTTTATCTTTGAGTCGCTGTATCGTTTTTTCAAGATCTTTTACTCTGCTTTGCAGTATAAATATCCAGATAGAAAGAACGATCAGCCAGAATGCTGAAATATTCATACCGTCTCCTTCTCTACCGTGCTTAATCGTTCTGCCAGTTTTCTGGCACCGTTAAAATCTGATTTTCCTGTACCGAGCCGGGGCAGTTCCTCTACCTTATAGTACTCAGCAGGTATAAAAAGAGGGTTCATTTCCAGTGTTTTGATCTGTTCCTGAAGGGAGCTGACTTCTATTTCGCCCTCAAGCAGCAGGATGAGCTTTTCTCCTTTTTTCTCATCAGGAAGTGCTGTGACAGCTATTTGGCCATTCTCCTGCATCAGTGTGCTGATCTGGCCTTCGACAAGCCCAAGACTTACCATTTCGCCTGCAATTTTTGCAAAACGGCTGTAGCGGTCAACGATGGTCAGAAAGCCGTCTTCATCCAAACGTCCTTTGTCTCCGGTGACATACCAGCGGATACCGTCCATCATTTTAATGACCGACGCCGTTTTCTCCGGATCACCGATATAGCCTTTCATGATCTGTGTACCTCCAATGAGGATCATACCTTCCTCGCCGGTCGGCAAAACTTCAAAGCTCTCCGGGTCGACGATCCTGAAACTGCTTCCCGGCACCGGTAAGCCTACTGTACCTGTTTTGTTTCCTTTTTGGACTTTCCAGCTGTCCTGCATGAGAACATCCGGAATGTTGACTGAAGCGACAGGTGTCGTTTCTGTCGCGCCGTATCCTTCATAAATATCATGTCCGAATTTCTTTTTGAATTCATCACGGATCTCTATGGGAAGTTTCTCGGCACCTGCAACGACCATACGCAGGGTAGAAAACATGAGCGGGTTGAGCTTTCTGTTCCTTGTATAGAGCCTGAAAAATGTTGCAGTGGCAAAAAGCATGGTCGCCTCATACCTGGCTGCTATTTTTCCTATGCCGAAACCATCGGTAGGGTCAGGATGGCAGGCAACGGGGATCCCTTCGATCAGAGGCAAAAGTGTCGTGACCGTCAGGCCGAATGAATGAAAAATAGGCAGTGTACCCAGCATTACATCACTGTCTTCAGGGTTAAGCAGTGTGGTGATCTGCCTGATATTTCCCATCATATTCCTATGGCTCAGTTCTATACCTTTCGGTGTACCTTCGCTTCCGCTTGAAAAGAGTATCGCTGCGGTATCATCCGGCTTGGCCGTTTGAATGAATATCAGGCTCAGCAGGGAAGCAGGCAAGAGTTTTATCAGCATGAGCATGAAAATACTTTTGGCCCTGTTCATTTCTTCTTTCACTGTTTCGAGGTAGATCACCTCCATACCTTCAAGTACTTCAGTCATATCGAAACCTTTTGCTTTCAGTTTTGCAAGGAACTGTCTGGAAGCCACTACTTTTGTGATCTCGGCTGTTTTCAATGCATGCAGCAGACTTGCTTTTCCGCTTGAGTAGTTCAGGTTCACAATGGTCTTCCCCAGGGTAAGCAGTGCCATATTTCCCATGGAACCGCCCGCTGAAGTCGGCAGAAGTACACCGATATTTTGGCTTTTCCCCAGTTTTGATTTAAGGGCGGAAGCGATCATCAGCGTACCGGCTGCAAATCTGTCTCCAGTGAGTTCAAGTCCGGTAGAATCGGCTATGCATAGTTTTGAACCGACTTCTTTTACCGTATTTATCCATGCGTTCTGCAGGGAAGGCAGCGTGTCTGCATAACCCTTCCAGCTGTCTACAGAAAGAGTGAAGACAGCCTTTTTGACTTCGGCTGCACTGCTCTGTGCGTCCAAAGGTTTACCGAAGTACACAGAAATGTCTTTACTTTTTTTACGCTTCATCTTCTTGGATGCATAGGAAAAATCATCTTCCCAGAGACCCCTGAGATAAAAAGGAACGATCACAGCGTTTACGACTTCTTTGGTCGCTATTTCAAACCCTCTTTGAAACGTTCCGAGATGTCCGTTGCGCGAAAGATGACCTTCCGGGAAAAGTGCAACTGTTTCACCTCTGTTAAGTGCTTCGGTCACCTGGCTCAATGCCCCTCTGCTGCCACGGCTTGAGATAGGTATGGCCCCGAAAAAGCGTAAGAACGGCTTTAAATACCATTTGTCATAATAACTTCGCTCCATCACAAACCGAATCTGTTTGGGGTATGCCATCTGTAGTATAGCCCAGTCCAGAAAAGAAATATGGTTTCCCAAAAGCAGGATGCCCTGTTCCGGGTTGACATTTTTAAGGCCTTCTACGGTAAGTTTATATTTGAAACCTACGATAAAACGTACCATATATCGTACCAGTGACTGCGGCAATTCGATAAAGGTATACCCCATGCCGACAAGTGCTATGAGAGAAACAAGATAAAAGAGTGCTGTACTGGAAAGTTCAAAGTATCCGAAAAGTGCTGTGACTGTCAGGAAAATGAACATAGAAAGGTTTTGCATGAAATTGTTTCCGGCAAGTATTTTCCCCAGCATATTGGTTGGGGTTGCGAACTGGATCAGCGCATTCAACGGAACAATGAAAAGCCCGGCAAAGAATCCGTAGAGGAAGAGTACCGAACCCAAAATCCAAAGATTGCTTAAGGAGGGGATCATATATAAAGAGAGTGTGATGCCCAAAGCCCCCAAAGGAATAATGCCCGTCTCAATATAGTTTCTGCTCACCCGTCCGGCAAAGAGCGATCCTGCAATGATACCCAGGCCGGAAACGGAGAGCAGGCCCTGTGCCACAACCGTATTGGTGATACCGAGATGCCCTTTGAGATAATCACCGAAGATAGCTACCACGACCTGTGAGATCCCCCAGAATACACTGAGCCCGATAATGCTCAGCCATACAGCCCTGTTCTCTCTGATGACACCCAGATTTTTCTTCAAATAGCTTAGATTCTGATACTCTTTTGCCTCAAATGTCATCTCTTCCGTACTTTCAACCGCCTTGAACTGTGTAACGAGACGTCTCGCCAAAAGATATTCGGCAATACTCGCTCCGATGAGAAGGTATCCTACCGGGGCGATATAGGGCAGTATTTCTGAAGGAACGATGCTCCGGTCCGCCAACAGGCTCTCAAAAAATATTGAGTAGATAACTGCACCGGCAAGGATTGAAATGATCGTAACAGCCTGAACGAGGGCATTGGCTTCTGTCAGCTTTTCATTGCCTGTCATCTCTTTGATCAAACCGTACTTCGCAGGTGAATAGATGGCGCTTTGGGCGGCAAGTACAAAGGTCAGTCCAAAGGCAGCCCAAAACCATCCCATATAGTAGGAGAGGAGTATCAGTGTGGTGATGCCTACAGCCAGACCCGAAGCGTATTCTATGACTTTTGTTTTTTTGTATTTGTCCGAGATGTACCCCGCAGGTGAAAAGAGAAAGATAAAAGGCAGAAGGATCAGCGCATTGACAATGGCGGTCAGAACGATCAGTTCGGAACCCTCATAGGCTTTGAAAATAGTGTTTTGCAGAATGATCTTGTGACCCAGGTCCGTCATTGCATTTAAAAGGACGATAAATATATATGAGGTAAATCCCGATATGTTAAATAATGCTTTCATTTATGCTTCCTTTTTAATGATGTTATGGTGGGCCTGCACGGTATACATATTGAAGATATAGGGTTTGAGCGTCAATACAAGGTCGAAAAGAAGTTCATAACGGCTGTCGTGTGTAACGTCATCGTCTGCCAAAAGTCTGGCACCCACTTCATTCTCTTTTTTTCCCAAGGCTTTTGCATCTTTCACATACGCATCGAGCAGGGAACAGTCGAGGCCGAGACCCTGTGCTCTTTCCAGTATTTCCACTATTTCTATCTCTTTGGAGGAGTATCCTTTCGCACGCTCGAAAATATAACCCTTGTTCTGATAGAGAGACAATTTCTCTTCATCGATGCCTGTCAGTTCCAGAAAATCATTTTTGCCGTACCAAATGTTGTCCCTTCCGCCGGAAATAAGTTCAAGCGAGTTCACCATCATTTCAAAACTGCTGTCAAAATCAAAATGATTGTCTTCGAATATCCTTTTGATCTCCCCGATGGAGTAGGAAAAGTTATGTTGAAGATATTTGATGAATTTTATGATCTGCACACAGGATTCATCATACAGATGTACATTCGGTTTAGGCTTGGCGGGTTCAGGCAGCAAACCTTCTTTCAGATAATAGAGTATGGTAGATTTGCTCTCATTTGTCTGGAGCATAAGATCTTTCATTTTAAGTGACATATCCAATCCTTTTCATAGTGAATTACTGAAAGTATAGGATAAAATTTGAAAAGTGTCAAGTGTCACTCTACACTTTTATTGTTTTCTGTTCAAATCTTCCGAAATAATCTCATTATGATGATGTAATCTTCAAACTGCTATGATGTAGGCATTCCACTATTAAAAAAGGAGTCATTATGGCTAAAGATACAAAAAAGAAAGAAGAAGAGAAAAAAGCGAAAAAAGCGCGTTTGAAGCAAAAGAAGAAGAAAGCGGAAAAAAAGAAGGCCAAGAAAAAAGCCGAAAAGAAAAAAGATAAGGCGAAAAAACCGGTCTCGAAGAAAAACAAAAAGAAAAAAGCGGAGAAGAAGAAGTCTTCGAAAAAGAAAGCCGCCAAAAAGAAGAAAAACAAAAAGTCCAAGAAGTAGATATTAGAGCAGGTATTTTGTTAATACCAATACTTAACCGGAATACAAGTAGCGGAGCGGAAACCAACGAATGGCAGAGGGGATCACGTTCAGCGATCAGCTCTGTTTTGTTATGTGTTCAATCATAAGCTTTTTGTCGATGTTTAAAATCTACAATAGCCACAATGAGTTTATCGTCTTCGATAAGATAAAAGAGTCTATAGTTTCCTATTCTATATCTATAATAGCCTTCTAAATTATCTTTTAGCTTTTTTATATTTGAACCATAAAATGGATTTTCTCTAAGTTGAGGATATACAAAATTTTTAATTTTTGTATAGAGTTTTTTGTCTAGCTTCTTTTTAACTTTTTCAAAAGTTTTAGTTTCAGCAATTTGATACTTAGACAATTGTGTAGTCACCATTTTTGAAATCTTCTAATCCATTCATTAGATTATTGACAAGTTCTTTATCCTCTAAAATTTCATTCATTTCATCTTTTTCTACAAATTGTGATGAAGTTAGATATTGTAGTGTTGCAAACTCAATGAAATTTGAGAGATTTCTTCGTTGCCCATCTGCTGCGAGTTTTATCATATTGTAAATAGAATCATCTATTCTCATTGTAACTGTTTTCATAGCAAAACCCTTGAATATTTATTATTCTAATTATATTCAATTTTATTCTTTTTGTCAAATAGTCTGACTTTTACCTAACGACTGACTTGAGA
>NZ_WGDD01000043.1 GCF_015493435.1 Sulfurovum sp.
CTGGAAGTAGGAGAAAGGCTCTTTGCCTCCAAAGCCGAGCAGCGTATCGATGAATTCGATGTTGGCTATGGTTTCTTTTTTGAGGGGTTTATCTTTGGGATTGGCATCGAGTTTTTCATTGGTCTCGGCAATCATTTCGTCGATGACAGAGAGTGCGACGGAAATGTTCAGGTCGTCGCTCATGGCATCAAGCAGCGTTTGTCTGAAGGTTTTTCTGACGGCAGACGCTTTGCCCGGCAACACTCTTTTTTTGAGCCTATAGAGCTTGTCGAGTCTCTTTTTGGAAGTCAGCAGGTCCTCTTCGTTGAAGTTGAAGTCGTTGCGGTAGTGTACGGAATTCAGGTAATAGTGCAGTACTTCGCCGTCGTAGACTTCAAGAGCGTCTTTAAGGAAAAAAGAGTTGCCGAGACTTTTGCTCATTTTCTCCCCGTCCATCTGTACAAAACCGTTGTGCATCCAGTATTTGGCCAGTTCATGGCCCGTGGCACAGCGGCTCTGTGCTGCTTCATTTTCATGGTGGGGGAAGAGCAGGTCGGCACCGCCGCCGTGGATGTCAAGGCTGTATTGGCCGTTACTGTGAAAATATTTCTCGATCATTGCGGAACATTCGATATGCCAGCCTGGCCGTCCGCTGGAGAACGGGGCATCAAAACAGATGTCTTCTTCTCCCTTGCAGGCTTTCCAGAGTGCAAAATCCTTTGGATTCCGTTTTTCACTGTTGTGCCCGACACGGCTTTGTGTGTCCTCATCGGTGACTTTATGGGAGATCTCTCCGTAATGACTGTCTTTGGAGGTATCGAAGTATACATCACCGCTGGAGACGCTATAGGCACAGTTTTTATCGATAAGGGTCTGGATCATCTGCCGAATGGCACCGAGTGATTCTGTAGCCTTGGGTTCGATCTGGGCACGCTGTACACCAAGTGCCGCCATTTCTTCGAGATAGCGTTCTATGTAAAAAGCAGTGATCTCCTGCATGGATTTGCCGGTTTCTTCGACTTTTTGGATGATCTTGTCATCAATATCGGTAAAGTTCTTGCATAAAGTTACCGTATAGCCAAGCGCCTTCAGGGTACGTGAAAGCAGATCAAAAGCGAGGGAAGATCTTGCATGGCCGAGATGGGCATCGTCATATACGGTCGGTCCGCAGACATAGATACTGACCTCACCTTCGCGGATGGGGTTGAAAGGAACTTTGGTTTTCTGTACACTGTCGTAGATCTGCATGGTTTCTTTACTCTTTTATATAAAATATGGAGATTATAGCTAAAATCAGCCTACAGATCGTTGACTATCGTATCAGCCCTACAAGCCACCCGTTCAGAAAATAGAATAGCAAAGCCAACGGGATCATCACTGCAATAAAATAGAATGATCTTCTTGATCTGACAATGCTGAGAAACCTTTGTGTTCCAACTTCTTTTACCGTGAAGACGAACAGTACCCATCCCCCGATACTCCCAGCCAGTGCCAGACCGGCTGCGCCGAGCGGATGCATGAGTATCAGAGAAGAAGTCACTGAGGCGATCAGCGAATAGACGGCTATCTTTGCTGCTTTTCTGTGTCTGTGGGAAGCATAGAGAAAGAGTGAAAAAAGTTTTGCCAGGCCGAAAGGAAGCAGGCCTATCATGTACATTTGCAGTACAGTTACGGTGTGCAGTGTCTCTGCCTGGGTGAATTTCCCTCTTTCAAAAAGCAGCCATACAATGGGTTCTGCAAGCAGCATTCCTCCAAGCATCGCTGCACCGAGAAGAAAGGCAAGAAGCCAGAATGCCTGGTTGAGGTTCTCATAGGCTTTTGTTTCATCTCCGTTCTTGAGTGCTTTGGAAACAGCCGGAAAAAGTACCGTTGCCGTAGCGATGGCAATGATGGCAAGCGGGAGCTGAAAGACGCGGTTGGCATAAAAGAGGAATGAAACGGAACCTGTCATCAGAAAAGTTGCCAGTATTGTATCGACAAAAGCTGAGATCTGGGGTGTGGAGTTTCCCAGTATGCCGGGCAGGAAAAGCGACTGAAAATGTCTGGTCTCTTCAGTGATGTCTCTCTTTGTGTCATTTCTGTGTCTCCATCCTCCGAGGAGCAGGCCGTCAAGTTTGAAACGGTGCAGCGCAATCAGGTGTGCCGCGACCTGGAGTACCCCTCCGACAAGTACAGCGAAACTCACTGCATAGGCTACGGTTTTTGGATCTTCTTTCATATAAAACCAGAGTGCGGAGATCATAGAGATATTCAGCAGTGCCGTTGACATGGCAGTGGTAGCGAAATGCTCCCTGTACTGCAGCAGTGTTGCAAAGAAAGTGACAATGAAAATGAGATCGAGATACCAGAAGTTGATGGCTGTCATCGGTGCTGTCTGCGCTATCTGTTTACCGTCCCATCCCCAGGCAAGCAGTTTGGTGATCGGTTCGGGGAAGAAGGTGATACAGAGTGAAACAGCAATCAAAAAGAGCAAAAAACGCAGCAGAATAGCTGTGGCAAACACACCCTTGTGTCTGGAAGCAACAAAAGAAGGCATAAAGGCCTGTGTAAAAGCACCTTCTGCGAAAATACGGCGAAAAAGATTGGGCAGCTTGAAGGCTACGAAGAACATATCGCTCCAGACAGAAGCACCCAGTGCAGAAGCCATCAGGACATCACGTCCCAAACCGGTTACACGGGAGATCAATATACCGAAACTGTTGGTGAAGATCGATCGTAGTTTCATAAGTCTCTTTGTTTTTGGGTTGAAAAATCTTTTGGCAATATGCTTAGTGTAACTGTTTGGTTTTGGAAGGGGGTGCTACTGCCCCATTTGTCCCTTGTAATAAGTATATTCACTCTGGCTGAGAGGTCTTGCACATCCCATTTTTCTGCTTCTGATCGCTTCTCCATAAGCATAGGAGAAAGCATCGGCACCCCCGACTCTATATGTTTCTTTGAGTTCCTGGCTTGTTTTTGGGGAGACCCAGATAATATCCCCTTTTTTACAATAGGAATGGCCGTATTTGCGATAATCATTGACGGTGACTTTTTCATTGATCGGTGTAGTGTTGAAAAGTGCACCATGCGGAATGAGATAAGATTTGCCTTTCACAAAAACCATATCTTTCCCAGAAGTCTGCGGCTGGGGAAAGAAGTTGCTGCATCCTGATACAATCAGGATAGATGTAGTGATCAAAAGAGGTTTCAAGAGTTTCATATTAAGATGCCCATTTGTTTTTTTGCTTTGTTGGAGGGATTATAGCAGTTTTTTTATCTGAAATAAAAGCACCTGTGTCATAATCCGGGATAAAAATAAAATATGACAATATGACATATTTTTTCAGACATCAGAAAATACCTGTTATACTTGGACCAATTATCCGGGATAACACAAGGAGCAGAGCATGATAGTTGGTTTGGAAGGTATTGTTGAGCGTAGGGATCCTACATTTATTCATCTCAATGTGAACGGCATTATTTATGAAGTACAGGTTTCTATCAATACTTCCAATGCCATACAGGAGAAGAGCGTCAGACTCTTTGTGACTCAAGTGATCCGCGAAGATGCCAATCTGCTTTTCGGTTTTATGGATACCAATGAAAAGAAAATGTTTGATATTGTGTTAAAGATCAACGGAGTAGGGCCCAAAGTAGGACTTGCCATCTGTTCCACTTTTACCCCGGAGACATTTGCAAAGGTTGTGGCATCCAAAGATGTGGGGATGCTGAAAAGGGTACCGGGCATAGGACCCAAGGCAGCGAGCCGCATTTTGGTAGAGCTGGCTGACTTCATCGTAGACGGAAATGAAAGCAGCAGCGACAACGGTGCACTGGGTGAAGCGGTCATGGCACTTGAAAGTCTCGGGTTTAAAAAAGATGCCATACACAAAGCACTCTCGGGATGTTCGGGTGATACAGGTACGCTGGTAAAAGCGGGATTGAAGAAGCTGCAGAGACTGTAGATGCTATTGCCACAATTGGTATACAATAAAAAGATATAATCGGTTAAAAGAAACAGGAGTTTTTTATGGTAAAACAAATGACACTTGGCCTTGCAATGGGATTGATCGTTATATCACTTCATGCAGCAGACACACCCAAAGACAAATACAGTATGTTCCCGCAAGCTGAAGACGGATATATCCGTTACATCGTTGAAGTACCCAGAACAGAGAACGACTATGATCATAAAGTGGAACTACTTATCGGAAAGACGATGATGGTGGATTGCAATCATCACTCTTTTTCAGGGAAAATCGAGAAATTCCCTCTCAAAGGATGGGGATACAGTTACTACATAGTGAGTGATATCAAAAGCGGGCCAACGACGATGATGGCTTGTAGAGAACCTGAAAAAGAGGCCTTTATCTCAATGCATCTTCCTCCCAAAATGGAACTCATGCGTTACAACAGCCGCCTGGGACGAGTGATCTATGTTCCCAAAGGGTTTGAAGTACGTTACCGTGTCTGGAGTGCGGAAGAGAAGATACATCAGGCGCAAAAACGTTAGCTGTTCCAGAGTGCTTCGAGCAGGTTCAAAAGAGGAAGATAGAGCATTTCGACTTCTACCATTTCAATGTGCCCCTGGTTGGGGAAGAAAAAATGGCTGTTACGGTTACGCCTTGTCCGGATGATGATGTAAATCATTTCTGAAATCAGTTTTGCTTTTTCGGGATCGAAAGCAACCGTTGCAAACAATGTCTCTTCGGCAGTTCGGATCGCTGTACTGATGGTCCCTGTATTGATCTGGGCTATATAGGTTATCTGCAGCGATTCGAGTGTCTGGGCAAGCCAGACATTGTTATGGGATGTTACTTTGGCGCCATACTCAGCATGGGCTCTTTTTTTGAAAAAAGGAATGCGGTGTCTGAGCAGGCAGGCTTTCAGCAGTACTTCTGCTGCGAGTGAAGCATTACGCCAGAAATCTACTGCCTCGAACGGGTCTTTTCCGGGAATATCCGCAAGCCTGAAAACACAGTTCTGGTAGCTCAGTATCTGTTGTTTGGCAGCAAGATGGACGGCATAATCATGGTTTTCCCTGTCAAGAGCGCTGATATCGACTGTGGTCATGTTTTTATGCGTCTCATAACGTTTGTTTCAGATTATCCGTGCGGGTTGACCACACGACGGGCAGAGACGAATTTTTGGGCATAGTAACCATGATCGATAGGAGAGATGATAATGCCTTTTTTTCGTGAAGCTGCATGGATAAACTTCCCGTTCCCAAGATAAATACCGACGTGTGTGACGGGTATACCGCGTTTTTTGTCTGTGAGAAAAAAGAGCAGGTCTCCTTTTTGAAGATGGGCCATGTCAACCGGTTCTCCTTTTTTCGACTGTGCCCAGGCCGTGCGCGGAAGATTGATATGATGTTTCCTGTACAGGTACTGCACATAGCCTGAACAGTCAAATCCTTTTGGGGACGTACCGCCCCAGACATATTTCCCGCCTTTGAAATATTTGGCATCTTCTAGCAGTTTTTGCCTGTCAGCGGCTGACATATGGTAAGCCTTGCCCGCTTTTTTGGCTGCTACCATTTCCCGGGCGATACGTTTGGCTCTTGCTCTTGCAGCTTCTGCTCTGCGTGCGAGATTTTCTTCGCGGTGCAACTCGTCGTAGATAGCCTGCAGTGAATATTCTGTTTCTTTCTGGTTGAGACAGTCATTTTCCCGATGTTTCAGCATTTTGGCCTCTACTACCTTTCCGCTGCGGTCGGTAACGGTAAAAAGGTTTGCATGGGATATACTGAAGAGAAGTATGGAAGCTGACAGTATTTTTTTCATCCCTTGTCCCTTTTAGGCCGGAACAGTTATTTTTTCTGCCTTTGATGGTTAAAAAGCCAATCATGTGCTGTCCGGACAAATTCCTTAATATTTAATCATATCAAAATGAACTTTAACTCCCTCTTAATGGCGGGTACCGCAGAAGTTCGCATCACAGCCATGAACGGCACCGGAATCTTTTGAACTTTTGATAAAGAATTTTTTTAAGCGTTTTTTATGGTTTTGGAAGAGTTTGTTTTTCAGGCTGGCTATTCCTTTGGGTTTGTTTTTATGAATAGCCATCAGCTTTTTTTCATTGTCAAAGAAATAGGCCCAGTCGTCCCCATCGAGCTGTTTTGCCATATAAAAAGGGGTACCGTGACATGGTGTACAAAGTTTTGTCACGATTCTGAATGCCCTGGTATCGTATTTTTCGGCTGCAGGGGAAAGTGTTAAAATTCCACCTGCGACCAATATGCCTGCAACGGTTTTTTTCATCATTGGATCCTCTGTGTTGGTATGCTGAAGTATTGATGCAAAGTATATTGAACTCTTGTGCATTATGTGTGTAGTAGCTATAATACGTTCATGAATGAACAGATCGTTATTATAGGAGGCGGGGCCAGTGCACTGATGCTGGCTTCGCTGCTTCCGGGAAAATCCGTAACCGTTGTTGAGAAGAATGCTGCACCGGGGGCGAAGATATTGGTATCAGGCGGTGGAAAGTGCAACATCACCAATGCATTAATGGATGCGGACTTTTTCGTGGCCGACAAGTCATTTGTCGAGCCTTCACTCAAGGCATTTGACGAGAAAGATTTGCTGCAGTGGCTGAAAAGGCGCGGACTTGAGCCGGTCATAAGAAAAGGAAGCCAGTATTTTTGTAAAGAATCTTCCCGTGAACTCTTGTCTCTTTTGCAAAAAGAAAGCAGGAAACAGCATTTTCTCTACAATGAAACAGTCTTGTCTGTCAGTAAAAGAGACACACATTTTTATGTCAAGACAGACAAACGAATGTTGACTGCCGATGCGGTTGTGGTGGCTTCCGGAGGGCTCAGTTTTCCCAGACTGGGAGCCAGCGGCATTGGGTACGAGATTGCTGAAAAGTTCGGACACAGCATTGTCAGAACTGCCCCTGCACTGGTAGGTTTCACGGTACAGAAGGAGCAGTTCTTTTTTAAAGAGCTTAGCGGTGCCTCTGCGGATGTGGTTATCAAAGTAAATGGCCAAAGATGCAGAGGTTCCCTGCTTTTTGCCCATAAAGGTATCAGCGGTCCGGCTGTGCTGGATGCCTCGCTTTACTGGGAAAGAGGAAAGATTGAGATTGATTTTCTGCCTGGTTTTTCCTGGAAAAATGTCTGTAAAAGTCCCAAACAGCTTTCTTCTCTGCTGCCGTTACCCAAACGTGTTACTAAGGCATTTCTGCTACAATTGAAGCTTCAAGACAAAACAGGAAGTAAGATTACAGACAATGAGTTGCTTGTTTTAAAAGGGTTGAATCACTACCGTTTTGCCCCCGCTGGAACGTTTGGGTATTCCCGGGCGGAAGTGACCAGGGGCGGAGTTGATACTTCAGAGGTGGACAGCCGGACAATGATGAGCAAAAAAGCGGAGGGACTTTTTTTTACAGGGGAAGTACTGGATGTAACAGGCCGGTTGGGAGGCTATAATTTTCAATGGGCATTTTCAAGCGCAGTGAGCTGTGCACGATTTTTAGGGCACCTCTAACAATAGGTAATTCCCACCCTTTGGGCATCTCTATCTTTCGTCTATGCGTCGTTACTCTTTTTTGACTTAGCTACGGCTAGGATTTCAAAAGAGTAACGACGCATAGACGAAAGCTAGAGATGTTGTGGGTATTACCTATTATTAGAGGTACCCGTATACTAGGAGGCAAAGATGAAGATAGGGGTGAAAACAAAAATATTGTTAGCGGTGGCACTTGCTGCCTTGCTGGGCGGTTGTGTCGGTCCAAGAGATGCAGAAGGCTGGAGCTCTTCGCAGAAGAACCAGTTCATGAAAATACTTGCATCGGATAAATATGCATCGATCTGCAACGAGAGACCTCTTTACGAGAAGGTAAAACAGAGTCAGAATTCCAGGCTGATGACCCAGTTGCTGGCTGACTATACGTACAATCTTGCCAACAGCTGTATCGACAAGAATACACTGGGTGATTTTGGAGCATATTGGCAGAAAGTAAGTGCATCCGATATCCAGAGAAAACTCAGAGCGGGGCAGAGCATTGAGCAAATACTGAAACCCTATGTCCCTGAATATGTGCAGTTCAAACTGCTGCTGGCCAAATACAGAGCCTTGCAGCAGACGCCGGGTACATCGCCTGAAACACTTCGTAAAGTACGTTTGAATATTGAACGTATCAAACTGATGAAACCGAATCTTGGCAAAACCTATGCTCTGGTGAACATTCCTGAGTTCAGAGTACGCATTATTGAAAATGACAAAACATCCATAGGCATGGGTATTATTGTGGGGAAAGTAGACCACCAGACACCTCTTTTCAGTGAAAAGCTGCAATATATTGTTCTGAATCCTACCTGGAATGTACCTGACAGTATTGCAAGGAACGAAGTGATTCCCAAACTGTTGAGAGACCCCGGGTATTTGAAGAAACACCGTTTGGTCATGCGCAGGGATTACAACCTTGATTCTCCGGCATTGAGTCCGGCTTCAGTCAACCTGCGGGCTTACAAGGGAGGGAAAGGCCCTGTACCCTTCAAGTTCATTGAAGTACCGTCAGACAAAAATGCATTGGGACGTGTCAAATTTATTTTCCCCAACCATCATTCTGTCTATATGCATGACACGCCGACCAAATATCTTTTCAAAAGAAAAGTACGTGCATACAGCCACGGATGTGTAAGACTTCAGGACCCGAAGCTGATGCTGAAATATTTGACGGAACACTATACGAATTACACTTTTGCACAAGCCATGGAAAAGTATAACAGCTATAAGACGCATTATATGAAGATCATCAAATCCCTTCCTGTGCATACGGCCTATCTGACTGCCTATGTGAATGAGGATGGTATATTGAAGCTCTTCCCCGATATTTACGGTTTTGATGCCAAACAAAAACTGAATTTTTAATTGAATGAGAAGATGACGAGGGCATGGCTGATACTGGGCGATATTCTTGTTACCCTGCTGCTTCTCATCTCTTTCATTCTTTTCTATCTTTATCCTCCTGTACCGGCAGTGAAGCAGGTACAGAAAGCAGTCCCGCAATACAATAGGACACAGTTGTCCCCACTGCTGAAAATACCGGAGCTGAATACTACCACCATGACAGTCGAGGCATTTTTACGTATGGCACAGGAAGCAAATAATGCAGAATTCATACCCATAGAAACCTATAAAAATGTTCCGCTTGAAGAAGCGCTTTCTCTTGTTCCTGCCAAAATGGGCAATCCTGTCTTCATCCGTATCTTCAAGCAGGAAGCTGTTTTGGAGATGTGGATCAAAGCAGAGGGAGAATACCGCCTGCTAAAAACATATAAGATCTGTGCCTACTCGGGTACACTAGGTCCGAAACGCAAAGAGGGCGACAGGCAGGCACCGGAAGGTTTTTACAGTGTCAGCAGGAGCAGCCTCAATCCGCACAGCAAATTTCATCTTTCATTCAACCTTGGTTACCCCAATGCCTATGACCGGGCGCACAAGCGAACCGGCTCCTACCTCATGGTACACGGCAATTGTGTATCCGTCGGATGCTATGCCATGACGGATGAGAAAATAGAAGAAATATACAAACTGGTAGAAAAAGCTTTGAAACAGGGCCAGAAAAAGGTGCAGGTACATATTTATCCGTTTCGTATGACACAAGAAAATATGGCTGCCTATTCCCACAATCGCTGGTATGATTTTTGGGCGAATCTCAAGGAGGGTTACGACTACTTTGAAGCAGAACATCTGCCTCCGCATATTGGTGTGAAGAAGAAACGCTATGTTATTCAGGAAACGGACGAATAGAACAGATAGGCCGGGACAAGCTTAGAAAACAAGTTTCAGTACAGTATCGGAAAAGAGAATGTCTTCTACGGGAGAGAGCATACCGTGCCACTCAAATCCGTAGGTTTCGTCTTTGCCGCTGGCAACCTCTTTAATACCGTAGTCTTTGGTCAACAGCATTCCGTCCGTTCTGCTGCTGAAGATCATGACATTGTCAACCGTTTCCATGCAATCGAAAAGATGCAGATAGGCTTCTACATTGAGCAGGGCGGCTATTTTGGGGTTGCATCCGTAGAGGGCATGGACATAGTAAGTACCTTTTGTATTTATTGCACAAAAGTCTTCTTCCTCCAGTGACAGTTCGCTCCGCCTGTGATAGACGATATCTTCAGCTACATTTATTTTTAGTTTCAGCATGACAAAATGCCCCAAATGCTGTTTTTTACGCTCACAGATTAGGGCAAAGCTCGAGGGGTAGCGGCACCACTGCTCCAGTTTTTTGGGTGATACAATATAGTATCCCGGTACATTGCTCGCTTTTTCAATATCGACTGTATGTTCAACATACTCCCTGTAGGGATCGTTTTTGCCAAGTACATGAAAATAGTACTCATCTCTTTTTTGTTCGGGTAAATTTCCGATGATATACTGGTAGTTGTCTGTAAAAATTTTTTGGAGGGAATCATAAAGGTTTTCGTAACACTCTCTAATAGTACTACGGCACTCTTGACACTGCAGGCAATCATGGGCAAGTAGAAAATAGAGCAGTTTTTTCTTCTTTTGCAGGCCTGGAGAAGTAGTACTGTTCTCCCAGCGGCTGAGCGTGACGGTATTGACAGATTTGAATTCTTCGTCATATACAGAAAGTGCCTCCCCCAGTTCTTTTTGTGTCAACTTATTATGTTTCCGGTAGGCATACAGTAACTTGGCAATAGGATTCAATATATTATCTCCCCTTCTATTCTACGATGATTATATCACTTTATAAATTAGCAAAGAGCTAAGTCTCCTAAACTGTTTAAGGTTGGCAATTCACCATGATAACAGTTTAACTGAAAAGCAGGCATGGGGAAAGGTCGTTTTCAAGAGTATTATTTTTCTAAAATGGCAAGTTGTCTTTTTGCGAAGATAAAAAAGAAAAAATTATCATTTAAAAAAAAGGTTTTTTTGTTGATGATAAATCTAACCCTTTTTTGAACTTTTTCATATTTTTTTTGTCTAATTTTTGTTATGCTTTTTTATCAAAACGATAATAAGGATGGAAATGAGATGAAAAATGTATGTATGTTTGTAGTATTAGCAGTATCTGCAGGAACATTTGTAATATTGTTGACTGGTTGTGCCGAGGAGAGTTACAATCAATATGGATATAACAGTGGAAGCAGCTATGACAAAAGAATGGACAATGAAGCCCAAAAAGATATGAATGACGCATCCAAAATGCTTTCGGCACAGGACATCAAAAATATTCAAAATATGAAATAGGAGAGAACATGAAAAAAAGAAAAATAATTACAGCGGCAGCGGCAGTAGCGATGGCTATCGGGTTTACCGGATGTGCGAGTACAGCAGAAAATATGAGAGCGCAGGGGTACGGACCTAACTACTCACAGGGATACGGTGACGGCTGCAGCAGCGGAAAAAGAGCGGGTGGATCGATGTTCGATCAGTTCAAGAAGAATGTCAGCCGCTATGACAGCAACCATAAATACCGAGAGGGATGGGATGACGGTTACAAAGAGTGCAAGTCTGAAGAAAAAGAGTTGATGCACTCTATTGAAAAATCGCAGCGCGACCAGGCTATCCGTGACAGCGGCAAGAAGTAAGTAAAAGTGCAGGGGATCGCTTTATGAAAGCAGGATTTATTGCAGCGTGGTATTATCTGTGACCGCAAAGGTGCATTCTGTGCCGACTCCTACGGTATCTCCATAGGCTATACGCAGGAGTACCTTGGCAAAAAGGCGGCAAAGCGTCTGAACAGAAATATCAGTCAGTACAATATGGATACGACCTCCTATACGCTCTCCAACGGTATCTACTGCAATTCGCGCCGCTACCGCTGTTACCAGAACCGCTATTCCGGTGCGCCTGTGAACGGTTACTATACCGACAGACTGTTTAGATAAACAAAGAATGCCAGCGCTCCTTCAGAGCGGTGTTGCACTCTTATGGTGTCCGGCTGCCTTTAAGACAGCGGACTTGAACAAAAACAAAAAAGGAATAAAATGAAAAAAACAGTAATCATGGCAGCGATCGTTGCACTCTCTGGCGCGGCTTATGCCGGAAGTGTCTACTCACCATCGAAGGGTGTTCTCTGTGACAAAAAAGCGAAATTCTGTACCGACTCTTACGGTATCTCCATCGGGCTGACCAAAGAGTATTTTGGCAACAAAGCGGCAAAGAAGTTTGAAAGGCTGGTAGAAAAAGACCATATGGATTTGACCGAGTGGACATTCTCCAACGGTGTCAGCTGTAATACACACAAAAAGATCTGTAAAAAGAGCAAGTGGGATGACAATGCCGATGCACACTGGACAAAGATGCTGTTCGGTACCGTGCCGCATGCAGCACACGGTGGCGGAAAGAAAGCGTCACTGGACTTCTCAAGAGATTGTAAAAACTATCTTATGGACAAGTTCCCGGGCATACCAAATGGAGCCTCTTCTGTAGGAAGAGGGTACTACAAAGGCAGCACGGTTCATGTGCCTGTCACCTTCAAGTGGGACGAGCCGCGTTTGGATGAGAAAGGCGAGTGTATCATCAAAAATGGTGTTGTTCAGCGCTACAAGTCTTTCCACTGATCTTGGTCCACATTTTGGACGTAACGCAAGGAGGCGTCATCTGCCGTTTCCTTGTTCCCCATTTCTCCTGAAGGATACATTGATGAAACCTTTGCTGACAACTTTGTGTATGTCGACGCTGCTTGCCTGCGGACTCTACGGAGCCGACA
This sequence comes from Sulfurovum sp., assembly GCF_015493435.1. GTDB lineage: Bacteria > Campylobacterota > Campylobacteria > Campylobacterales > Sulfurovaceae > Sulfurovum. The sequence continues at coordinate 12,649 of NZ_WGDD01000043.1, forward strand.
TACCCAAGGATGGCAACCTCACCAGCATGGAGTAATGCATCTTCCTTAATGAAAGCAGTACTCTTCTGGATGTGCAGCATTGTGACCTGGGCTTCAACTGAATTGATACTATATGAAAAACTACCAAAAGGATTACATTTGCTCATACAAAAATACTTAATTATCGTTTCACTTTTTCTTGCTACAGCGCTGATAGGAGGGGAGATGCCTACCGACAAGCGTCTTGTAGAAGGAATGCTTCCAAATGGCTTTCACTACATGATCATGCACAACGAAAAGCCCAAAGATCGCGTAGTGATACGGCTGCTTGTCAAAGCGGGATCGCTCGAAGAAAACGAAGACCAACGCGGCCTTGCGCACTTCATCGAACATATGGCGTTCAACGGCACGAAGCACTTCAAAAAGAACGAACTGGTACGCTACCTTGAATCCATCGGTATGAATTTCGGCGGCGATCTCAATGCCGAAACCACTTTCGGGCACACCCTCTACAAACTGAGCGTGCCCGTTACCGGCGACAATGTGGACAAGGCACTGCTGATCGTGCACGACTGGGCGAACGGCATGACTTTTGATCCCAAAGAGTTCGAGAACGAGCGCGGAGTGGTGCTCGAAGAGAAACGCCTGCGAAACACCCCGGGTTTCCGTCTCTACAAGCAGTTCTCACCACTCTTCTACAATGGAAGCCGTTATGAAAAAAGAGAGACTATCGGCAAGGAATCGGTGCTTAGGCACGCTCCCGTATTGAAGGCTGTGGAGTTTTATAAAAAGTGGTACCGTCCCGAACTGATGACGCTTGTGGTGGTCGGTGACATTGACCCCAAAGCGATAGAACAAAAGATAAGAAAAGCGTTTTCAGGCCTAATCAACATTAACCACACACCGCCCTATACACGGCTGATTGCAGACAACAATACAACACGCACCCTCTCGGTGAGTGACAAAGATATAGGGGACAACTCTTTACAGATCAATTACCTCTCACGGGAATTCGGCACCGTCACTCCCGGTGAGTTTAGAAGCGACATGCTCGATATGATGGCGGAACTGATGTTCAAACAGGAGGTGCCCAGACATTTGCTCACTCCCGGTACGAAACTGCTCGGGCTTTCAATGGGCACGCAGTGGATCACACCGCTGAGACGCAGCATCGCCTTCTCTGCCGACTATGCTCAGGGTAACGCCAAAGCGGCACTGGGTGAAGTGGGGCGCATCATTTCCGGCTATGCCGCATACGGGTTTGACAAAATAACCTTCGAAGCAGTGAAGCGACAGCTCTATGCCGCCAACGAAAACAACCATAAACGGCACATGGATATCCCCTCTGTCATACATGCCCAACAGCTGGCAAAAGCAGTGGAAAACGGCGGCGTATTCATCGATGAAGGGTACAACTACCGTTTCTCCAAACAGTTTCTTGACTCGGTGACGCCTGACGAGGTCAACAAACGCTTCAAAGCGATCGTCTCCAACCCCAACAGGGTCATTCTCTTCTCCGGTTCGAAGCGGGTGGCTATAGACAACAAAGAGGCGGTTTCCATTCTTGAAAACGCCACCAAAGAGGCCAACGCTACACACAAAAACACCCAAGGCACCGCTGCATTCCCGCCGCGTCCAAAGCAGTGCGGCAGCATTGTCTCCAAACATGTTGACAAAACGCACGGCATTTACCACTACGTGTTGGAAAACAATGTTTCTGTCGATTTCAAGCCGACCGATTTTGCAAAGAACCAGGTGCTTTTCTCCGCTGTCGCCCTTGGAGGGGACTCCATTGTTGCGCCAGAGGCGCTTGACAACCTGCACAAGGCCGCCCGCTGGGTCGTTGCATCAGCTCCGGGAGAAGTGAAGGCATGGGAGTTTCCCACGCTGCTTTCTGGCAAACAGCTCCACTACGAATTTGCCATAGACCGCTTTGACGAGAGCATCAGCGCAAGCAGCTCAACAGAAGATTTTGAGACACTGCTCAAGCTTATCCGCTGGCAGCTGATGGAGCCCAAGATAGATCCGGCTGTCGCCAAACAGCAGCGTGACAGTCTGCTTGCAGCATTGAGCGCAAAAGAGCGAGATCCTGGTTACCGCTTTAACAAAGCCTTTGAGGAGTATTATTACGACAATAACCCGCGCATACAGTTCGACACGGCGCAAAGCATCGCCAAACTTGACCCAAACGTGATGCTGCAGGACTTCAAGAAAGCATTTTCGGGTTTCAACCGATTCCACATCGCCATTGTCGGCGATATCGACCCCAAAACCGTAGAGAAGCTGCTGCCATACTATCTCGGTACGCTGCCTGCCGGTGCAAAAAAGACACCCTACAACGGTACACCTTACCCC
>NZ_WGDD01000044.1 GCF_015493435.1 Sulfurovum sp.
CAACCTGGTTGCCGTTCTCGTCATAAATGTAGACAATGTCGTAATGTCTTTCTGTTTCTCCTCTCACTGTAACAGTAAGGCTTTGGGCACCGGTAATGGAAAGCACCTGGCTGATATCTGCATTGTTGCTGTAGGCACCGGTGGTCCAGGTCGTTACATCGTCAGGATCGGGAGTGGGTGTAGGACTCGGCGTTGCTGTCGGGGTCGGACTCGGTGTGGCCGTTGGAGCTGGGGTCGGTGTCGGAGTTGGAGTTGGAGTCGGACTTGGGGTCGGAGTCGGTGTTGGTGTCGGACTTGGGGTACCGCCACCATTCTCATTGTCTGCGATTAGAGCATTGTTGATGTTCAGTCTTCCTCCTGTAGCCACTTTCCCATCCAATGACGGTATCACATCTACTGTCGAAAGCAGGGTATTTACTCTATAGGATACGCTTGTATCTGGATCGTTGGCTGCCAGCAGAGCAACAGCACCTGCCACATGGGGTGTAGCCATGGAAGTTCCATTCCATGTTGCATAACTGTTTCCCGGAACAGTACTGGTAATAGCTACGCCCGGAGCTGCAATATCGACAGTCGTTTCCCCATAGTCAGAGAAGTCAGCCAAAGCATCATTTCTGTCTGTAGCTGCAACTGCAATAATATTGTCCAGGTTGTAATTGGCAGGGTAAAAACTGTTGCTGTCATTATCGGAACCGCTATTCCCTGCAGCGGCACAAAAAACAACCCCTTTGTTGCCAAGGTTTTCAATGGCATCTTTCATCGTACTGCTGTATCCGCCTCCACCATAGCTGGCATTGACGGCAACGACATTCACACCCTGATCAATTTTGTCGGCAATGAAGTTCATTCCCTGCAGAATATCACTATCATATCCGTAACCGTCTGGACGAAAGACTTTTACTGCCATAATGGAAACTTGCTGTGAAACGCCTACCACACCAAGATCGTTGTCAGCCACGGCACCAATGGTACCGGCAACATGCGTTCCATGAAGAAGATGATCGTTTCCGCTTTCCGGCTTAGGATCGTTGTCATCATTCCCGTCGGCGTCACTGGCAAAATCCCAGCCGTGATGCGGTGCACCGTAGGCAGACCCGTCCCACATGTTGGCAGCAAGGTCAGGGTGGGTATAGTCTACTCCAGTGTCCACTACTGCAACCACGACTGAATGTGAACCGGTTTGAAGCCCCCACGCTTCTTTTGCATCGATGTCGGCATCGGGCGTACCCCCGTTCTGACCGGTATTGTTCATTGCCCACAGGGTACCGTTGGTATAGTACGGATCATTTGGTACTACTGTGAGATGCCTGATATAGTTCGGTGAAACACTCTCCACAGAATCCATTTGGCTTAAAATATTGATAAGGTCTTCGGTTGAATAAATACCCGATTTGATGAACATTGCTGAGAAACGGGCAAAACTTTTCTGGATGAACTGGTTTTGTCCCAGCAGGTTTCTGATAAGATCGATCGTATTGGTGCTGTTGACCTGAGATCTGTTCTTAAAATGCACCAATACTTCACCTGGTGCATACTCGGCCATTGATGCCGGTGTGTTAAACGTAGCCTGTGGACCTCCCGCAAACAGCAATGTGGAAAACAACACTGCAAATGATGCAAAAAGGGCAAGAAATTTGTTGCTGAACTTTGGTTTCATAGTTAAAACGCTCCTTTGGTAAATAAAGCCTCTTTAATAGATAGGGCAATATTATATATATTTTATAGTTTATTTATTGAATTTATTCTTAAACCAGAAATTTTCAAATTTTGAAAAATATGCATCAATGAAGAATGCGAAAATAATGCATGTGTCCCTATGTCAGAGATGATGTCTGGTAGAGTTTGATAAGATTCATGTAGAACTGCTCTTCGCTCTGCTGCTCGAGGAGACCTGAACCCGGCATCAGCGAGTAGTAGAGTTCCTGAAGATTCTCAAAGCGTTCCGGGAAGAGCGCGGCGAGAATGTTTGCGGAAACTTCTTTTCGTACCAGGATCGGAGGGGGGATCACACCGCTCTGGATGAGCTTCATGATGGATTGCGAATGGTAATGGACATGGTGGTGCTGCCCGTGCGGACAGGTTTGTGTGCTGACAAGGGTTTTGCAGGTATCGCAGTAGACATACTCATCGACCGTTTTAATGTCAATGTCGATATTTTTGCAGTGGTCAAACACAGTACTCAAACGGTTTTTGTCGTAGTAGAGCCCGAGACCGCCGTGGTTTTTGCCGACGACAAGCTGGTTGCAGCCGTAATTTTTTGCCAAAAGGGCATCGAGTATCAATTCGTTGAAACCGGCAAAAATATAGGAATTCTCAAAAGGAATAATGATGACTTTGCTTCTGGGCAGGAAGTTGTCTACAAATGTGTTGAGTGCGTTATAGCGGATGTCATACCTTAAGCCTTCGGAGGTAAACGGCTTTCGCAGGAAGATCACGAGAAGATCGGCATCGCTGATGGCCTGGCGTATCATTCTTTCATGTGCACGGTTGAAGGGATTGGCAGCGAGCATCATGGAGCTGATGAATTTGGCACCGGTTTTGGTAATGATGTTCCTGATACGTTTAATGTTGTCGGTGACAAGAGGATACTCTACCGTGTATTCGCCGCTTACGGCAATGTCTCCGAGACGCGACATGGTATTTTTGACACCGGGATGGGCAGGGTCGCTGGTACCGTAAATGTTGTAAAGACGTTTCTCCGGATCGATAGTGAACGTTTCGTCAACAATGAGTTCACCCACCTTTTTGTCATAATTGACAAGGTTTACCGTTTCCCCTTTTTTCAGGGAAAGAAGCACTTTTCTGTTGCGTTTTCCTGTAGGTGCCAAAATAAAGGCAAAGGGAAAAGGTACCCCTTTGTAGAACTTGGATGCATCTACTTCTGCAGCTTCCTTTTCCCCCATGAGTCTGACGACAGGAGAGATGAGCCCCGCTCTGACAAGGGCGAGTGCGGAAAGGGCTTCAGTATCGATGTAGAGTGATTTGTTTTGCATGACAGGCCTTTTTTAGATGCTATTTCTTTTTAAATAAACCATACTTTTTACGTTTTTCCCAGAGACTTTTGCGGGAAATACCCAGTTTTTTGGAAAGTTCCGTATCGGGAAATTTGTACTGGAAACTGTTGACGATGAATTTGACATAGTCATCGATGGTTAGGATTTCATTCTGGTCGTAGAGTTTTGAATCGGTGCTGAGCGTGATGGTGGGAAATGCTGTTTCAAGCTCGGAAGTAGTGCATAGAATGAAGTCGTAGTTTTTCAGCAGGGACAAAAGTTTTTCCCTGTCTGCTTTTTTAAGCAGATGGATCTCTGTAATGTAGAGCAGTGACTTGTCACTGGCATTCTCTATCTTTTCTTTCCATTCTTTGTTTCCCAGCGGCACAAAGGTGAGCGGCTTGTTTCTGGCGTGGACGAACGCGAAGACAAGTTTGTCGACCAGGCGCTGGTAGTTGGTCTGAATGACCAGAGGGTAGGTCAGTTTTTCCGGATCGTAATCGACTTTAATCTCCTGCAGGAGGTTTTCCATGTATTCATGGTAGAGCCGTGTCTTTTTCCTGAGGTCCTGGTATTCCTGATAGTGCTCTATCTTTCGCAGAAGCTCTTCGATCATGAAGGGTTTGACGATGTAGTCTTTTGCACCGAGTTTCAGCGGTTCGCCTACGGTATCGTTGTTGATGTAGCTGACCATGAGAATGATGATCTTGTCTTTGAACTTTGTAATGAGGGGGGAAGTATTCTGCCCGGGAAGGTTGGTGGAAAGGAGATAGACATCTCCCCTGCTGTGCATTGCTTCTTTGATGGAACTGTATATCTCTGTCTCAAAACCGTTTTCGACCAGTTTGCCGGCAATACTCTGCGCCAGATAGAGTTCATTTTCTACGATAATAATTTTCATCTTTTTTTCCCATTCATAAAGTTTTCCAGTTGACATAGTTTAAATTTGCCACTGCATGTACGGTCACACCTTCTTTGCGCCCGACAAAGCCGAGTTTTTCGGCAGTGGTCGCTTTGATGTTGACCCGGCAGCTTCTGATACCGAGCAGTGAAGCGAGACGTGTTCTCATTTGTGTTTTGTAAGGCAGCAGGCGCGGTGCCTGAGCAAGAATCGTCAAGTCGACATTGCCGATCTCAAAGCCGTGTGACGTAAGCTTTCGGACAGTATCTTTCAGCAGTTCGGAAGAGTCTGCACCGGCATAGCGTTCATCGGTATCGGGATAAAGTTCGCCTATATCTCCCATGCCGGCTGCACCAAGCAGCGCATCGATGAGTGCATGGATGGCAACATCACCGTCACTGTGCGCCTTGAAGCCGTAGTCCACATCGATCTTCACCCCGCAGAGGTACATGGTTTTGCCCGTTTCAAAAGGATGGATATCCAAACCGAAACCGGTCAGTGTACGGGCTGAAGGTACCTGAAGACAGGATAGTTTGCTAAGGTCCTCAAGCGTGGTCAGTTTATGGGCTTCGTTGGAACCTTCGACAAAATGCACCTTCTCTCCCAGGGAAGCGACGGCAGAACTGTCATCGGTAAACAGCTTATCCGTTTCCAGTGCTGTTTTGAGTGTTTTTGTAACACTGAGCTGCGGTGTCTGTATGATCCGTACTTCTTCCCTGTTGAGGGGCCTCTCTCCAAGATAGAGTGTATCGGTAACAGGCAGTACGGGTACAATGCATCCCGCTTTACCTTTTGCTTTCAGAATACGCCGGATCATCGCTTCGGGGACACAGCACCTGGCAATATCGGAGACAAGTACATAGGGTGATGTAACAGCAGCAAGCGCGTTTTTGAGAGATGCCTGTCTGCTGTCCCCGCCCTGTACATAGGTATGGTCTGCAAAGTGTTTCATCAGGGAAATATCTTCTTCGGAGGAGACGATAATAATGTCGGCAAAAGCGCCCATGGCTTCAAAGCGTTCAGCAACAGCCAGCCAGAGGGGTACTTCGCCGCTGTAAAGCCATTGTTTCTTGACACCGCATTTAAAACGCGATGAGCTGCCGGCACCGAGCAGTATCAAAGTAATATCAGACACAAAAAACCTCACTGTGTATCAAAATGTAACGGATTATACTCCTATGAAGCTTGTACCCTGATTATGAGCCGGAGGAAGGCGGAAACACTAATTTGGATAAATTTACTCCTATTTGTATCTTTTTCAATATATTTTAAGATTTGGGTGGTATAACTCTCTCATACAATCTCAATAAGCAGGAGTCATAACGATGACACAGGAAAATGTATTAGACGCATTGAAAAATGTAACCTATCCGGGATTTACGAAAGATATCGTAACGTTCGGATTTGTAAAAGATATAAAGATAGACGGTAAGAATGTCTCTTTGACGGTAGATATTACTTCTTCGGCAGATGAAGTGAAAGCACAAATTACAGAAGAAGCGACAACAGAGCTTAAAAAACTCGGTTTCGAGAACATTACTGTCAATGTGCTTGCTCCGCAGGCCCCCAAGCAAATGTCAAACTCTGTCAGCGGCAAGAACATCGCACCGCATGTAAAGAATTTTGTTATGGTAAGTTCAGGAAAAGGCGGGGTCGGCAAGTCGACGACTTCGGTAAACCTCGCTATCGCTATGGCAATGCAGGGTAAAAAAGTCGGCCTTCTCGATGCCGATATTTACGGGCCTAACATCCCGCGTATGATGGGTGTCGCCGACCAGAAGCCTGAAATTCAGGGGAACAAAGTCCTTCCTATGAAAGCGTACGGTGTGGAAGTAATGTCCATGGGTTCACTGATGGAGCCGGGACAGTCGCTTATCTGGAGAGGTTCGATGATCATGAAGGCCATTGAGCAGTTTCTTAGAGACATTCTCTGGTCAGAACTCGATGTACTGGTCATCGATATGCCTCCGGGAACAGGTGATGCACAGCTGACACTGGCACAGTCTGTTCCGGTTACAGCGGGAATTACCGTTACAACACCGCAGGAAGTTTCTTTGGATGACAGCAGAAGATCACTCGATATGTTCCAGAAGCTGCACATTCCGACGGCGGGTATCATTGAGAATATGAGCGGATTTATCTGTCCTTCCTGTCATACCGAGTCAGATATTTTCGGGATGGGTACAACAGAACCGGTAGCCAAAGAGTATGATACGCATGTGATCGCGCGTATTCCTATAGAGCCTGAGATCAGAGTAGGCGGGGACACGGGTATGCCTGTGACTTACCATAAACCTGACTCTGAAACAGCGAAACGCTACCAGGCGGCTGCAACTGACCTTCTTGCATTCATAGACAAAGTCAATGCAGAAGGCGGTGCGGATAATCAGGCGATCCAGCCTACCACACCTCCGGGTGTGAGTGCGTGCAGCGTATAGAGCTGCCTTATGCCGGCATTGTGCCGGGTGTACGTATTCCCTATTTTTCCTTATCGGCCTCTTCAATATTGATCAGTGTTTCCCAATCTCTCGGTTTTTTCAGAATACAAATAACTTTGGAATAGATCCAGTTTCTCGGAACAGCGCCGAAAAAACGGCTATCTGCCGAATTGTCCCTGTAGTCTCCCAGCATATAGTAATGGTCGTCCTGTACAGTTGTAACGGGCAGTTTGGTCAATACAGAAGGTACAATAAGCCTCCAGTTGTGCACGACATCATAATATTTTTCATACGGATCTTTCAGGAAATAGCCTTCTTTGGTTTGAACCACTTCAAGGTCATGTGACAGACCCAGTGCTTTCGTTTTGTCCGAGTTACCGTCTATCTGCAGGTAGAAAGAACGTTTTTTTTGAAAAAACCTGTCTCCCGGCAGTGCTGCACAGCGTTTGATGTAAAGCCTGCCTTTGGGGTCAAGCGGATGTTTGATGACAAGCATATCTCCCCGTTTGATAGTATGAAAAAGGCGGTAGGTCAGTACAAAGTCACCTTCGACAAGACTGTAGTTCATACTGGTCCCGTCTATTTTGTAGAAACGCAGTGTATAAAAAAGAATGGCTGCAGTCAAGAGTACGGCAACGGATACAAGAATTTTTTTCATAGAAATATTATATCCCGTTCCTTTGAATTTTTACTTTTTAGCTTTTCTGGTGTATACTTCCGCACCTCATAATAAAATCTACTTCCAACGGTCCTACCGTTGACGTCGGGGTGTAGCGCAGTCTGGCTAGCGTGCTATCTTGGGGTGATAGAGGTCGCAGGTTCAAGTCCTGTCACTCCGACCATATATACGGGCTTTAAGCGATACTGTCAGTGGAATTGTCAGTAAAAAGTCGTATACTACGATCTATTTTTAAATGTTCACCTTTAATAAACTTTCCATAGTTCTGTACAATCATTTGTGTTGAATTGTGTCCTGCAAGTTGTGCAATCTCCAAAATACTCAAATCGCTCTTTTTTAATAATGAAACAATAAACGTATGACGAGTGGCATAGATTTTTCTATACCTAATTTTGCATTCTTGCAAAAGATCACGCCATTGCTTTTGACGGTTACCAGCAAAAGCTTTTAATGGTTGGCCATTATCAGTATGAAATATCCATAATGACTTTGGCAACTTATTTAGGTAAGGTATAAGATCATCTAAAATTGGTACTTCCCTAATACTTGTTTTTGTTTTAGGAGTAGTGATCTTACCCTTTGTAATGTTTCTTCGGACATATAGCACTCGATTTGTTAGATCAATATCGGAATACATAAGTCCCAATATTTCTCCAGTGCGCAAACCGGTATAAAATGCAATAGCAAGATAAAGCTTCATCCAGTTATTAGCTTTAGATAAAATCATTTTTACTTCATTCGGAGAAAATGGTTCTATATCTTTTTTTATGTGTACTGGCAACTTTATACTTTTTGCTGCATTGTCTTTAATATGCTCATGTTCGATTGCAATGTTAATGACCCCTCGAATATCTATCAAATATTCTTTAACAGTTTTTGGAGTGTTGATCTCCAAACGGTTGTTAACCCATAATTTTATGTCAGATCGTTTGATCTGGGCAATATTCATAGGGCCAAACTGCTCATTGATCTTGGCGACCTTATTGATGATTTGAGGATAAGACTTTAAATAACTCTTATCTTTCAAATATTGTTTACTATAATAAGCAAAGGTTTTAGGTTTATCCTTGCCAATCTCACCTAAGAGTATTTTTCTTTGAAGTTCTGGTATAACTTCTTTTTTGATCAATCCTCTATTTTTAGGCGTATCCTTTAAACGGGTACTTTTTTGTATGATCTTTCCATTTGCTTCATACTCTAAATACAGTTTCCCATTGGATCGCCTGAACATTCTTACCATTGTGTTGTCCTTTCCAGTAGACAACGGGCAATATTATGATACCAAATCAAGAATATTTTTTGCTTTATCTGATACATTCTTATTTTCCACCCATTCAATTACTTTGGAAACTTTCCAGTCTGTTCGTCTTTCTTTTGAGAAATAATGAATATTTTCAAAGAAAAATACACCCCTGTTTTTTAACAGATAATCTTTAGAATAACCGATCATTTTAGCCATATCATTGGTTTTCAAATAAAGTGCCTTATCTTTCATGCAATCCCCCTATGTTTTTCTAAAGTATAATTCTCATTTTTCATATAGATCAGCTCTTCACCCTCAAATATTTCTGCAATTTTGTTTAAATCATCTACTGGGCTAAATACTCTAATACGTCCATCTTTACGCAGTTTGGTTAATGCCCTTAAAGAATAACGGTGATGCAGTAACCTGTATAGATAAAGTGGGGCAAGTGTTCGGCTAGTGCTAAAGCGAGTAACCCGATGATGTGAGTACCAGGCATTAAGGTACCTATCTTTTTTACTTAGTTTGTCAGACTTTGACTTGGGAAGTGTTTTATTGATGTACTTCATCACGTAAGCTACTGCATTACGTAAATTATTTTGTATGTCATTACCTTTTTGCGGAAATAGTCTTCTAAATGCAGAAATAACACGTTTTACACTTTCCTTGGGTACATAGTAAAGTATGTGTGTATGTGGTGTACCGCTTTGGTGTGGTTCATTGACTCTAAAATACATACGGTTGTCTTTTCCGATATTACGTAAGGCTCTATCATTCCTAAGGCGTGCAAATCGTTTTGTGAGTGCCTTAACGGCTTCACGTGGTGATGTTCCATCAAATTTAGGATTAATGATTAGTTTTTTGTTTACCAGTTTAAAAGGATGATATTCACTAGGTAGTGTGATAGTCATAAAGATAGGCACAAGCCCTTTACGTTCTGCTTCACCAGTAAGTGTATTTACCCTGTTTTGTACTTCAGAGTAATATCTGTGAGGGGAATGGTTGGCAGATATGACCAGATCTCTAAGAGGTATCATGTTGGCAGTTTGTTTGTCATACAGGATACTAAGATTTAAAAATCTTCTTTGCAGCATTAACTTTGTCTCGTTTAGTTCTAACTGTTTTTTTGTTAGACCGTAGTAAATGATCTTTTTTTCTGAATGATTATTCCAAATTTGTTTTTTAAACGCTATGCGATTAATATTGCTTTGGATTTGTGTATAATCTTTCTGATATTCTGCGAAGTTGTACACAACTTCTTTATAAGTAGTCAAGGAGGGAGTAAAACTCCCTCTAAGAGCTACTCTGCGTGCCTGTGGGTTCGTCCTACAGCGTCCTACCCCCACGGTACTCAATCCACTCTTAGGAGTTATTGTTATTCCTTGCATGATTAATTCTTTTCAATATAATCATGTTCGATTTTACACTCAATAGCATCAAGTTCGTCTAACGCAGCATATATAATCTTTTGGATGCTGCCACCCAAATAATTGCTTTCACCAGTTGCTTCTATTGCAGTTAGAACGCTCAGTGTAGTCCTTACTTCTTCAAAAGCATCGGATAGATGCTGTATCTCTTCTGCTTTGTTTTGTATTTTTTGGCTATAATTCATTTTGTTACCTCCTAAGGGTAATAGGGGTTTGGAGAGAACACGGCAATGACACTCCAAACTCTAATTCTCATAACGTACCTGACGCACTATCGTTTGTCTACGTTTAGTTTGCCTTTGCATCCGCAAAGTTTGCCTAATCCGTCCATGTACTTGTTACAACAACTATCAACATCATCAATATTTCTACAGTATGACTATGCAACTCCATAGAACGTGACTTTTTCTTTAGACATATAGTTGCACTTGATCTGCACCATTTGCCCTTCTTTACCTTTGTACTTTGATATAAGTTCCGTAGGTACACTTACGTCTAGTAGCTCGTTTTTAATCTCATCATTTTTGAGTTTCTGCTCTACCATGAGTTGTACTACGAATTTACCTTTAGTTACCTCTCCAGTCTCTTTACTGGTAAAGTCTGGCTTTAGATAGCCACCGAACATTTTTCCTTCAATTGTTACTGTCATTTTGCACCTCTCCTTTGAAGTTCTGCTGTAATCGCTTTTACTTTTGCATATAGGATTTCTTCTTCAAAATGCATATCATACGTCACGCCATTTGTAGCTTCAACTGTGTCAACACCTTTATGAATCGCTTCTTTGATACTATCAAGAGAATCTTTTGCTTTTGATAATTCTTCGAGTAGTTGCATTGTGCCCAGTTCATCTAATTCGCCATTCAAGGCACTTTCTAAAATAGATGAGCATAAAGCATTCAATGAAACATTGTTCTGGTCTGCTAACTTTTGTAGTTTCTCTTTGATCTCGACAGATACCTTTAGGCTAATAGCCACCTTTTCAGCTTCTTGAGCTTGTGCCTTTTTGATTGCGTTATTGATTAACATAATCACTCCTTTTTTGAATTTGATATGTATACAGTTCTGTATACAATATAAATTATAATAGTATTTATATTATAAATACCTTATAGAATACAATAAAGAATACTAAAAGTAATTTTTGTCAGTGAAATTGTCAGTGGAAATAGCCCGTTATCTACTGACAGTTAATTATTTTTGATTGTATATGTATGGTAATAAAGCCCATTTAATGGGCTTTTTCGTAAGTTTTAAAAGTTTATTTATCCGGTTCAAGTCCTGTCACTCCGACCACTTGTAAAGTCCTATATACTAGGCATTCTCATTAATTTACTTTCGCAGAAAATTATAATTTAATAAACATCCACTCTTTCTTAGGTAAAACTTGAAAGCCCATATCTTTATAAACAAATTGAAGTCTGTCATTATCAGGAAGTAAGACCAAATATCTTAATCCTACTTGATTCTGGATCTCTTTTGCTATCTCTATGGCAAATTCAATCAAGTAGGTTGATATTTTAGAATTATCAAGATTTTCCAAACATACACCTCTATAAGGTCCGCTTACAAAAATATAATCAACTTGGAGAGAAGGGAAAGTATCTATAGAACTGACAGAGAGTGCGATAAACCCAAAAGTTTTATCCCCATCTCTTAAAAGATACAATACTGTTCCGTTTTTTTGAACCCTTTTACAAATATCTTCTATAAAGGGTTTTCTCTTTGTGCATTGTCTAAATTTGTTGATAGGGTCAACTTAGATAAGATACCAATGGATAAACGATAGCTGGCATTTGAAGCATTATACTTTTTGAGTTCTAACAATATTAAACGATCTTATATTTTCTGGAAGTTGCTTTTTTTACAAGCTTATGATTCACAGAAGCATTTTCAAGGATTTTCTTTTCATCCTTCGTTAGCCTAACTGGTGGTGCTACATAAACAACTTGTTTATCTTTAATAATTAAAGCCATATCAACACTCCTTTTTAAATAATATTATTATAATATAGCAAAATAATGATTATTTTGATTGATGGGAAAGGGGACAAACAACTTGGAACCACCACTTAGGTTTTCCGCTTGGGCTTGTTTGCAATCCCTTTTCACAACGAAATAATTGTATCTAATAAGTTTTTTAAAGTCAAGATGTCCGTTTTTATTCACTTACATAAGTAGGTGAAAAAACTGTCAGTGCAATTGTCAGTAAAACCCTCAAAAACAGCCGTTATCTGCTGACACAAATTTTGTATTTTTTGTTTATACTATCACAAATGACGGTATAGCTTTGTTTCTGGTTTTTTTACTGAAATTACTTAACAGGTTTCAAGTCCTGTCACTCCGACCACTTGAAAAGTCCCATGAGATGGGAACTTCGCACATTCATCTATCTTTTCAGTCTTCACTTTTTTATCTAATGGGCACCTCTAATAACCCCTTATTTTCCAAGGCTATTAAGCTCCCACTGATTTTTTTAAATTTTCTCTCCAAACTTTTCATCTATTTTGATAAAAAATTGAATGAATCTTACTTTTTTGCAGTAAAATTCACTCAATTCTTCTTCA
>NZ_WGDD01000045.1 GCF_015493435.1 Sulfurovum sp.
GCAGCACAGAGCCGCTGTGCCACGGGCCATGAACTGGCCAAATACTGGATGCACAACGGTTTTGTACAGATGGACGGGGAGAAAATGAGCAAAAGTCTCGGCAACTCTTTTTTCCTTAAAGACGCTCTTGAGGTCTACGACGGCGAAGTACTGCACTATTACCTGAATTCCGTACACTACCGCAACGACTTCAACTTCAACGAAGAGGACCTGCTGACTTCCAAAAAGAGACTTGACAAGCTCTACAGGCTCAAAAAAAGAGTGTTGCCGGGCAAAGCGTCTGCCGTCAGCAAAACCTTCAGACAAACGCTGCTTGATACCATGAGCGACGACCTGAACATTTCCGTCGCCCTCTCTGTCATCGACGAAATGATCGCCGAGACCAATGAAAAACTCGATGCCAATCCCAAAGATAAACCCCTCAAAAAAGAAACCATAGCCAACATCGAATTCATCGATACGCTGCTCGGCTTTGGAGGCAAAGAGCCTTTCTCCTACTTCCAGATAGGTGTAGACGAAGCCCTCAAGACCAAGATAGAAGCGCTGCTTCAGAAGCGTACCGAAGCCAAGCAAGCTAAAGATTTCGCTAGCTCTGACGCTATCCGGAATGAACTTACCGCTATGGGAATATCCATTATGGATACCGCAGACGGTACGGTGTGGGAGAAAGCGTAAGTTCGATGCTCTGACTTCGTCTACTATTAATTTATTTAGCTATAATATCACCAATTTATATTGGAGCATCCCCGTGTCATTCTTTTCATACGATACCGTCAAAAAAATACTTTTCAACTTCGATCCTGAAACCGCACATACCTTCGCAGGCATCGGGCTGAGAATACTGCCTTACTGCCCGCCGATCCAGCATTTCATAGCAAAACAGTATTTCGTAACCGATCGAATGCTTGAACAGGAGATCTTCGGCAGAAAATTCAAAAACCCCGTAGGTCTCGGTGCAGGTTTCGATAAGAACGGCCAGTATATCACTTCCATGCCGGCTCTGGGTTTCGGCTTTACCGAGATCGGTACCGTCACACCCAGGCCGCAGGACGGCAACCCCAAACCGAGACTTTTCAGACTCATTTCAGACCGGTCCATCCAAAATGCCATGGGCTTTAACAATAAGGGCAGCTACTATATGATCCAGCAGCTCAAAAAGCTTTACTTTTTCGATTATCCGGTCGGTATCAATATCGGCAAGAACAAAGTGACCCCGGAAAACGAGGCACTGAATGACTACGAGACACTTTTCAAAGCATTTAAAGACTACGGTGACTATATTGTTATCAATATTTCTTCTCCCAACACACCGGGGCTCAGAGATTTGCAGAATGAACATTTCATCAGAGCGATCTTCAATATGGCCAAACAGATCACTTCTCAGCCTGTCCTGCTAAAGATCGCACCGGATATGGAACCCGAAGATGCCATTCTTCTATGCAGGACTGCGGTGGAAGCAGGAGCGGCAGGCATCATCGCTACCAATACCACCATTGACTACACTCTCACACCGCATGCCAAGGATTTCGGCGGTATTTCCGGAGCCCTTTTAACCGAAAAATCCTATATCCTTTTCAAGGCGGTCGCAAAAGAATTGTACGGCAAAACGCTGCTCATTTCCGTAGGGGGAATCGACTCTGCCGAAGAAGCATACAGGCGCATCAAAGCCGGTGCCTCTCTTGTGCAGGTTTACAGTATGCTCGTTTACAAAGGTCCGGCCCTCATTAAAGAAATCAATGAGGGACTTGTCAGACTGTTAAAGAATGATGGCTATAATCATATTTCAGAAGCCATCGGAGCCGATTGGAAATAAATGGGTGCGTAATGCCCACAGGAAATACACTATGCATAATAGAAAAACAATTCAGCCATCAATCAAAAAAATAGCGCTCGCACTATTTTTAATTTCAGGAGCACTCATGGCCAATTCACTGCCAAAACATTACAGTAAAACACTCGACAATGGACTGCAGGTCGTAGTCATACCCATGGACAACCATGCCGGGGTCATCACAACGGATATCTACTATAAAGTAGGCAGCCGCAACGAAGTTATGGGCAAAAGCGGCATAGCCCATATGCTTGAGCATATGAATTTCAAATCAACCAAGCATCTCACAGAGGGGGAGTTCGATGTCATTGTCAAAGAGCATGGCGGTGTCAACAATGCCTCTACGGGGTTTGACAAAACACACTATTTCATTAAAACGGCCAGTAAAAATCTTCCTATGACGCTTGAGCTTTTTTCAGAATTGATGCATAACCTGAAACTGACAGACAAGGAATTTCAGAAAGAACGTCAGGTTGTGGCAGAAGAACGTCGTCTAAGAACAGACAACAATCCTATGGGATACCTCTATTTCCGGGTCTTCAATACCCATTTCGTCTACCACCCGTACCACTGGCTGCCCATTGGTTTCATGGAAGATATACAATCATGGAAGATCCAGGATATACGAGATTTTTACCACCGTTACTATCAGCCTGCCAATGCCATACTCGTCGTAGCAGGAGATATCAAGCCAAAAACTGTCTTCAAAGAAGCGAAAAAATATTTCGGTAAGATCAAAAACGAGCACAAGATCCCGAAAGTCACAGCCGTTGAACCCAAAATAGACGGTGCCAAAAGAGCCATACTGCATAAAGAAAGCAATCAGGTGGACACCATTGCCATCGTCTATTCCATTCCCAATTTTGAAGATGATGACCAAGTTGCACTTTCTGCGATCAGCCATATTTTGAGTACAGGGAAAAGCAGCTGGTTCGAAAAAGACCTTGTACAGGGAAAACACATGGTAAACCAGATCTACGGGTACAATATGGAAATGAAAGATCCCGGGGTTTTCCTGATCATGGGGCTCTGTTCACCCGGGGTCAAACCGGAAGCAGTGGAAAAAGAGATCCTCTCCGAACTTGAAAAGCTCAAAGCCGGGGATGTGACACAGGAAGAACTTGACAAAGTCAAGATCAACACCAAAGCCGAATTCATTTACTCGCTTGAGAGTTCAAGTTCGGTCGCCAGCCTTTACGGAGACTACCTTGCCAGAGGAAATCTAAAACCTTTACTTGAATATGAAGAGAAATTGGATAAAATTACACTCAAAGACATTGTACGGGTAGCAAAAAAGTATTTTGACCATAATTACTCCACCACGGTGATACTTAAAAAACACGAAGCAAAACAATAATTTGCTTCTGAAGAGTGCCTGCAGTACATAAAATGAAAACAGGATAGAGCATGAACAATTACATAACCGGTACGACCACCGCTGTCATTACCCCATTCAAGAACGGCACACTCGATGAAGCGACCTATGCCGCGCTTATCCAGAGACAGATCGACAACGGCATTGATGCGATCTGTCCGGTTGGCACCACAGGAGAGAGCGCAACACTGAGCCATGATGAACATAAAAGATGTATCGATATCACGGTAGAGGTATGCAAAGATACCGGAACCAAAGTACTCGCAGGGGCCGGGAGCAATGCTACACACGAAGCCATAGATATCGCAAGGCATGCAGAATCCTGCGGTGTAGATGCCATCTTCTCGGTCAGTCCCTACTACAACAAGCCAAGCCAGGAAGGGCTTTACCAGCATTACAAAGCGATCGCTTCGGCAGTCAAAGTACCTTTTATGCTCTATAATGTACCCGGACGTACAGGTGTCGATATTTTACCGGACACAGTGAAAAAGCTTTTCGACGATGTAGAGAACATCATGGGTATCAAAGAAGCTACAGGCTCCATAGAAAGAACTGTTGAACTTTTGGCCAAAGTGCCTGAACTGTATGTCTTTTCCGGGGATGATGCCATTGATTTCCCCATCCTTGCCAGCGGCGGTAAAGGAGTGACTTCTGTCACTGCAAACCTGCTTCCCGACATGAAAGCGGAACTTTCCCATGCTGCCCTTGCCGGCGACTTTAAAAGATCGAAAGAGATCAATGATGCACTCTTTGACATCAACAAAATACTTTTCTGCGAAAGCAACCCCATTCCGATCAAGGCTGCTATGTATATTGCCGGGCTTATCGATACCCTTGAATACCGGCTGCCCCTGGTCGCACCAAGCAGTGAAAATATGAAAAAGATAGAAAATGTCATGAAAAACTATAAAATTGCAGGAGTGAAATAATGTCAGAGATGAAAGGAAAGACCCTTGTAGTTACAGGGGCAACCAAAGGCATAGGTAAGGCTGTTGCCGAAAAGTTTGCGCAAAACGGTGTGAATGTCGCATTTACCTATAATTCCAACAAAGAAGCAGCCGATACCATCGCCGAAGAGCTTAGCAGTAAATACGGCATCAAAGCCAAAGCCTATCCTTTGGACATTCTCGATACGGACCAGTTCAAACCTCTTTTTGCTTCGATCGATGAAGATTTTGACAGAGTGGACTTCTTCGTTTCCAATGCGATGATCTATGGCCGTCCGGTGGTCGGCGGATACGGAAAGTTCATGAAACTCAGACCTAAAAAAGGTTTGGCAAACATTTATACTGCAACAGTAGGTGCCTTTGTTGCCGGTTCGCAGGAAGCGGCAAAACGCATGGAAAAGGTCGGCGGCGGTGCCATTGTGACACTCAGTTCCACGGGTAACCTCATTTACATAGAAAATTATGCAGGACACGGCACCAACAAAGCCGCTGTTGAAGCCATGGCTCGCTATGCCGCTGTAGAACTTGGAGAAATGGGCATCAGGGTCAATGCTGTCTCCGGCGGACCTATCGACACGGATGCCCTCAAAGCCTTTACAAACTATGAAGAGGTCAAAGCCGAAACCATCAAGCGTTCTGCCCTAAACAGAATGGGAAACCCCAAAGACCTTGCCGGGTCGGTCTATTTTCTCTGTACAGACGAAGCCGGCTGGATCACCGGACAGACCATCGTAGTGGACGGCGGGACGACATTCCGCTAAGCGGAATGGATTGAGGAGAGAAAATGAGTTTATGATGCGTGGTTACACACCCTACACGTTTCCATTCATCACGAAGTGTACCTGTCATCTCGAACGACCTTTAAAACGAAGCGATTCGAGAGAGATGACGATTTTTTGCTTCGTTTTTTCTCTTATGAAGTGAAGCGGTGACGAAGTCATCATTCTCTTTGAGAAAAAAATGAAGAGAATAAAAACACCTCGATAGAAATAAGAGGAAGCTTGATAAACAAAGAAAAGAAGGAAAAAAACAGATGATGACACGATCACAGATCTTCAATATCCCCAATATCCTTGCCTTCATCCGTTTGCTCCTTGCACCCCTGATGTTCCTTTTTCTTGTCAACCAGAACGCTTCCTTTTTTGAAGGTATTGACAAATCCTGGCTGAATTATTTTGCCGCGTTTATTTTTGTAGTCGCCTCCGCTACCGATTTTTTTGACGGCTACATTGCCCGTACCTTTAACCAGATCACCACTTTGGGTGCCATTCTCGACCCCCTTGCAGACAAAATGCTTACTTTGGCCGGTTTTCTCGGCCTGATGATGCTCGGCAGTGCTTCACCCTGGGCCATCTTCCTCATTCTCACCCGTGAGCTTTTCATTACCGGACTGCGTGTCTCGGCAATGAGCCAGGGGATGGATATCTCTGCATCCTGGATGGGCAAGGTCAAAACGGTTGCACAAATGATCGCAATCGGCTTCCTGCTGATGCAATGGCCCGGAGGTACACTTCTTTTATGGATCGCCGTTGTACTGACACTTTATTCCGGATATGAATATGTCAGAGATTTTTTTACACATACACAACTATAACCCATACAAAAATTAATCTATTGTTAACTATTTAATGTATATTGGCTATTTCTGTCCTTTTTAGCTTATATATGAACAATAGTCTCTTACAAAATACAGTAAAACGACACTTTTTAAACAAAAATATTAATTTTTCATTGACTTTTCATTAATCATTATGATATGATACGTTCGTAAAAACAATACAAGGGATAAAAAATGAAGTTTACAAAGCTTAGTTTAATAGCTGCAATTGCAGTAAGTAGTGCGTTTGCTGGCGGTGATATCGCTCCGGCTCCAGTAGTAGTAGAAGAAACATCTCCATGGACAGTAGGTGGAGATTTCAAACTGTACTATGATACAACAACAACAAACCTTCCAAGTGATGACAGAAGTCTCTTCGATCAGGCATCTGCAACAGGCCAGGGTGCAGCAAGCGTAGATGTATCTTATGCATTTGCAGATACATGGAAAGTAAACTTCGGTGCAACCGGTCTGTTTACACTTGGTCTTGATGATTCAGTAGTAAGCGGTGTATGGCTTTATGCCGGTGCTGATGCAACAAACGGTGCATTGGCAAACGTACCGGGTGCAGCTCCATATACAAGTATAGGTGATGCACTCTGGATCGATACATTCAATGTAACTGGTACAATGTTTGACGGTAAAGCAACGGTAGTTCTCGGTCGTCAGACTCTTGATACACCACTTGCATTTAGTGAAACTTGGAACATCGCTCCAAACACATTCGATGCTGCGGTAGCACTTGTTAAGCCTATCGATGCATTGACTTTGGTTGCAGGTTATATCTATGATGGTAACGGTAATGGTGGTAGAATTTCAACTTTTGACAGCAACCCTGGCGGATTTACAGGTGATGACGGTTACATTCCTGCATTTGCAGACAAAGGTGCATGGACTGTTGCCGCAATCGGTACAGTTGCAGGTGTCACTGCTCAGGCATGGTACTATGACGTTCTTGACATTGCTCAGGCTGCTTGGATTCAGGGTGATACAGAGATCAGCGGTTTCACACTTGGTGCACAGTATGCATGGATGACACCTGATGATGCTCTCGGTAGTGTTGCAAATCTTATTGAAGATTCTTCTGCATTTGCCGGAAAAATCGGTTATAAAATGGATGCGTTCAACGTATGGGCAGCCTATTCTGCTGTTGACGATGTTGCAGCAGGACACACTGCGCTTCCTGTAGCGAACACCGCTACAATCATGAATGGTGCCGGTGCCGGTGGTTTTGGCTGGGGTTCAAAAGCAAATTCAGGTCAGTCTAAACTCTATACAGAAGCATGGTGGAACTATGGCCTTGTAGGACAGTCTGGTGCAGATACATTTGCTGCGGCTGCAAGCTACAATGTAGGCGATCTTTCTATCTTTAACGGTATAGAGCTTATGGCTCAGTATACTTCTGTTTCAGACGCAAACCCATTCCTTGATTTTGCGGGTAACACAATTGACATGAATGAATTTACTGCACTTGTAGGTGCCAAAGCATACGGACTTGATGTACAGCTTGCGTATATTTACTCTGACTATACATCAACAGATGCTAACGGTGCAAATATTGCTAACGGAACATTTACTGCCGATACAATTCAGGCTTACTTGACTTATACATTCTAAGATCATTTTCAAGCCGCCCTTTTTTTTGGGGCACATCGGTAACTCTTCTTTGGGAGAGTTACCAAAATACCTTTCCTTCTTTTCATCTCCTAAAATCATTTCTGAAAATTTTTAAACTTATTTATTGATAATCACTGTCAATTTAACACTTCTTTAAGAAAAATAAGAGTAAATTACCCTTACATAAATTAAATGATAACTATTTTCAATTTAAATGTTATAACATTATAAGGATATTTTATATATGGAAAAGATCGTTGTTGCTCTTGCGGGACAGCCCAATGTCGGAAAATCTTCGCTTATTAATGCCATATCAAATGCCAAACTCAGAGTAGGGAACTTTTCGGGTGTCACCGTTGACAAAACGGAAGTAATATTCAACCTCTGCGATGAAGCGAAATGTACTGACTATGAAGTACATATTATCGATCTTCCGGGTGCCTATTCTCTGACCGAATATACCATTGAAGAGAAAGTGACCAAAAGTTTTCTGCAAAGTGACGAGTATGATATTATTGTCAATGTCGTGGACTCCACCAATCTCCAGAGAAACCTGCTTTTTACAACACAGCTTCTTGAAACCGGTAAAAAGGTTGTCGTGGCACTTAACATGACAGATGAAGCACAAAAAGAAGGCATAGAGATAGACGACAAACAGCTCTCTGTCATTCTCGGTGTTCCCTGCATCAAAACGTCTGCCAATACCAAAGAAGGGATCGAAACACTCAAAAAAGCTATTGTGGATGTGTATGTGAAACCGGAAACGTCTTCCAAAGTGATCTATTCTGATCCTATTGAAGAGGAGATCGACCGTATAGTCACGTTTATGAAGGAAAAAAATTATAAAAGTACCCTTCCCTACCGCCATCTTGCCGTCAAACTGCTTCAGGAGGACGAAGAAACCTACAAAAAAATGCATGACGAGCCTATCTGGATAGAACTGCTGCCTATCATCAGAGAGGCACTGCAACATATTTACCTCCATATGGGAACCAAAAATCTTGAAGAGATCTTTGCCGATGAGCATTTTGCCTTTGCCAAAGGGGCAAAAATGGAAGTGATGTCTGTCAAATCTATGAAAGCCAAGAACCTGACACAGAAGATAGATAATCTGCTGATCAACAAATTTCTCGGTATACCGCTTTTCCTCTTCTTTATGTGGGCACTTTTTCAGCTTACTTTCGAGCTCGGGTCGGTGCCCATGGATTACATCGATGCCTCATTTGTCTGGCTTGGCGATTTGGCAAAGCAGATTCTTGGAGACGGACAGCTCGGTTCGCTGGTAGCTGACGGTATTATTTCCGGCGTAGGGGCAGTTATTATGTTTCTGCCCAATATTATCATCCTTTTCTTCGGAATCGCACTGCTTGAAACAACAGGATATATGAGCCGTGTAGCCTTTCTGCTTGACGGGTTTTTTCACAAGTTCGGTCTGCACGGTAAAAGCTTTATTCCCCTTGTTACAGGATTCGGATGCTCCGTACCTGCCTATATGGCAGCCCGTACACTCAAAAATGAGAAAGACAGGCTCATTACTCTTTTCATCATAGGCTTTATGAGCTGTGGTGCGCGTCTTCCCATCTATGTACTTTTTGCAGGTGCATTTTTCGGTCAGGAACATGCAGGGAACATTCTTTTCATCATTTATATTTCCGGTGCTATTTTCGGACTGATGATGGCAAAAGTATTGAAAACATTTGTCTTTAAGGGTGATGACGAACCCTTTGTCATGGAAATGCCAAAATACCGTATGCCCTCTTTCAAACTGATCTGGCATACGGTTTACGGCCAGTCAAAATCATACCTGAAAAAAGCCGGCACATTCATTCTGGGTGCAGCGATACTGGTATGGTTTGCCAGCAATTACCCCAAGAACCATGAACTTGAAGCAGCTTACCAGACAAAAATGGAACAGGTACAAAGTCCGAAAGAAAAAGCCCAGCTCAACAATACCCTGTCTGCCAAACTGCTTGAAGAGAGTTACCTCGGAAGGATCGGTCATGCATCGGAACCTTTCTTTGCTCCTCTGGGATTTGACTGGAAAATGTCTGTAGCACTTGAAGCGGGGCTGGCAGCCAAAGAGGTGGTAGTATCGACACTCGGCGTCCTTTACTCACTGGGTGACCAGGTCGACCAGGACAGTAACAGCCTCATTGCACAGATCAAGGCGCAGATACCGTTCGCATCGGCTGTGGCCTTTATTGTTTTTGTTATGATCTATCTTCCCTGCTTTGCAGCTTCGGCAGTCTTTGCCAAAGAAGCAGGAGGGTGGAAGTATCTGGTCTACCTGTTCTTTATGACAACGGCCAGTGCCTGGATACTGAGTTTTATTGCCTATCATGTGACCCGGCTCATATCAGGATAGGCACATACACCATGGCACTATTATGAGAGATACCCATAGGAAAAAACAAAAGGAAATCAAATGAAACTGACAGAGCTGACAAAAGGCGACAGAGCGGAGATCATCAAGCTCCATGCCGATAAAGCACTGAAAGACCGCCTGCACTCTTTTGGTGTTATGCGGGGAGAAGAACTTACCGTCAAAGGCTGCTCCATTGCCAAACAGACCATGGAGATAGAAGTAGGCTCTACACTGATTGCGGTAAGAGCTGACGAAGCGGACAAGATAGAAGTACAAAAAATATAAGTTCATTCCTGAGGAGGAGACATCACAATGAAACAGATACTGCTTGGCGCAATATTATTAATGATAATGAGTATTGATACATACGGGGAAGTCCTGGACAGGAACAAAGAAAACAATACCACCGTACTTAGCCGGGATCAGATCAAGGTCAAAACGGTCAGAAATGTTCTTGGCATGAACAATCCGCTGGAACACACTACAGGTCAGCTTCGTACCGGATATATCACGCATAAAGAAGATGGCAGCAAACGTAACAGCGGCTATGCACTTGGCGGTCACTATCATCTCGATACCAAACGGTGGAACGGACTGAAGGTCGGGCTTTCTGCCTATACGGTTCTCAACCTCGGGGTCAATCAGAATCCTCTCAACCTCAACCCTGATTTTTTTGATGCCGATGGCAACAGTTTCATTCAGCTTACAGAAGCCTACCTTGACGGAAAGTGGGGAAATACAGAGATCAAACTCGGAAGACAGCTACTTGACACTCCGCATGCCGACAGCGATGACATACGCATGATACCCAACTATTTTGAAGCCTATACGCTCAGAAACAATGACATAGAGGGACTGACACTCTCAGCAGGGCTCATCACTAAAATGGCGGGCTGGGAAAACGGTGTGGATGCACAAAAGTTCGTCAACACAGGAAAGACACTGGGAAGCGGCGATACAAACGGCATTTTCTATGTGTCGGCCCTCTATGAAGGTATCAAAGAACTTTCCCTGAGCCTTTGGTACTATAACTATATTGATATTGCGGATGTTCTGTATGCAGAAGCGGGCTATCATATCCATTTTTCCAAAGACACGGTACTGACAATGGGACTTCAGTATGACGGTTCGCACCAGAACGGTGCAGCGCTTTTGAGAGAGCAGGATGCCGACACCTATGGTATCAGTATGGAATTTGCCGAAGAAGCGGCTGGTCTCCATATTCTTGCGGCATACAACCAGGATAACGGCAGAACAGGCGCAACTCCCCTGAGCCTCGGAGGAGGACCGTTCTTCACGTCCATGGAAAACCAAACCCTTGATGCCGTAGGCAGTGCAGGAAGCGCGTGGATGATCGGTGCCGGATACCATTTTGACGTCATAGGCATCAACGGTCTTGTTGCCGGTATCGCCTACGGAAATTTTCAGGCCAGAGACAGCGGACTGTATGAATCACATGAGACTGATACTGTCTTTGAATATGCCTGGAGTGACAAACTTTCTCTTACAGCCGCATTTGCCTCGGTAAGATTTGATGCAGGCAAAGACGGGGACAATACTGCACTGAAGAATTTTAAACAGTTTCGATTTATTGTAAACTATAATTTTAATTGATTTAATGGTATAATAATAATGATTGAAAGGAAGTATGCTATGCAATCACGTTTTGTACACATTATACTGTTGTTCGCCATGATGCTGAATATTACGCATGCCTCCATTATTGCTTCGGAAGACCGCTGTATACATGAGAGTGTCCAGGAATATGTCATGGAGCAGTCACAAAGCACGGAATGCAGCGATCTTTGTGACCTGCATCATCTTTTTCATATGGCAGCGATCATTACACCTGTTATTGCCTTCTTCGGTACACATTCCCGCAGAGAGCAGCCAGACAGTATACTTCTGAGTTACCATCCGCCGTTCCAATCTACCGAAAATAAACCTCCGATAGCCTAATACCCTTTCTACACCATAGTTCTCTCAAAAGAACACTTCTCTATTTTTAGCATAACTTAATTTAAGGATAACACCTATGAAAACACTATTGATTTTGTCTGTATTTTCACTCAGCCTTTTCGGGATGAGTTACGAGACATTCAAGACAAAAACACTCAAACACTCAAACATACTGAAAAGCCAGTCACTCACCCTGCAAACGGCACAGCAGCGGAACAACATACTGCTGAGGGCAGCGAACCCGACACTGAACCTCGAACTCTCGAACTATAACGAGAAGGTTGGAGGAAGCGATGTCGAATATGCCGCCGGCATCTCTCAGACCATCCGTACCGGAAGCTACATGAACGGCCTTCAGGAGAAAGCCACTGCGACATCACTGCTAAGCAAAGCATTCGTCACACAGGGAAGAGCCGGCTACATCAAAACACTCGAAACCCTCTATACGGAGTACGTCTTCCAGAGTAAAATGCTCACGCTGCTCAAGCAGGAGTATACACTCTCCAACAGGGTAACAGCCATGGTAAAAGAGCGCTACGAGAGCGGTTCGGAGAACCGTGTCGCCTACCTTCAGGCCAAAACGGAGACGCTGACGCTCAAAACGCAGATGTACACGACGAAACAGCAGCTTGCAAAGCTCTATTACCAGCTGCTTGCCGTTGCGGGCCTGACACAGAAGGTTTCACTCGAAAAGAAGTTCATCTACTCTATCTCCTCAAAGACAAAAAGCAGTGCAAAGCTGAGTCCGCAGCAGCAGATACTCAAAGCGAAAGAGAAACTCTACCGGAGCGACTACAGCATCAACCAAAGCAGTTTTAGGAACTTTGACCTTTACGCAGGTGTGGAGCAGGAACCCGACCAGGGCATCGTACGTGTGGGGGTGAACATTCCTCTCTCCATCAACAATGACAGGAGTGAAGAACGGATGCTGGCAAAACTCAAAATGCAGCAGACACAGCTGAACAATGAACAGCTCTCCATCAACACGCGTTCGCAAAAACAGATGTTCAAAGCCGCCATCAGAGAGCTTTCACAGCAATATTATGTGTTGAAAACACTGCAGAACGAACAGCAGGAACTCACTGCCCTTCTTCAGGAAGGCTACAAAATAGCCAAAGGCTCTCTCTTCCAGCTGATGACCGCAAAGAACAAGCTCATCCAGACAAGAAAAGCCCTGCTTCAGACACAGAAAATGATCAACGACCAGAAAATAGAATTACGTTTTTTACAAGGAGACTACAATGATTAAAACTTTACTTTTGATACTGCCGATGCTGGCTTTCGCAAACGAAACGGCTACGAACAGGATCATCATGGACCACGCCAGGATGAAACCGCTCGGGAAGATCGTCCGGACCAATGCACAGATCACACAGCTTTCCGACCAGAAACAGAAGATCGTCTCCAGGCTTCCGGGACATGTCGAGAAGTATTTCGTGACAACGGGACAGCATGTCAAAGCGGGTGACAAGGTGGTCCTCATAGAATCCATCGCACTCTCGAAGATGTCTGCGGACTATGTCGCACTGCGGCAGCAGGCCAAAGCAGCCAGAGAACAGCTCGCTACGGCAAGGAAACTCTACAAAAAAGGGTTGACCTCACAGAATGAACTCAATCAGAAGATCATCGAGATAGAAGAGGTTCTTGCCCAGCAAAGCGCTCTGGCTTCCCAGCTCGACTCACTCGGGATCGATGCCGAAAAACTGAAAAGCGCTACGGACCAGTTCATTCTCCGTGCCCATGCAGACGGTGTGGTAGGAGAGATCTTCGTACCCCTACATTCCAATGTCAATGCGGAAGACCCGCTGATGTCCATCGTAAATCAAAGTGCCTATTATGCCATCGCCTATTTGGATTTGAATGATGCCATGAAGGTAACCCCAAAAACAACCGGTTTCATCCGCTTTGCCGGTAAACAGTACCCCGCACATTTTGTTCAGCTTCTGCCTACCATAGACAAAGAGACGCAGCGTGCAAAAGTACTTTTTATGATGATGAATTCTCCCAGGAACATACTCATCAATGCCTTTACCGAGATGGATATCTCGCTTGAACCGTATAGAAATGCACTCATGATAAAAAAGTCTGCTCTCTCCCTCTTTCAGGGGGAATGGGTCGTTTTTGTGGAAGCCCATAAAAGTGAAAAGGCACACGGACATAACAAAAAGGAAGAAGAAGCCAAAGAGCATGAAGAAATCCCCTATCTGCCAGAAGTTGTCAAGATCATTGCCTACTATGGGGATGATGTTGCCATTGAAGGACTTGATGCAGGTGAGGCATATGTTTCCGCCGGTGTCTACTTCGTCAAATCTATGCTGCTGAAATCTTCAATCGGTGATGGGGACTAGGGGTTGACATGACAAGATTTTTTGAACTGTTGATACAGTATAAATTCCTGATCCTCACACTTTTTATCGCTGTCGCAGGTTTTGGATACAAAGCCTATAAAGATATCCCTGTAGATGCCTTTCCTGACATCACGCCAAAACAGGTGGTCATCTACACAGAGAGCCCCGGAAACTCGGCTGAAGATATCGAGAAACTCATCACCTACCCTATCGAGGCCGCCATGTCCGGACTCCCGGGAGTGAAGATGATCCTCTCCAATTCCATTTTCGGCCTCTCCTATGTTTCCATCTTCTTTGAGGATAAATATGACACTTATTTTCTCAGACAGCTGGTCACCGAACGCCTCAATACGATCGAGATACCCAAAGGCTGGGGCAAACCCACTATGGGACCCAATACCACCGGCCTGGGTCAGGTATTCTGGTATCAGATCACAGACAGCAGTCACACACTGTCATTGACAAAACTGCGTGAAATACAGGAATATATCGTTACGCCGCTGCTCAAGTCGGTCGATGGTGTGGAGGATGTCATAGGCTGGGGAGGATTCACCAAGCAATACAATGTTCTCATAGACCCAAAGCGCCTTCAGGCGACCAATACCACTTATGATGAGATCGTTGAAGCACTGGAGCGCTCCAACATATCCGCAGGCGGACAGTACCTCGAGTTCAATAAAGAGCAGTATCTCATTCGCGGTGCAGGCTTTTACCAGACCCTGGATGACATTAAAAACACTGTCATTCGCAGCAAAGATGCTCTGGCGGTCACCATTGCGGATGTGGCGGAGGTCAAAACGGGGAAAGCACCCCGTTTCGGTGCCGTGACCATTGACGGAAAAGAAGCGATGTTCGGTATGGTATTGCAGCGAAGCGGTACCAATGCGGCCAAAGTCGTCGAGTCGATCAAAAAGAAGCTCCCTCTTGTCAATGCCGCACTGCCCAAAGGGGTAAGCATCAGGACCATTTATGACAGGACCGAGATCACCCATAAAGCGGTAAGTACAATGACATCCGCTCTGTTGACCGGCTCCATTCTTGTTGCCATCGTGCTCTTTTTATTCCTCTTTGAACTACGTTCGGCATTTATCGTCATTCTCTCCCTCCCGCTCTCGCTTCTGATCGCCTTTTTGATGATGCAGGAATATGGCATGTCAGCCAACCTGATGAGCCTTTCGGGACTGGCCATCGCCATCGGTATGATCGTGGACGGAACCATCGTCGTGGTGGAGAACAGCTTCAGGCTGCTGCATGACAATCCCAAACTCGGACGGGCAGAAGTGATCTCTATGGCAACGGCAGAAGTTGCCAAGCCTGTTATTTTCGCTCTGCTTATCATTGCAGTGGTTTTCATCCCTCTTTTGAGTCTGAAGGGCCTGGCAGGGAAACTCTATACCCCAATGGCCCTGGATATTGTCTTTGTTATGCTCGGCTCACTTGCCGTGGCACTTCTGCTCGTTCCTGTACTTTCTTTTATGCTGCTCAAAACAGGGAAACACTCCAACTCACCGCTGATGAATGCCATCAAAAGTGTATACACACCCATGCTGGAATTTGCACTGAAGAATGCCAAAAAGCTCATCATCGTCACCTTTGTTATCTTTGGTATTCTTGCAGCACTCCTGACACAGCAGGGACGTGAGTTCATGCCTGAACTCAATGAAGAGTCCATCATGTACCGTGTTATTTCCATTCCAGGAACAGCGTTGGGGCAAAGTGTCGAAACGAGTAAAGCCATTGAAAAGCATATCCTTTCACATTACCCCAATAAGGTCAGCTCCGTACTCTCCATGATAGGGAGAAGCGAAAAGGGCGAAACGGCGCAGGGCAACTACATGGAAATACTTCTGACCCTCAAACCGGATGTCAAAGATATAGAAACACTGGCACACCGCATGACCATAGAACTGCAGAACAGTTTCCCTTACGTGCAGTTCATACCGACACAGCCTATCGCCATGCGTATTGAAGAACTCCTCGAAGGGGTCAAAGCGGAACTTGCCGTCAAGATCTACGGTGAAGACCAGAAAGTCATGGACAGGATCGCCACACAGATACAACAGACGGTCTCCGGCATCGAAGGCTTGGAAAGACCGGAGATAGAAACACAGCTGGGTCAGGCCCAGATCACCATACGCCCTGACTATCTGGCGCTTTCACGCTACGGCATCAATGTCGATGAAGTGATGCGTGTCATCCGGAACGGTATCGGTGAAGAGCCTGTGACTGAAAAGATCGAAGGTATCCGGCGTTTCGGTATCGTTCCCAAAATCAAGGGAGCAAAGAAAGATATAGCATCCATCAAGGCGGTACTGCTGCGAAGCAATACAGGAAAAATGGTACGGCTCGATGAAGTCTGTGATATTAAAGTGATACAGGGGCCTTCATTTATCAAACGTGAAGACCTGAGCCGTTATATGGTACTTTCCATGGATGTAGAAGGTCGGGACATCGCTTCTTTCGTTGAAGAAGCCGATGCGAAGATAAAAAAAGAGGTGAACATACCTAACGGTTACTACATCAAATGGGCCGGAGACTTCAAGAACATGCAGGAAGCCACAGCGACACTGGCACTGATCATACCGGTCACCCTGCTTCTGATCCTGCTGCTGCTCTACACGGCGTTCAATTCGTTCAAAAAGGCTTTCCTCATCCTGCTTGGGGTTCCTCTGGGAATGATAGGCGGGATCGCGGGACTGCTCATCAGCGGTGAATACCTGAGTGTTTCCGCCATCGTCGGTTTCATCGCCATCTTCGCCATTGCCATCCTCAACGGGATCGTGCTGGTCTCCTTTATCGATGGGCTGCACAAGAAATTCCCCGATGTCAAAATGCCCATCCTGGTAAAAGACGCCACGCTGCTGAGACTCAGACCTGTCCTGATGACCGCCTTTACCACCCTGTTCGGTATCTTGCCGCTGCTCTTCGCCACGGGTGTCGGGTCTGAGATACAGTATCCGCTCTCGGTCGTCGTAACAGGCGGTATCATCTCATCAACCCTGTTGACACTGCTGATACTTCCGGGGTTGTATGTATTGTTTTTTAAAAAGAGTGACGAGGGTCATAACTAAAAGATAGAAAATTTATACCAAAATAGGCTATACTTCCATCAAAAAAGGAGAGATGTATGAAACAGTTCAAACAACGTATCGTACATTTCCTTCTTTTATTCTATCTTTTCTCTTCCTATCTGGGAGCAACACACATTCACCATGATGTACTTGCATCCCATCATGACTGTAAAATATGTATTATTGTCAAAAACCTTCATAACGGAGATATACCCGATCCTACTACCCTGCCTGCCATAGACAATACTTATTATCAAAAGATCTCACTGCATCGATCCCTTTTTGCTTACGAACTACGTAAAGGTTTCGATGCCCACGCTCCTCCTCTGTTTTCCTAAATACCCCCTAAATCCATATTCACTATCACCATAGCTATGCCTATTTGACTCAAATGGCTAAACAGGCCGGCATGACATTATGTCGTATAATATAAGGAAAATACTGATGACAAAGAAAATCATACTGTTGTCCATGGCTGCTTCCGTCAGCCTTTTCGCACAAAGCGAACTCGAAGAGGTAAAAGCACTCCTGGCACAACAGATCAAAACAACACAGGCACTTCAAAAACGTGTTGCTGAGCTTGAAAAGAAACAGCAGCATACAGCAACACATGCTGCAACAAAAAGCAAAACCGTGAAGCACCATAAGCACCAACCCAAGCCGATTGAAGAGGAAGGCACTTACACCACAGCAGAAGACACTATGCCATCTGAACAGCATACACAGACATTCGATCAAAAATCTTTTTTGCCGGACATAGCCCTCATACTCGACGGTTCAGCAGTAGGCCGAAATGTAGACAACAGTACTTACGAGACACAATATATCCCGGGATTCAGCACCTATAATGCCGCAAACCCGAATGAAATACCGTTCAATAAAGACAGAGGATTCAATTTCAACTATGCTGAGATCAGTATGCACTCTACCGTAGGTCCCTACTTTGATGCCGATGCCATTTTCCATCTCCAACCAGATGAATTCGAGATTGAAGAAGCATACATTACCAGCCGAAGTATGCCCTATGGGCTTCGTGCCAAACTGGGTAAATTCAGAAGTGAGTTCGGGCGTATCAACGCTATCCATCAGCATGCATGGAAATTTACCTCTCAACCGCTTGTCTTCAATGCACTTTTCGGTTCTGAAGGCATCAATGATGCAGGCGTACAGCTCCAATGGGTATTGCCGACCGATACCTATGTGATGGCCGGAATTGAAGCAATGCAGGGCAGCAATGATGTAAGCTTTGGAGATACCGAGAAGAACAACCTTTATATCGGCTACCTGAAAAGCAGTTTTGACATAGGTGATACAAGCACTCTCCTTGCCGGTGCTTCCATTTTGCATGGCAAGAATGAACAGGGTCTCAATACAGATGTCTACGGTGCCGACCTGACAGCGCTTGTGGCACTAAGCAGTTACAGTTCTCTTACCTGGCAGTCCGAACTGCTTTACAGAAACAAAACAACTGACATCGGCAAAGAAAAACAGGCGGGGTACTATACGCAACTTACCTACAAATACAACCAGAACTGGCAGGGAGGAGTACGTTATGACTCACTGTATAAAAACCTCGATTCTCAACCTGATGATCTCGACCGTTTTTCCGCAGTCCTTCAATATTCACCATTTGAATTCACCAAATTCAGGCTTGAATACTCGTATGACCGATCAAAAGCATTTGGAGATCTTGCCGACCAACGCAAGAACATCTCTCAGATACTTTTAGATTTCACTATTGAAGCAGGCGCACATGGCGCACACGCATTTTAGGAGGCAACCATGAAAAAAATACTTTTATTCACACTGATCTGTTCCGCATCGCTCTTTGCACGCATGAATGTCGTAGCAAGCTATCCCTACCTTGGAAAGATCGTCAAAGCTGTGGGAAGAGAGAATGTCAAGGTCAAAGTACTGGCTTCGGCAAAATTCGATCCGCACTTTGTCATCCCCAAACCTTCACTCATTCCTGCCATTGCCCGTGCCGATATGCTTGTGGCTAACGGAGCAGGACTTGAAATAGGCTGGCTGCCTCCACTGCTCAAGCGGGCCAACAATCCCAAAGTGCGCATAGGGGCAAAAGGTTTTGTCGATGTCAGCCGTGCCATTCATCTCATAGACAAGCCCAAAGCGGTATCACGCGCCTATGGCGATGTGCACCCGGAAGGAAACCCGCATTTCGATACCGACCCGCACAATGTACTGCCGATTGCACACTATATTGTCAAAAAACTGTCACAACTCGATGAAGCGCATGCTTCCGAGTATGCCCAAAACTTCTCACGATTCAGTGCACACTGGAAAACTTACCTGAGAACATTTGACAGTCAAATGAGACGCTGTAAAGGCAAAAAGGTGGTACAGTATCATGAACTCTACAATTACCTGCTAAAGCGTTTTGGTATTAAAGCTGTCGCTGCCATCGAACCACTGCCGGGGATCGCCCCAAGTTCCAGACATACAATGGAGCTGATCTCAAAAATGCGAAAACAGCATATCGGAACCATTCTGCAAGACCCTTACCATGAAAAGAAAACAGCCAAATTCATCGCAGCCAAAACAGGTGCAAAAGTCATCATTCTACCGCACGATGTCGGTGCCGTAAGCGGTACAGGTACACTTGAAAGTTTCTATAACACTATTGCGAAAAGATTATGTCACTGATCGCACTGCTGTGGCCGGCCTTTGTGCTGGCGATCCTTCTGGTCTTCATCCATGCGATCTTCGGTTTAGAGATCATTAAACGCGGGGTGATCTTTACCGACCTTGCCATCGGCCAATTTGCTGCCATCGGTGTCGCGCTGAGCCTGCTCTTCTTTGACGGGCATTATGCCTTTGTGCTGACATTGGTCTTTGCACTCATCGGCGCTTTGCTTATATCCATAGCAACGTACCGGGTCAAACATATTGAAGCCTTTATAGGAATGCTCTATGCGCTGGGTGCCAGTGCCATTATTGTCCTGCTTTCCAATACCTCCCAGGGAACAGAGCTTTTTAATAAACTTCAGGCAGCCGATATTTTGTTTACATCTCCATCAGACCTGTGGGAACCATTACTGCTCTATACTGGTATCGCCATACTCTTTTTTCTTGTCCATAAAAAACTCTCCGGTATCAGCAAAGAATTGTTTTTCTTTGGTCTTTTGGCTTTAACTGTAACTTCCTCTGTGCAGCTTGCAGGGGTTCTGGTGGTTTTTGTACTGCTTATCGTTCCTGCATTTCTTGCTCTTTTGCAAAGCAGGTTTCCTGCTCTTGTGTTTGCATGGGTTGCCGGTTCGGCCATTATTATACTCTCTATGGTCGTATCCTACCTCTATGATCTTCCCACAGGATACACGATCGTATTTATCGCTTCGCTTACAGGTATTTTGAATGCTTTGATATTTTAATTAAGAAGGAAAAATTACCGTTTGGGGAATATATTTTACTATTATAAAACGATCCATGCTTTATTCCAACGAAAGCCGTTGGAATAAATGAAAGGTCAGCGGTGAAGCCTTTCAAGTACTTTTTGCAGCTTTGACTTGGCGCTGTAAAGGAAGAGGGTACTTTTTCCTGACAGCTTTCCGTCTTCGGACATTGGCACATTCAGAAAATCTTTGATCGCCTGGATCAAGTCATGGGTATTTGTCATTTCCTGAAGTGATTTTTCATGATATTGGGCACTTTTCCCATTATCAGCTTTTTCAAAGTGACGGATCCTTTTAAGCTTTCCTTCCTGTTCATGCAGTACCACTTCGTAGTCTTTCATTGTTTGTACCGCATCTTTAATATGCGCATCAATTTTGTCCATTTCATCTTTGCAGGTTCCCTTGAGAGAAGCATATTCTTCAGCTTTCTGCAATTCTTCTTTGGCAAACTGTAAATTGCTGCCTGCTTTCAGACTGATACGGATCGTGTAGATCAACCACATGACAAAAAGAACCACTACCAGCACGATAGGTCCTCCCAGCAAGGCATCATTCTCCCGTCCAATGAACGAACCGTACCATCCGAGTACTTTATCAATGATTTCACGGGAGGGGACTTTCGTTACATCAAGTGTCACCCCTACTTTCTCCGTGGCTACATAAATCATACCTGCCGCCGTCACGGCACCGCCGAGAAGTGCCAGCAAAAAGCCTGTGAACTTCCCGCTTGAAACATCGCTGATATGTACAGGCTGTACTTCTTCTTTCGTTTCAAAAACAACGACCTCTTTATCTTCATCCTCATCGGGTTCCCGGAAGCCAAGTTCTTCCAAAAGTGCTTCACTCTCATCCATTCCCCCGGATTTCAGAGCCTGTTTTGCCGCTTCAAAATCCTGCAGGTCATCCGAGAGCAGCATCTTGCATGCATCCATCTGCGCCTCTGCATCATGAACGATGTGTTTTGCCTTTTTGATCAGCAGTACAGCAGCATCCTGCTTGTTCAGATTGGCGATCTGGGTCTCCAGGTCTTCTTCGGATTTTTCAGCTTCTTTGGATGATTCTGATGCTTCATCTTCTTCACTTGCTTCAACTTCTTCTTCAGCTTCCGCCGCCTCTTCTGTTCCTGTCTGCTCTTCTGTTTCAGGTTCAGCCGCTTCATCTTTTTCTTCAGAGGCAGCAGAGCCTTCCGTCTCTACTGCCTCTTTTTCGCTCTCAGGCATTTCATCCGTTTCTTCCGGCTGATGTTTTTCCTCAAGTACTTCGCTTTTTACTTCAAGCTCTTCATTCTGTTCTTTTCTCTCACTCATCTATACTCCTCTTGCAAAGTGTGTTACTGCCATCTTCTTCACCAGTCAGCAGTAATCTCTCTTTATTTTAGCAAAAAAAGATACCAAAAGGTTAATCTATATCAATTTTTTACCACACTTGGATATAATCTGTTAAAAAAATATCCTGTCAAATGCGGGATACATGGGATTTATATGGGTATTTTAGTCGCACTGCTGGTTCTTTCCGTCCTGATCTTCTTTCACGAACTCGGACACTTCACCGCCGCACGTTTTTTCGGTGTACAGATCGATGTTTTCAGTATTGGATTCGGCAAACGTATCTGGACAAAAAAGATCGGAAAAACGGAGTGGAGCCTCTCTGCCATTCCCCTTGGCGGATATGTCAAAATGAAAGGACAGGACGATACAGACCCGACCAAGATCAGCTATGACAGGGACAGTTACAATACCAAAAAACCCTGGCAGCGTATCGTCATACTGCTTGCCGGCCCTTTCGCGAATTTCCTCATGGCTTTTCTGCTCTATCTTGCCATTGCCTACATGGGAGTTCCCAAACTGCTTGCCTATGTGGGTCAGGTAACGAAAGACACTCCGGCCTACCAGGCCGGGCTGAAAAAGGAAGATAAGATCCTCCAGATCAACGGAGTCAATATCAAATACTGGGAGGAGATCGGCAAACAGATCAATGCTTCCAAAGGAAAGATCACTCTGGTCATCGAACGCAACAGACATTTGAAAACACTTTTGCTTACGCCCAAAGTAATCGATGACAAAAACCTTTTTGGAGAAAAGATTACCCGGAGGATCATCGGTATTTCACCATTGGCAAAACAGACCACTGTCCATTACGGACTGCTTGAAGGCTTTCAATATGCCTGGGAAGAAACAGTAAAGTCAAGTACACTCATTTTTAAAAGTGTTCAGAAACTGCTTACCGGTGCAGTTAGTCCAGACAAACTCGGCGGCATCATTACTATCGTTGATGTCACCGCACAAGCAAGCCATGCCGGCATACTGGCGCTCTTTTTCTTTACTGCCCTCATTTCAGTGAATCTTGGCGTACTGAACCTACTTCCCATTCCGGCACTCGACGGCGGGCACATCATGTTCAACCTGTATGAAATGCTCCGAGGAAAAGCACCGAGTGAAAAGGTAATGTATAACATGACTCTCGTCGGCTGGGCCATTCTTCTGGGACTGATGCTGCTCGGAATCTACAACGATATCAATCGGCTGATGGGATAGTGTTTTACCTTGCAAAACATAAAGAGTTAAGAGTTATGGTATGCTTTCTTTACTTTAATAGAAAGCTTTTTTAAAAACCGTGTAGGGTGCGGTACCCCTACAGCACCAAAAAAGGATGACAATGATACTGGACAAAGAACACTTAAGAAAAAACCTTGATGAAATCATCTGGAACATAGAAGAAGCACGCATCGCTGTCAGCGAACACCATATCGTACAGCTTGTTGCAATAGGAAAATACACCGAAGTGGAAAATATTGCTACCCTCTATGAACTGGGGCAGAGAGCTTTTGGAGAAAACCAGGTACAGCAGCTCAAAGAACGTATGCATACATTTGAAGAACTGCCGCTCGAGTGGCATATGATCGGACATTTGCAAAAAAACAAGATCAATAATCTCATTGACCTGCATCCGGTACTGATGCAGTCACTTGACTCTCTTTCCCTCGCCGAAGAACTCAACAAGAAACTTGGGGCCAAAGAGACAAAGATGAACTGCCTTCTCCAGATCAACTCTGCCAGGGAAGAGACCAAGTCCGGCGTCACACCTGAAGAAGCCCGGGATATTTACCTGCAGATCAAAGAGAACTGCCCCAACATCACACTCAAAGGTGTCATGACAATCGGCGCACATACAGAGGATACCCCAACCATACAAAAAAGCTTTGAAAGTACATACACTATCTTTGAAACCCTGAAAAAGGAGGGAGCTTCTGTCTGTTCCATGGGAATGAGCGGGGATTATACACTGGCGATAAAATGCGGATCAAACCTGGTAAGAATAGGGTCGGCACTGTTTAAATAACAGCAGGGTATTTTTGGGATCAGCGCGTTACGATGCTTCTTTTATCTGACATTTTTCACAAATACCGTATAGATTTACCTGACGCTGCTTAAGCTTAAAATGCTTTTCTTCGCTAAGCTGATGAAAGATCACATCTGTCTGATCAAGGCACATTTTATCCTCAACCGTACCGCACTCTGTACAGATAAAATGCATATGATCTGCTTTTGCAAGTTCATATTTGGACTTTTTGCCGGCAATAGGCACTTCGGTCAAAATGGCATTCTCCTGCATCAAAATAATATTTTTATAAATCGTTGCCAAAGAAAGCGAAGGGTGTACTTTTGTCACTTCTTCATAAATATCTTCGACTGACATATGCCCATGTTTCTCTATGACTTCAAGGATATTAACGCGCTGAAAAGTCGCTTTCAGTCCGTTCTCTTTCAGCAGTACTGCGAAATCTCTCATTTTTTTCCTTCATGGGGGCCTCTGATAATAGGCGATACCCCCTTATGTATTCTATGAATTGATACGTTAGCTCCGTACCTCGGTAAAAAGGGAGGGAGAAGAATGTGAAATACGGAACTAGCGTATCAATTCAAACTATTCCAGGTGCGAGCACCTGGAATGCTTATTACAGCTCGTCAGCGTGTTTTTCAAGGTACTCGGCAACACCTTCAGCATCTGCTTTCATACCTTCATCACCTGCCTGCCAGCCTGCAGGACATACTTCACCATGCTCGTTGGTAAAGAGCATTGCGTCTACCATTCTAAGCATCTCATCTTCATTCCTGCCAAGCGGAAGATCGTTGATGACCGCATGTCTGATCGTTCCGTCAGCATCGATCAGGAAAGAACCTCTCAGGGCAACTGCTTCGTCAAGAAGTACGTCATAATCTCTTGAGATCTGCTTCGTAAGGTCTGCAACCAGAGGGAAGTTGATACGGCCGATACCGCCTTCCGCTACCGGAGTCTCTCTCCAGGCAAAGTGTGAGAACTGGCTGTCTACAGAAACACCGATGACGTTGATCCCTCTTTTTTTGAATTCATCTGCTCTGTGAGAGAACGCAATGATCTCTGACGGACATACAAAGGTAAAATCAAGCGGATAGAAGAAAAGAACGGCACCTTTTTCACCAAGGTTTTCCATCAGGTTGAAGTCTTCTACGATCTGACCATCTGCAAGTACAGCTGTTGCTGTAAAATCCGGAGCTTTTTTTGTTACTAACATATTTTTTCCTTAAAAGATAATATTTATTACATGAGAATTCTATCAGATTTTCTTTAACCTATTATTAACCGAAGAGATAAATGGGATAAAAATTATCTTATTTTAGTTTTTGTTTCGGAAGGGGGCATGTTTTTGGTGCCGTCGGGGGGACAGCACCCTACACCGAAATTCGCAGGGCGCGTAATGCCTATCGGAAATACCCTTGGAGTGACGCACCTTTTTTATTATGCAAACGGCAATAACCCAAATTTTTTAATAAACGTTTCATCAATGTCGATAATACCCTTCTCCTGCAAGTTCTCCAAAACAGACTGGGTACAGAAAGTGTCACCCGGCCATTCTCTTTCGAAACCGTCTACTTCACTTTTATTGGTCGCGTCGATGGCAATGATGGATTTCAGTTTCACGTCGCGCTGCGCATCGATATTGTTAACCACGCGCCAAATGAGCATGTAGGGATCATTCAGGTCATTGTTCGCCTCGTCCACGACAACAAGCACTTTGATATGCGCGTTGAGTACCCGCAGTTTTTTCATCAGTTTGAGCTGGGAACGTTCTTTCCTTACGGCAATGACACAGACCGGGTTCTTCGTATGGGTCATATACTGTTTGAGCCCGACCACGGAAGCGTCTATCTCCTGTATCGTCGAGAGCAGTACTTCATCGCTCAAAAGCTCCTGTACCCCCTCTTCCACTTCGTCACCTGTAGCATCGACCCCCAGTTTTCCACCTACGAACTGCTCACTTGAGGAGTGGTCGAGGTGGTCCACGATCCCCTGTGTGATCAGAATTTTCTCTTTGCTGAGCCTGTTCAAAATATGTTCCGTCAACGCTTCCGCATCTTCAAGTTCAGGGGCATCCTCCCCCACAAACAGCGCATGTTTGACGAAACTCATCTGCCCCACGCCCCAGAAGGCATGCATGAACTGCTGGGCATGCCCTTTGTACATCACTTTCATTTTGGCCAGTATCAGGTTGTGGAATACCCCGTTCTCCGGCATGTTGTAGTCAATGAGATCGGGCGCCATCGGTTTGAGCATCGGCAGAAAAACCCTCTCCGTCGCCCAGCCCATATATTTGTCTTCCAGAGGCGGTTTGCCTACGACCGTTGCAGCGAATACCGGCGCTTTTTTCATCGTGATCGTCTCCACTTCCATCACAGGGAAAGGCTCTTTGAGCGTGTAGTACCCCGTGTGGTCTCCGAACGGCCCTTCTGTCTCCATTTTTTCCGGATCGACGAAACCTTCAATGACAATATCCACATCTCTTGGAATGTAAATGTCGTTGGTAATGGACTTGACCAGCTGCACGTTCTTGTTGCGTACAAAACCGTACAGCAGCATTTCGAACATACCGTGTGGCATCGGCGCCTGTCCGCACCAGATGTAAAGCGGGTCCCCGCCTATGGCCACAGTGACAGGCATTTTCTTCCCGGCTTTCTGGTACTGGTCAAAAAAGTGCGATGCATCTTTATGGATCTGCCAGTGCATACCGAGACGATGTTTGTCATACTGCTGCAGGCGGTACATACCGAGGTTCTGCATCTGCCCGTCAAGGCT
Organism: Sulfurovum sp.; assembly: GCF_015493435.1. Lineage (GTDB taxonomy): Bacteria > Campylobacterota > Campylobacteria > Campylobacterales > Sulfurovaceae > Sulfurovum. The sequence goes on from NZ_WGDD01000045.1 coordinate 26,632, forward strand.
CTGGGTATAGACCTGTCCCATCGTAATGAACGGCCCGCCGTCCTCTTCCCATGTTTTCAAAATGGGCAGTCTGTCCAGATCGACCTCTTCTTTGGGAAGGACCACTTCCTGACATTCCCCCCTGAACTTCAAACGCTTCGGAAATACATTCTTAAGAGAAAAAAGCTTGGGGATCATCGCCAGTTTGGCTTTGAGTGTCTTGGGCGGTTTGAGCTTGAGCAGCTCTTCGATCCCCTCCGCCACATCATCGGGATGTTTTCCAAAGATCTTTTCCGTCAGTGCCTTGTTCGCAAAGATATTCATCAGTACGGGCATATCGTACTTGATGCCCTTGGCTTTGTTGACCGGTTTGGTAAAAAGAATCGGCCTGGAGTCCTCTTTTTTCACCTCGATGTAGGCAACATGGGGGATCTCCAGTTCCACATCGAGCGGTTCGTCTATTACCCTTAAATTACCGTTGTCTTTGAGCCATTGTACGACATCCTGCATAGTTCTACCTTCTTGTCAAATTGAAAAGATTATAGCAAAAAAGGGCTGTTTTGTTACATATCCAAAGGGCTTGCCACCCTACCCTTGTTCATTTCTGCCACCACATGAGTATAGATCATCGTGGTTTCTACCGATTTGTGACCCAAAAGTTCCTGTATGCTTCTCAAGTCAATACCACTTTGCAAAAGATGTGTGGCATAGCTATGCCTGAAAATATGTGATGTCACGCGTTTATGCACTTGTGCTTTCATGGCTGCCTGCTTGATGTTTCTTCCTAACGTTTTTTCATGCACATGATGCCGTCTTATCACTTCACTTCTCGGGTCTCTGGCAACATTTTTCATAGGAAACAAGAACTGCCATTTGGTTTCAAATTTCGCATTGGGGTATTTACGCTCCAACGCATAAGGCATATAGACAGTTCCGTATCCGTCTGCAACATCTTTTTTGTGAACTCCTTCAACATACTGCACTTGAGCTTTTAAACGCTGCTTTATAGCCTGTGGTAATGGAACGGTTCTGTCTTTCAAACTCTTGCTGTCCCAGATATAGACCTTGTCGAATCCAAAGTCTATATCTTTAATGCGTATATTAAGAGCCTCACTCATGCGTAATCCACAACCGTACATCAAGTACACAATGAGCTGATAAGTTCCGGTAAGATTATCTATGACTTTTTTGACTTCATCTTTGGTAAGCACCTGTGGTATGTGTTTTCGCTCTTGCGCTCTAAGCGCCTGGATATTCCACTCTCTCATATCTATGCCAAGTACTTCTTTATAAAGAAACAACAGTGCAGAAAAAGCTTGATTTTGTGTGGTGGGAGAAACTTTTCTCTCTACAGCGAGATGTGTTAAAAAAGCCTCTATCTCAGGTTTTGCCATTTCTATGGGATGTTTTTTGTTGTGGTAAAAGATGTAGTGTTTTATCCAACTAACGTATGATTTTTCGGTTTTTATACTATAGTGTTTAAAGCGTATCTTGTCACGAACAATATCTAATAACTTTTTCTTCACTTCCATAATCCACTCCTTCATAGCAGGACATATGTTCTACTATTGTCTAATATAGACAAATAGTGGAACAAAATGTCCAAATATTGGCGTATATCCGACAAAAAGGACATAAGCAATTTTTATGATTATATGATTTTCGAGAAAAAACCATCAAAAATCTTTCACATTGACATATTTTTATAAATAGAAAGACATTTTTGATATACTACTAATATGAAAAGAAGGGAATAGCAGGACAAAGTGTTCCCCTAATAAATAGTTGCACGCACCCGCGGAACGGGAGCGTGCAACGGGCGCGCTGATCACTGAACGTGATCCCCTCTGCCATTCGTTGGTCTCCGCTCCGCTACGTCCAACAAATGACAGGATACACACATCAAGTCTGCTACCAGAATACCCTACGGTTATTCTGATATCATACTGAATGGCGATCAGCGCGCCCGTTA
>NZ_WGDD01000046.1 GCF_015493435.1 Sulfurovum sp.
AATTTCCCTTTTCCCTAAATGCGTTGAGCCTTCCCCAGAAGTGCGAATAAGTTTCAAGACGATTAGGGCATCAAAAACTTAGTTTTTGTATGACATAAACACATCTTGCCCTTTCTATTCAAACTAAATTTAAACAAATTAGGTTAATTTTAGCATATTCACCCCAAAAAGAGCCTCATAAGAGAAAAAATAAACTATAGTTTGCGATAGTTAGTCTTAGTTTGCTATAATATGCTTAATTTAACTTAATTGAGGTGAACAATGGCAAGTGTTAGAGGAATGCATAAAGTAGAGTTTTATAGCTCTCTAAATGAGATAAAAGAACTATACGATCAAGGGTATGTAGTACTGAAAATTCTCTATGAAGAGATGAAAAAACGTAAAGAGTGGGAGATGTCATACTGGAGTTTTTTGAAATACGCCAAAAGAGAACTACCACTCAAAAAGAGTACAAAAACTGAAACCAAAAAAGAGACACTAAAAAAAGAAGAGCCCGACGATGAACCACCCATCGCAAAAGCCAATTTTAAAACAGGTAAAAAATGGAATCCTCACACGGTAGATATAGATCCAGACAGAATATTGTAAAGGTAGAGGAGTTTATCCTCTGATTTTTTGTAAGAAAGGTTGATTTATTAACTATTTTATGCTATAAATAGATTGCAGATGAAGTTTCTGTCATAAAGTGTAATTTATTATGTTTTGTGACAGAAATGTCGTCTATTGCTGTGAAGCGGGGTTACGATTCAGAGCGTTTAGTAAGCCCTAGATGGTTGAATACTGTTATCGTCTCGCTTCCACTTCTTTTAAGACTCCCTATAAAATGTCACTACCCATGAATTACTTTTTTGAGGCTTTAGCACCAATCTAAAATTAATGGCTAGAGTGGTTAAAGCCCTTAACAACATACCTCACATTTCTACCAGCCGTTCCCTCTACTTGTTCTATGAGGTTTTTTGAGACCAGATCAGCGATGTCTCTCTTGGCTGTGGCTGTAGAAGTTTTGGCTATGGAGATATATTTTTTTGTATTTAGCCCACCCTCAAAACCATCTTCTCCTGCATCCAATAACTTATTGAGTACTTTTATTTGGCGAGTGTTTAATGAATACTCTCTTGCTCTATCCCAAAAATTGGCTTTTTGTATGGCTATTTGAACCTGCTGTAGTGATATTTCTATAGCTTTGTTTATCATATCTGTATGCCATGATATCCACTCTGTTATCTCTAAATTTTTGTTATACATGAGCTTTTGACTGTGCTCCAAAAGGTCATAGTAGCTCTTTTTATCCTCTACTATGGCTGTAGATATGGAGTAGTAACCATCATTTAATCCAAGCTCTTTTGATAATACATAGTTTGTTATTGCTCTTGCAATTCTACCATTTCCATCATCATAAGGGTGTATAGTCACAAACCAAAAATGGGCTATTGCAGCTTTAGTGCAAGGTTCTTCTGTGCTTGTGTTTACAAATGCCAAAAAAGCATCCATCTCTTTATCTAAAATATCTGGTGGTGGTGCGATGTAGTGTGTCTGTTCTCTGCCACCCTTACAGGAGACAACAGACATCTCCTCTTTTCTAAATTTAGCCACATTTATTTTATATAATCCACTATAACCATCAGGAAACAGTGTATTATGCCATCCATTGAGACGTTCAACTGTGAGCGGTGAATGATTTGTACTACTATCCATAAACATAGCCACAAGTCCATCTGTGTGTTTAGTAGAAGTATCTTTTTTTGTAACTCTGCCAGCCATCTTTTTTAAAATAGATGAACGAACACTCTGACGATCTAAGACCTCTCCTTCTATTTGAGAGGAGGTAACTATTTCATTGATAGAAGATTCCACTTTAAGAGCATTGCTTTTTTGAACTCCAAGCATGGTAAGTATGCCATCCAGTCTGCCACTATTTTGACTCACAGACAATAAGCTTTTACTCAACAGATCCTTATCGTATTTGAAATGAGGATAGTTATCATCTTGCCATATCCATGTTTTTTCATCTTGCATTTCTATCCTTGGTCTGTGTGAGCTGATTATTTCAGATAATCATATCATAATATGAGCTGATTGTCAAATTTAAGCAGCTCGAAGGTAGAATAACTCTTTATTTATCTTGCAGATTAAGAGGCAAGATATTTGAAGTGGTACATGAATTGGTACACGATTTAGAGCCTAGTCTCTCAAAGCACGGTGCAGAGGGGAAGTAAAATTCCCCTCACCTCCACCAACTTATGTTATAATTCTTACAAATACACTATCAATATAACTTCAAGGAGAAGTCATGCAAACACTACAAATAGATATTGCAGATGATAAATTAGATACATTTCTTACTATTGTAGGAAATTTACAAAAAGATATTGTCCAAGGTATTAGGCTTAAAGAGAATGGTTTAGACATAGAGCCTATCTTAACAGAAAGTCAAGATTTTATAGATATTCAGCTAGCAAAAAAAGAAAATAATCCCAAATACTCTATTGATGAAGCAAAAGCAAAATTGGGTCTGTAAATGACTGTCACCATTGATGATAAAGCCATAAAAGACCTCTCAAAAATTCAAAAATCAGATGCAAAAAAAATCTTATCTAAAATAACACTGCTAGAGAAATTTCCTCATATTCCCAATACAAAAAAACTAACAAATTTTGAACCGCCATTTAGATTAAGAGTTGGTAACTATAGAGTTCTTTTTGACATAGAAGATACGACACTGACTGTCTATAGAGTAAAACACAGACAAGAGAGTTATAAATAACCAATATCCAAATGCTAATTTTCATTAATTTAGAAATGTTATCATTAGAAATATACCAATAGGAGATATTATCATGTTAAAAGATCTATTTTATATTGGCCTGGGCGGTGCGCTTCTGGCCAAGGAAAAAGTCGAAAAAGAACTTAACGAACTGGTTGAGAAAGGCAAATTGAACAAAGAAGAAGCCCAAAAGCTGCTCGATAAGGCCAAAGCCAAGGGCGAAGAGGAAGAAAAGGAAGCCAAAACCAAACTCAAAGAAGCGATCCGTGAAGTCCTTGAAGAAATGGATTTGGCTACCAAGTCAGATATAGAAGCATTGCACAAAGAGAAGAAAAAGTAACTATTTGAACCTTTCACACTATTCTCCCCGACGGGTACAAAAAGTTTTTGTCTTTCTGCTGACAGTCTATCTGCTGATCAAAAAGAAAGACCGTTTTCTCTTTATAAAGCCGCTTTCTCCCAACGAACTGAGAGAGAGCATCAACGGACTCGGCGCGAGTTTCATCAAACTGGCACAGGTACTGGCAACAAGGGCTGATTTTTTCAGTGATGCCTATCTGAAAGAGTTGCGGTCACTGCACGATGAGATCCCTCCCATGTCCCGGCAAAACTTTCAAAAAGTCTATGATCGTGCTTTTGGGAACAGCGAACCCTTTGAACGCTTCAACGATAAACCCATTGCCAGTGCTTCCATAGGAGAAGTGCATGAAGCATGGCTCAAAAGCGGGGAACACGTAGCGGTGAAACTGCGCCGCTGGCAGATCGCCGGGCAGGTCAAGGCAGATATCCGGATATTGACACTTTTCAACCGGCTCTTCCGGCCGCTCTTTTCTCACTACACGAAAAACTCCATCGACTCCCTTATTGCCGAATTTTCCGATATGATCCTCAAAGAGACCAGTTTTCGCAATGAACTTTCCAACCTGAAACATTTCAGTACCGTCTATGGACAAAGCGGTGTTGTCTTTCCTGTTCCCTATGAACGATACTGCTGTGATGATGCCATTGTCATGAGTTTTGAAGAGGGGATACGCTTTGATGACAAAGAAGCCCTTCTGAAAAACAAGATCGATTTCCAGACAGCAATGAACCAGCTCATCTCCTTCTATACCGAGCAAATGCTGATCAACGGGTACTTCCATGCCGATCCGCACCCCGGCAATCTTCTGATCCGGCCAGACGGTCAGCTGGTACTGCTGGATTTCGGTATGGTCAAACGTATCAGCAATCCGGCACGTATCGCCATTATTGAAATGGTCAAATCTTCCCACGAGCAGGATTTTGAACTCTATATTTCCAGCTGTAAACGTTTGGGGATCATCTCTTATGAAGCACCGCAGGACCAAATGACCGAACTGGCGCAGAAAATGTTCGATATTTTCAATGACGATTCTCTGGATGCGACCAGTATGCAGGAACTTGCTTTCGGCGTGATGGCATCCATGCGGGATTTTCCCTTTAAACTACCGCAGGAAGCGATCTACATCATGCGGGCGAGTGCCATTATCGAAGGTCTGGGGACTATCTATATTCCCAATTTCAACGGGGTAAAGGATATTCTTCCCCTGCTCCAGAAAAATATTCCCAAAGCACTCGGTGCGGACAACGGCATTTTCGAGGCACTGAAAGACGAGGTGGGGGTGTTGCCGCTGACACTCAGACAGATTAAAACAGGAATACAGAAGATCAGCGAAGATGAACTCAGAATACATTTGAGCGAAAGACAGCTGGAGTGGCTCGAAAGCCGTATCAGCAGGCACATCGCTACATTCAAAAGCTCATTTGTGCTGATTGCACTGGCTTTTTTTCTTTTAATGCTCGACCCCTCCTACCGGAATGCGGCCATCATACTTTTTGCCATAGGTGCCCTCAGGCTGCTTTATAAATGAGCCGGACTATAGGACACTGCGTGTGATCAGCGGAGATAATGCAGTTGTTATTTCGTAGGAGATCGTTCCGAACTGCTTTGCTGCACTTTGTGCATCGTTCATAATACACAACACTTCTTTTTGTGATGCAAGACTGACAAAATCCATGGAAACACGCCCCAGTACAGGCAAACCTTCTGCTGTAAGATACGGCTGGCTGCTATTTCCCCTGCACCAGCCGTCGCCATAGCCCAGATCATAGGTGGAAACCTGCATATCACAGGGGACCTCAAAATCACCTCCGTAGCCGACCCGATCCCCTTTCTTGAGTCTTTTTGTCGCCATTTTTCTGGCATAGAGCGAAAGAACCGGTTTAAGTTCTGCTTTGTCAAAACTCTCCGGCAATTCATTGTAACCGTAGGCACCTATGCCCACCCGTACAAGATCTTCTTCAAAAGATTTGCTTCTCAATATTGCAGCAGAATTGTGTGAATGCATACGAAAGCCGGTAAAACCGGCTGCCTTGACTTTTGTTTTCACGTGCTCAAACTGTTTTTTCTGCCAAAAGAACTCGGAACCCGGTTCATCGGCACTCCGAAAGTGTGTCATGAGTCCGAAAAGTACCAGTTCTCTGTCTACTATGCGTTCCAGTGCCCTGTCCAGGTCATCTATCGCAATGCCGTTACGATGCATCCCTGTATCGACCTTGAGTTCCACACGCGAACCCTTCTGTGCCTTCTCAATATCATCAAGCGTATTGATCGCATAAGTACAGGTTTCGTCCGGCACTGCCTGACCGCCCAGTATCAGAACTGTCCGGAAAAGTCCTCTAATGACATTTGCCTCGTCTCTGTTTTTGACCACGGCATGTCTAATGCCGAATTCTGAAGCCAGCTGTGCCATGATCTCAAGTCCATGGCCGTAAGCATTGTCTTTGAGTACAATGGCGATCTTGTCGATTGAGCCGGTTTTTAGTGCAATTTGGTTAAGATTGTGACGGAAGTTGTCTTTATTGATCGTAATAGTTGCCATAGAGAATTATAGTTAAAAATTAAAAATTAAAAGTTAAAAACGCGTATTATTACCACACGAACCAAACAAGGAGGGGAAGCACAGTGAAAAATACGAACCTGACTGACCGGTGCATGATCGCCGAGTGGGAGAAACAATACGGTATTTTAATGTCTTTCCCGCATGAAGAGACAGACTGGTATGACCCCCTCATGCCCAAATCGCTCAACGAAGCACTCTCTCCTTTCATACGTATTGCGCAGGCCATTGCCTATAAGGCACCTGTCTACATTGTCTGTAAAGACAAAACAAAGATCGCATCCATGTTCTGTTCGACACGGAATATGACCTTTATAGAACTGCCGACCAATGATACATGGATACGTGACTACGGATACATCAGTATCAGAGAGGGAGGTGAAAAAAAACTGCTTGATTTCACTTTTAACGGCTGGGGCGGAAAATTTGATGCGCGGCTTGACAACCGTGTCAACAGGCTGCTGTACGAGAAAGGCTATCTGGGAACAACACCTCTTGAAACGATCGATTTCGTTCTCGAAGGCGGCTCCATAGAAAGTGACGGAGACGGCACCATTCTAACCACATCCCGGTGTCTCTGCAATCCGAACCGTAACAGCGGGTTGACAAAAAGCCAAATAGAAGAAAAACTGTCCGCATACCTCGGTACCAAACGTGTACTATGGCTCGATCACGGGTACCTGGCCGGTGACGATACAGACAGCCATATTGACACCCTGGCACGTTTTGTCAACAGAGACACCATTGTCTATGTTCAGTGCAGAGACCGTACCGATGAACATTTTGAAGCACTGCGGGATATGGAAGAACAGCTTAACACTTTTCGAACCGAGGAAGGAACCCCCTATCAGCTCATTCCTCTGCCCATGTGCGAAGCCAAATATGGCAAAAACGGTCAAAGACTGCCTGCTACCTATGCCAATTTTCTTATTACCAACGATGCGCTTGTCTACCCGACCTACAATGACAGAAATGACGAAAACGTTTCAAGCATTTTCAAGGCGATCTACCCAGAAAAAGAGATGATCCCCGTCAACTGCCTTAAACTCATCGAAGAGGGCGGAAGTTTACACTGCTCTACGATGCAGATAGCCTATTAGAAGAGGAGACCCCAATGAAAGTTGCACTGATACAGCATCCCTATTGCGGGAACAAGGCTGAAACCATTCACAAAACAGTGGAGATGATAGAAAAAACTTCTGCCGAACTTGTCGTACTTCAGGAGCTTCACCAGAATGAATATTTCTGCCAGAGTGAAGATACACGGTTCTTCGACTATGCCGAAGATTACCAGAATGATATTGCTTTCTGGGCCAAGATAAGCGCCCAAGAGAATATTGTACTCGTTACCTCCCTCTTTGAAAAAAGAACTGACGGTATTTACCATAACACTGCCTATGTTTTTGACCATGGCATGCTTGCCGGGAAATACCGTAAAATGCATATACCGGATGATCCGGGCTATTATGAAAAATTCTATTTTACACCGGGAGATACAGGCTTTGACCCGATTGATACTTCTGTTGGAAGACTCGGTGTACTTGTCTGCTGGGACCAATGGTACCCTGAAGCAGCACGTATCATGGCACTCAAAGGAGCGGAAATACTCATTTATCCGACAGCGATAGGATATCTGGAGTGCCCCAAAGAACGTCATGATACTTTATGCGAAAAAGAAAATACCCCCCGGGAAAAACAGAAAATGCTCGATGCCTGGATGGGTATACAGCGCGGGCATGCCATCGCAAACGGCCTGCCCGTTGTCACCGTTAACCGTGTCGGAAGCGAAAAAGACCCTTCAGGCATGCGTGAAGGTATCCGGTTCTGGGGGAACAGTTTTGTGTTCGGAGCACAGGGAGAATATTTGGCCCAGGCCGGAAACGAAGAAGAGATCCTTGAAGTGGAGATCGATATACATGCCGGCAAGGAAATCAGAAAAATATGGCCGTTTCTGCGTGACAGACGCATTGATGCCTATGCGTGTATTCAAAAACGCTTTTGTGATGACTAATATCTTAATGGCACATAAACCGACCCTACGATATAATCCTCCCAAATATTGAAAATAAGGAACAGTCATGTCACTGGATATTACCCCCGTAGAAAAAGGGAAAGCCGTTCATTTTAAAAACCCTCCTATAGCATTTTTCAATGCCATTGGCAGAGAAGAAGGGATGAAGGAACTCATGTATGATTTTTATGACAAAATCTATGAAAGTGATATCGCCCATTTTTTCCCTCAGGATGAAAATGAATTTGAACAGGTTAAAGAAAAAAATACCAAATTTTTCATACAGATCTGCGGAGGACCTAAAGTCTATGAAGGGGAATCGGGGGGAATGGATCTGAATGAATATATGATCCGTATACATGATGATTTTTCCATTACTGAAAAATCACGTATTGAATGGCTGGGAACCATGCGCGAAGCACTGAGAGACAAAGCAAAACACGTAGATCAGGAACTGATCGAAGAATTTTGGGACTATCTTGAGAATTTTTCCAAACTGACAGTCAATACTTTTTCAGACGGAAGTACCTATTATGCTGCCTATACACAGGCAGACGAAGAGAACTAAGGCCAATCACTCCCCGGCAGTGAAGCCGAAGTGATTCTCTTTAGTATTTTGGCATATCAGGATTTCCTGGCATGTCCGGGTTTCCTGGTTCCGTTGTACCGTTCGTATCCGGTGTTCCCGGCATATCATGAGGCATTTTCTTGATCATTGTATCCTGGTCAATACCCAATTCTGCCGCTTTGCTTCTTGCTTTTTCCGCCAAATCATAGGCATCTGAGGCTTTTGCGTTCATAATAGTATCTATCAGGGAACTGATCTGTGACTTTAAACTATCGGGTGTGATTTCCAGGATAAGAGAGACCAGACTATCTGCTTTCCCGCTCACATCAACTTTTTGAGCAAGATCTTCAAAGAATTTAATCGTATCTTTCGGATCTATTGCTTCAGCACTTTTTTCAAGGACCAATGCTACTTTTAATGCCGTCGTGTTTCCGTCATTTGCCAAAGTAATGATATTTTTCTGCATATCGTCATAGCTGAGTCCGACGATATCTTCCATCTTTTTCATCTGATCACTGCCATACTGCATTTGTTCATGCATCAGAGTGGTAAGGGGTGTAATATTTTGGGAAGTACCGTTTATGTCTGCCATCAATGTACCCTTAAATGCTTCGCCGGACTCTTCATCGACACCATTCACCGCAACCAGTGAATAGTTTCCGTTCATCTGATTTGAAGATACATTTAACTGATATTTTCCATTGCCGTCCGTAGTGGCTGAAAGCTCATTGTCACTGCAGTTTCCGTCTCTGTTCAAATCAAGACAGACGGTAGCACTGATCAACTCAGGGTCAATCGCTTTACCTGAAACCGTGACATCTTGTGTAGAAACAGCGGCACCGTCAGAACTGCTGCTTCCTCCTCCGCATCCGACGATGCCGAAACTTGCTACAAGTGCAGCTGCAATCAAACTTGTTTTCTTCATATTTTATCCTTTTTTAATTTGATATGCAAAATTGTAGCAGAAAAAGATTACTTAACCATTACCAAGCGTTATTATATTTATAATTTATAGACCATAGAGAAAGATCCCAGTCTTATTCTCTTTCGATCATATATCCCTGACCTCTGACATTTTTTATTTCGATCCCCAGTCTGCTTTTCAGCTTGGCAAGATTAACCCTTAATGCATTTACATTCGGCTGTTCCAGCATATCCATCAAAGTATAGCGGTCTACGATCTTGTCTATATGGGTAATCAACGCATGAAAAAGCTTCAACTGTATTGTGCCTAATCCCACAGTTTTTCCGTCTTGCCGCAAATGTTTCGAATGGGGATCATAGACAAGGTCTTGGTAGTAGATCAATTCATTTTTCTCAAGATAATGGCTTTTGATACGTATGACCAGTTCTTCAGGGTCAAAAGGTTTTTTAATATAATCATCTGCACCGATGTCAAACCCTTTCGCCAAAGAAGCCATATCCGTCAATGCGGTAATAAATATGGCAGGGGTATCATCCCCTGACTCTTTCAGGGCTTTTAGTATATCAAAACCATTGATATCAGGCACATTGATGTCTAAAATATAAAGATCATATTTTTTATCGAAAGTATGCTCAAAAACTTCTTCTCCGCGATGAAGCATATCAACACTGAAACCTTCTGTTTTCAGGTACTCGCTGAGGCTTTCGCACAAAATACGGTCATCTTCCAGTAACAGAATTTCCATTTGTACTCCTTGCATACCACCACATAAAGGCAAACATCAATCCCGGTGTTTTCGCAATATTCTCATCCAATATCAAGTCGGCTGCTTCCTGTGTCGGCAAGACGATCACTTCGATCACTTCCCCTTCAATGCCTCCTCCCTCCGATACTTTCATGCTCTCGTCAATTTCGGTATAGTAGAGTGTCTGTCTGCTGCCTGCAAACCCTACAGAAGTATAAAAAGAAGTGATTTTGACGATCTTCTCTACCGGTACAGCATATCCGCACTCCTCTTCTATCTCTTCTTTGGCTATCTGTTCCAAAGAAAGATCCTTGTCCACAATACCTGCACACAGTTCAACCGTCATTCCATCATGGTTGTTCATATACACCGCAGGCCGAAATTGCTGTACCAGAATAAAGGCATCACGTTCCGTATGATAAATAAGTATCGCCACACTGTCATGTGCTTTGACAATCTCCCAGGATTTTTTTATACCGTTCTGTTCATATGCTGCCCGTGCGGTCGTAATGAATTTGGGATCCTCAAGCGGTTTGAGGGTAAATTTTTCAATCTTGTTCTGCATCTTTAAATTTCTTTTTATCATTGACATATACCTTGCCTCTATATATTTTGGGCCAGATGTAGGAAGGTGTATCCTGCAGCAGATATGCTTTCAGCTTTTCCCTGTTTTCCGCTGTCCCTTTAATGGTCACACTTTTATATCTGGTTTCCGTTACATTCTCATACTTGGTAAATTTCTTTAGCATCGATGTTCTGATGGACTTCTTTCTCAAATATTTCATCGGGTCAACCCAGCGGCCGTTCTTTTTCAATCCGAAATGAAGATGCGGTCCGGTACTTCTTCCCGAACTGCCTACATAACCGATGATCTGTCCTTTTTTGACTTTCTGTCCCCGCTTGACACGCATACGGCTCTGATGGGCATAGAACGACTCATATCCGCCGGCATGCCTGATCTGCACAACCCGTCCGTAACCGCCTTTCCATCCGGCATAGCTCACTGTCCCGTCATTGACTGCCAACAGCGGTGTACCGCGGCGCGCACCGAAATCGGTTCCGTGATGCGGGCGGTAGCGATGCAGAATCGGGTGCCATCTTCTGTAGGAAAAACTTGAAGTGATCCGTGCATGCCGCAAAGGCATTCCAAAAGTCGATCCTTTACTGCTTACACGTCTGCTGTAAGTCACTTTTTTCTTTCCTGTTACAGTGTATGCAACCCGCTTGCCTGTCTCTTTGTAGCCATGTCCGTCTTCATCCACATAAATGAACTGGTCGATCTTTTTTGTCTTCACTTTCATGACTTTGATCTCCGGCATACAGTAAGGCAGCCCCAGTCTGCTGCGCTGTACATAGATAAAAGAGATCAAATCTCCCTTATGGAGTTTTCTGGTATCAATGATACCACGCAGTGCCTGGGCAGCCTTTTTGGCCACACTGTCGCTATGAACCGCTTTTTTTGCATCGTCATAAGGATTTGAACTGATCTTTACCTTGGCGAAATATGTCTGGGTTTTATAGACGATAGGGATAATGTCAAATGTATATCTGCTGCCCCCTGGCTCCTTGAAAAGATGTATCTGCATTTCTTTACTGATGGGGATCAGTGCCTGTATCAGGGTTCCGTCGTCATTGAGGAGTTCATAATATACGTAATCCTTCTGGATATCGGAGAGATATTCCTGATCTTTGGGTGAAACAGAGTCAAGCACTGCTGTTGAAATATTGTGTTCCCCGAGATAGTCGGAAAAAGTAGTGTTTTGACTCCATATTTTTCTATTGATCTTCATACCAAAAGAAAAATTGAATACTAAAATGATCAATATAAAATACTTCATACCGCTCCATACCCCTTATTTTGCCAATATTATAGCCGAAATAAACTGATGGTGGCCTCCTCTTGGCGCACAAAGCTTCATGCGATACAATCAGACTTTTACTCTTTTGCCTGTATAATCAACGTTAACTATTTACTAAAGGATAGCTATGATCAGAATAGCATTGATATTGTTTACCGCCCTGCCTCTTTTTGCAGGCTTTTTTCCCTCTACCGTACACACAGCCGTTGCCTCGGTGAAAGGAGATACCATTACCCTCCGTTCTTCATTTCCTGCCAACGGTATGAGCGGTGTCGTCATACACAGCTACGGACATGACCTCCGGGCGATCACTGCCTATGTTGCCCAAACTGCAAAAGGTCGCGCAAAAGTGATCAGCAGAGATATCATCCACCACGATGAACTTCCGACGATCAAAACACCTGTCCGTGCCGGAGACAAGATTATAGGAGGATATCTTTACAATAATGTCATGCTGCTCGCGCCGGATGCCGATACGTATGCAAAAATCACTTCATCCTATGCAAAAAACTGGATACATCCGGATCTTTTTGCCATTTACCTTTCCAAAAGAGGAGACGGTTTCCCCACCAGGGAAAACCTGAATTCATTTGCAAAAGCCTACCAGATAGGACTGATAGCCATTGCCCGAAAAAACACGCTGGTGCTTATGGATCCGATCTCGGGAAAAATCATCAGTAAAAAAACGCTCTCCAACCTTCCGGCCAAAGCACAGTTCCCTTTCTATATGCATTTCAAGGAGATCAAAGAAGGGTGGTTTTCAAAAAGCGGCTCAGGCAGCTATTATCAAACGATGGAGGCACTGTAGTGCTTGATCCCAAACATATTGAAAACCTTCAGGAGATCGTAGGCAAAGAGAATGTCTACAGTGACAAAGCCCATATGATCGCATACTCCTACGATGCAACACGTACCCGTTTTGAACCTGATGCAGTCGTATTTCCCCGCAATGAAGAAGATGTCAGCCGCATTCTGGTCTACTGCAACCACCACAGTATTGTCATCACCCCGCGCGGTGCAGGTTCCGGCTTTACAGGAGGGGCACTGCCAACCAGCGGCGGTATCACCCTTGCCATGGAAAAACATATGAACAGGATCCTTGAGATCGATATGGAAAACATGGTTGCCGTCGTACAGCCCGGAGTGATCAATATGGACCTTCAAAAAGCCGTTGAAGAGATCGGGCTTTTCTATCCGCCCGATCCAGCCAGTGAAGCATATTCGACCCTCGGAGGGAATGTCAGTGAAAATGCCGGCGGTATGCGTGCCGCCAAATACGGTATTACAAAAGACTATGTCATGGCACTGCGCGCTGTCCGTCCCAACGGGGATATTATCCGTGCGGGAAAACGTACTATCAAAGATGTCGCAGGCTATAATATAGCCGGTATTCTCATCGCTTCGGAAGGTACACTGGCTGTCATCACCGAGATCACGGTCAAACTGCTTCCCAAACCGAAATTCCGTAAAGCCTATATGGGTATCTTTCCTTCTGTAGATGATGCTATGAATGCCGTATTCAAATCACTTGCCGGCGGTGCAAACCCCGTCGCCATGGAATTCATGGATGCACTCGTGGTGCAGGCACTCAAAGAGAAGCTCGGTGTAGAACTCCCCGAAGAAGCCGGCGCCCTGCTCATCGGTGATGTGGACGGGAATGTCATCGAAGAAGTCGATTTTCAGCTGGAAATCCTCCAGCATTCGTTCAAGAAGAACGGCGCGCAGGATCTTGTCGTAGCACATACTGAAGCCGAGCGGGACAAACTCTGGTATGCCCGTCGCAATGCATCCCCGGCCATCACCATTTTCGGCAGTAAAAAGCTCAATGAAGATATCTCTGTTCCAAGAAGTATGCTGCCCGAAGCGCTGAAACGCATCTATCAAATCGGTGACCGCTATCATTTCAAAGTTCCCTGTTTCGGCCATGCAGGAGACGGCAATATCCATGTCAACGTAATGGTGGACGGCTCGGACGAGGAACAGCTTGAAAAAGGCCATAAGGCCATAGAAGAGATCTTTGAACTGGTGGTTGAAATGGGCGGCACGCTCAGCGGTGAACACGGTATTGGTACAAGCAAAGCACCTTTTATGGAAATTGCATTCAACCCTGTAGAGATTCAGCTTTTCAAAGATATCAAAAAAGCTTTCGACCCGAACAATATTCTCAATCCGGGAAAGATGGGTCTTTAAAACGAAAAAGGAGAGAGTATGCTAGCCAATACGCTTCTTAAAGAATATTATGTCTTTGTCAGAGACTTTTTCAAAGATCTTTTTGATGACAGACTGGGCTATTATGCTTCCAGCCTCAGCTGGAATACTATTTTTTCCATCATCCCCCTGCTTGTCATACTGCTCTATTTTTTTACGACACTTCCTCTTTTCCAGGAAATGTACGACAAAGTACAGCAGCTTATTTTTGCCAATCTTATGCCTACACAGTCCAAAGAGATCATGGAGCATATCAATACCTTTATACACAACTCCGACAAACTCGGGATAGTGGGTGCCTTTTACGTCATTTTTGCCGCCATCATGTTCTTTAAAAGTTATGACTATATTGTCAATGATATCTTTGAGCTTCCCAGCCGGGGAATACTCAAAAGCATCAAAACGTATTTTCTCCTGATCGTTCTTCTGCCTACCATGATAGGGGTATCTTTCTATGTTTCCAATTTGATCCAGGGCTATCTCAACAAAAGCAGTATCACCAGTATGATACACCTCTATTCCATCATTCCCTATATCATTGTCTGGGGTGCCTTTTACATTGCCTATCAACTCTCTGCCAACACCCGTATCCAAAAACGTGCCGCACTGATAAGCTCTTTTATCGCGTCGCTGATCTGGTACCTTTCCAAAAGCGGCTTTATCTTTTATGTCATATACAACAAAACCTACACTTCCGTTTACGGCAGCATCAGTACCGTACTTTTTTTCCTGCTCTGGATCTATATCTCATGGGCTATTTTTTTGCATGGTCTGCGCTTTTGCTATCTTCTTAACAAAAAAGGGGATGTCGACAAGATTTAGCCTGAAAACAGATAGAACGCATACAGCAGCGCTGCAGCGGCCAGGGCATAAAATGCACTGCGGTATTTGACAGCCAGCAAAGAAAGCAGCACATACAGACCGCCTGCCCAGAGAGGCAGGAAATGCTCCTGTGCATCTGCGGGGAGTTCAAACAGATGCAGCAGTGCACCATCGAGACTTCCGCCCATGCCTGCCGTATGCAGCAGCATTGCCAGCGGATAGAATGGAATGAAAAGGATGGACAGGAGCGGGGAAAGCAGCTGATAGGAACTTGTCACACCAAAGATCATATGTACCACAGGAAGCATCAGGAGGAAGATACCTACAGGAATGACCAGCAGCGTAATAAGCCATTTGTTCCAGTGTTTCATATAGTGCAGCAGCAGGAAAATATAGAAAACACCGCAAACAGAAAGCCAGAAAGAGACTGAAACACACAGGGAAGGGAAGAGCACAAGCAGCAGTGCCGCTACTGTTGCAAGAAAAGGAAAGCTGATCAGCTCTATGCCCATCAGCAGAACCGCCCACCCTGCCAGCATCATGGCATAGGAGCGCAGCAGAGAGGGAGGCGAACCCACAAACCACAGGTAAACCCCCAGTATCAGTACGGTTAACAGCCCTACATCGAACAGGGCATACCGGTGCGGGAAATAGCGCTGCTGGAGCGGTTTATAAAGCAAAAGAAAAAAACCGTAAAGGATCGCCCACAGGATACCCAGGTGAAATCCGCTCAATGCAACAAGATGACTGACTCCAAGCAGTGCGATCTTTTCCCGCAATATCTTCGAGAGAGGTGCAGCAAAGAAAATGGCATTATAAAACGAAGCGATAGAAGAGGTATGATGCTGTGAAGCAACTTTTTCGAGTAAAGCTGTTTTCACTGAAACAGGCATATTTTCATGTTTTCCGATCCTGCTTTTAACATAGAAACTGCCGAGGTAGCCGGCAAAAGTGATTTTGGAGGAAGGAAATATTTCTACCCGTATACGCTGATGTGCAAACGGCTCTGTACTGTGTGTTGTCGTATAAAAAGTCAGCCCCTCATCACTGTGCAGCTTTAAGACCTGATAACGCCGTTTCCCCTTTGTTTTTGTATAGGCATTCAGGACAACCGCATGGGTAAAATAGAACGGCTTGGCGATAAATTCCGTGTAATTCCGATATTCCCATCCGAGTCTGAGGCAGAACAGCAACAGAAGAAGGGTCATGGTCCATACAAAACTTTTTCCTGTTTCAAAAAGTTTTGGTTTTTCCATAGGGTATCCTGTTTTCTTATTTTCGTACGTAGTTACAGACCCTGCAAGGCATAGAGATATCTATATGGGTGGCATATCTACAGAGATATTTCCTGTATTCGCAGGAATGTCACGGTCTTCGTAGACTACTTCAAATGCCGGAGAGTGCGTTGCATCTACAAAGCGCGTATACTGCTTCTGGAAGACAAGATCCACGGTACCGGTAGGTCCGTTTCTTTGCTTTCCTATGATGATCTCTGCTTCCTCTTCCGATTTTTTTCGGAAATCGGACGTATATTCTTTGCCTTCCGCTTTTGCTTTCATCTCTTTTTCTTTCTCTTTGGCTTCACGGTAGACATCGTCACGGTAGACAAAAAGAATAATATCGGCATCCTGCTCGATCGCACCCGATTCTCTCAGGTCTGAGAGCATTGGACGCTTATTTTCTCTTGCTTCGAGTCCACGGTTAAGCTGGGAAAGTGCCACGATGGGTATTTGTAATTCCCTGGCCAACTGTTTCAAGCCTCTTGATATTTCGGAAACCTCCTGCTGTCTGCCCTCTTTTCCTTCCCCGCTCATCAGCTGCAGATAATCGATAATCGCAACAGAGATCTCCGGATGCTGCGCTTTGAGTTTGCGCAGTTTGCTTCGCACATGGTGGATGGTCGCATAGCCGCCGTCATCTACAAAAAGTTTCTTCTGCGACAGTTCATCCGTTGCAGAAGAAAGCTGTGTCCACTGTTCATCACGCAAATCCCCCACTCTCAGTTGCTGCAGAGGAATGGAAGTTTTGGCCGAAAGCAGACGCAGCATCAGCTGTTCTGCCGGCATTTCCAGCGAGAAAAAAGCCACCCCTTCATTTCTTTCAATGGCTTTCAGTGCCATATTGAGTACCAGGGCAGTTTTCCCCATCGCCGGCCTTGCCGCGATGATGACAAGGTCCCCTTTGCCGAAGCCGGAAGTTTTATCGTTCAAGTTCTTAAATCCGGTATCTGTCCCGATCAGTTTGGAATTCCCGAGTGCTTTGAGACGCTCTATCTCATCCATCATGGACAGCGTGATCTCTTTGGATTCCCTAAAATCTTCATTGGTATTGTTCTGTGTGATCTCATAGAGTTTTTTCTCCACCAGATTCATCACTTCTTCAGCAGGCAGATCATCCTCTATGGTCACCTTTTTGATCTCGGTTGCCAGCGTCGCCAATGCACGTTTGCTTGATTTTGCCTTGATCTCCGTCAGATAGGCAGCCGTATTGGAAATGGGATTGGCCGAAAGCAGTTCAAGCATTGCCACTTCATCGAATTTGCCCATACCCTGGAGTTTTGTTTTTAAAAACTCTTCATCAATAGGTTTTTCTTCACGGCTGAGTTCTTCCATGGCAAGAAAAACATGCTGGTGAAAAGGAAGATAAAAATCATGCGGATTAAGCTTTGCCGCGATCTCTTCATAAATTTCAGGATCAAAAATAATTGCAGAAAGCACAGCACGCTCTATGTTGAGATTGTACATGTTTTCCATTTAGCATACCTCTGTATTGGCGTAGGGTGTTGTACCCCTGCAACACCTTGCATTATTTATTCTTTTCTGCAAAACGCTCCACCTCTTCTACAAATCTGTCAACCAATTCTCCCTCAGGCAGCTTGGCAACCACTTCCCCCTTGACCATTACAAGTCCGCTGCCCTTGCCATAGGCGATCGCTACATCGGCATGTTTGGCTTCGCCTATAGCATTGACCACACATCCCATTACACTGACATCCATCGGAGTTTTAATGTGTGCTGTCCGTTTTTCCACTTCTGCCACGGCAGACACAAGATCTGCTTCAATACGCCCGCAGGTAGGACAGGAGATAATATTGAGCCCTTCCTGTACCCGTCCGCTGTCTTTGAGAATCGCCTTGCCTACTTTGATCTCTTCTTCAAGTTCACCCGTAATGGAAACACGCATCGTATCGCCGATGCCGTCAAGCAGCAAAGTACCCAGACCAATCGCCGATTTGACCGTGGCATGGAAAATGGTCCCTGCCTCAGTCACACCCAGATGAAACGGATAGGGATTTTTGGGCCGGAGCATTCTGTAGGCTTCGACCGTTCTGTCAACATCGGATGCTTTGAGCGAAACTTTGATGTCCGTAAAACCAAGATCTTCCAAAAATTTGATGTTGTATTCGGCAGAAGCGACCATCCCCGCAGCCGTCGCACCGTACTTCTGATCGAACTCTTTTTCCAAAGAACCTGCATTCACACCGACACGTATAGGCAAATTACGCTCCTGACATGCTTTGACGATTTCTTTAATACGGTTTTTCTCCCCTATGTTTCCCGGATTGAAACGAATACAATCCACCCACTTCGCCGCTTCAAGTGCCAGCCTGTAGTTAAAGTGTATATCCGCGATCAATGGCAGAGATATCTGCTCTTTGATCACTTTGAGTGCCAGGGCATCTTCCATCTCGGGCACAGCCACTCGCACCATATCAGCTCCGGCAAAGTGCAATCTGTTGATCTGCTCTACTGTTGCAGCCACATCTCGTGTATCACTATACGTCATTGACTGTACGGAAATAGGTGCATCGCCACCTATGGCAACATCACCAACATAAATTTTTTTTGTTTTTACTCTTGGTTTCACTTTTAACCTTCGTTATAATTGTTTTATTTTATCGAAAATAAATTAACCTGTAGGTGTGGCCGTGTCACACGTCAAAACAAAATGGTTACGGAAATGAATGTTTTGCATTTCAGATTTCCGTGTATGCATATTATGATCAAAACGTTTGGCATGGCCAAACCTACGAAAATTCGACCGGGTCCATATCGATCTCGATCTCTCGGCAGTCCACGGCATGCAAAGCTTTCAACAGTGGCACCCTGCTCTTTGCACGCAACAGAATATTAAAGCGGAATTTGTTTGCTATTCTCTCAACCGGGGCTTTGCCGTGTCCCACGATCTCCACTTCCTCAAATGCTTTGAGTCTGGTTACAGTATCGAGCGTGATCTTCCCTGCCCTGGCTTCATCTTTATGTGCGATCAAAATACGTGCTATCGATGCAAAAGGAGGATACTGCGCCATTTCCAGAAAGGTCAGTTCATCTTGAATGAAATCCTCATAATCATGCAGATAGCTTTTAAAAAATTCAGGATCGTTGGTCTGCACCAGCACCTCAGCCTGTTTGGCACGTCCACTCCGGCCGGCTATTTGAAAAAGCAATGCCACGGCACGTTCTCTCGCCCGATAATCGGCTAAACCCAAAATATGATCCAGTCCCATGATCACAGAAAGCGTAATGTTGGCATAGTCATGTCCCTTGGAAAGCATTTGTGTGCCCAGAAGCAAATGGCTCTCCCCACTTTCAAAACGTTTCAGTGCCTCTTTGAGCTTTTTTGCCGTGGTAATACTGTCTTTGTCGAACTGTTCTATCTGTATGCCTTCTATGGCACTACCGATCACTTCTATCGCTTCCTGCGTTCCCATACGTTCGCTCTTGAGCGGCGTATGCCCGCAGTAGGTACAGGTATCGACAATGGCTTCAGTGAAGTTACAGTAGTGGCATTTGAGATGCCGGTGCTTCCTGTGAAGGGCCATCCCCACGGAACAGTAGGGGCACAGATGTGTCTTACCGCAGCGTTCGCAGTATAGGTACTTAAAATTCCCTCTCGTAGGCAGAAAAAGCAGTGATTGGTTCTTTTGTACATAGTTCTCCTGCAAAGCCCTCAATATGGGTATATTGATGCTGTCACCATTAATGAAATGATACTCTTTTTTCCTCTCTACATAGGGTTTTTCCAGTTTGACAACATCATACTTGTAATAACTCGTTGTCGAAGGCGTTGCGGAAGCCAGCACCACTTTCGCCCCCCGTTTCTGCCCCATCAGCACCGCTACATCACGCGCATGGTAACGCGGTCTTGTCTGCGCCTTGTAGGAGTCGTCATGCTCCTCATCAACCACGATCAGCCCAAGATCATGCAGTGGTACAAAAAGCGCCGAACGCGCACCGGCAACGATGCGTATTTCCCCGTTTTCGATCCCTTTGAGTATCTGTTCTTTTTTCTTTTTGGTGATCTTTGAATGCCACATCGCCACGGCATCACCGAAATAAACCTTCAAGCGTTTTTCCATTTGCGGCGTAAGCGATATCTCCGGCATCAGAAAAATAGAGCTTTTCCCTTCTTCCAGCATTTTGGCCATTAAAGAAATAAAAATTTCTGTTTTTCCCGAACCGGTAACACCGAAAAGCAGGGCTTTGTCTTTTTGCAGGAGTTGATTGTAGGCGTGTTGCTGTATTGTGGATAATGTAGGGGCAATCCCTTGTGGTTGCCCTCGGTCCGCTCGAGCATCCATATTGGGGTACCCGCGAAGGGCACCCCTACGGTAGGATAAAAATAACGAGATCGCCTCGGAAAACGAAGAGAAATAATACTCGGAAATGAACTTTGCTATCTGCATTTGTTCTTTCGTGTAGCATCTATCGGTCACAGAAAGAATTTCAGCAGTTTCAAACTCGGGTTTTTCAACCTCCCCTGTCACCACGGCCTCTTTGACCGTTGTTTTGAGCGGTACAGTTACTACACTCCCTTTTGCTAATTTATGTTGTGACTGATAGGTCAGATTAGGCGCACTTGACCTTAAAAGGCATACTTCCAAATAATACAATAAATTAAAAACTTCCTGTCAATTTGTTTCCGCCTAAGGTAAATGTTGCTTCACCGCCACCCGGTTTTTCAAATTTATATGTTGTGGCGTTTGTTCTCTTCCAGCACGATTTTCCGCCTGAAGAACAGTTTTTAACAGGATATTCCAAAACCGGGTGTGCACTGTCACCATCAAAATATCTAAAGGCATAGGTACTATCTCCCAGATCACCGATTGCAGTAAAATTCCCTCTCAGTATCCGTTTTTGTCTTTCTGTAGCAATAGAACTTCTTACCGAAGCCAATGTCGATCTCGCTTTTGACATAATGGCATCATCTCTTGTAGCGGCTAATTTCGGAATCGCTATCGCTGCCAGAATCCCTATCACAACAATCACAAAAACCAATTCTATCATTGTAAATGCTTTTCGTATATTTTTCATTTTTTTTCAACTCCATTTTAGTAATTATACCATAGATTTTTCCGTTAATAACTTCCCTTTTTCAGCACGACTACGACAATTGTTTTCATTAAGATATTGAGATCCTGTTCTATCGACCAGTTGCGTACATACCAGGTATCCAGCTGCACCCTCTCGCCATAGTCCACATCGTTGCGCCCGCTGATCTGCCACAAGCCGGTAATTCCGGGTTTTACTGCCTTGAAATAGTAAAAATATTCCCCATATTTGCTGATCTCGCTTTCCACAATGGGTCTTGGTCCGACCAGGGACATTTCACCTTTGATCACATTGATGAGCTGAGGCAGTTCATCAAGAGAAGTTTTGCGCAGGAATTGACCTATTGGGGTAATACGCGGATCATGCTTCAGTTTGTGTTCCTGCTCCCACTCTGTCCTGAGTTCCGCATCATTTTCAAGAAGTTCTTCCAGTATTTTCTGTGCATTGGGATACATCGTTTGAAATTTATACACTTCAAATTTCTTACCGTCTTTGCCTATGCGGGTGTGTTTAAATATCGGATTCCCCTTGGTAGCAGCGAAGACCACTATATATAGAATCAGGAGTAAAGGAGCAGACACAACCAGCAAAAGTGTCGTCACAATAAGATCAAAGATCATTTTGAATGTTTTATCTACAGGGTTCAGTAAATTGTTCTGTGTACTGAATGCAAGGCCCCTGTGGTTGACAGAGGTAAATACTTCAGCATTGATCAAAGGCATTTTAGTCATTTTGGGCAGTACGATCACACGGTTCACCCGGTGCTGCAAATATTCCATATAATAAAAAACCTGTTCTATCCCGTCATTGTCTATGGCAACAACGGCCGTATGGTATGTATGACTGTCCAGTGCTGTTTTAAGGGATTGAATATTCTTCTCTTTTTCATCAACCGAAATATTTACCCTAATGTCGTATCCAAAGGCATTGTCTTTTGTAAACCATTGCTCGATGTTCCTGAAACCCGGATGATCGCTCACCACAACAATGCCTTCCCGCAGCCAATCAAACTGCATCATATATCGTTTTATCAGATAAACCCATATCGGCAACAAACTGTTCAAAAGAAAAAAGATCATCACATAGGCACGGGAATAGCTTTCTGACTCTTTCAGCAGAAATATGATGGAAAAAATAGTAATCAGTGCCAGGACATTGGCTTTGATCAACAGGTATGATTCGTTTGAACTGACCATTCGACTGTGAAAAAGTTTAAAATAAAAATAGAAAAACAGATAGACGCCTATCTGCCATACATATTTTTGTATCGGGTGGTCGGAGATATGGCTTATGACCACTGATGCAATAGCATATGCTATGAGAAGATTCACTGTCAACAATAGAGAATACAGTATGATCTTAAAGAGTGTAAATTTCATTTAAAATACTTTCTTTTTAACATTTTCACAGCCTTTAAAAACAGGTTTTCACCCTCTGTATTGACCACTTTTATCTCTTTTGTTTTCATGGAATGGTGCAACAGCCACACAGTGAAGAGCCGCTCAGACAAAAAACCGAAAACTCTGCGCTGATAGCTATCATACCCTGAAATATCGATGCGTTCTTCAAGCTCAAAAAGAATGGGGAAAAGCCATGCACAGTAGGCATTGAAGTCTTCCGTTCTCATTACAAACATATTATACAGATACAAGCTTGTCTGCTCCATTATATTTTCAAATGCATTCAGATATTCAGGTGATCTTTCTTTTAAAATGCTTTTCAGTACATCCAAATCTTTGCTGTAGTGCGCATGTGCATAGTGGTCCCCTACGGTCTCGATATAGTATTTTCTTTTTTTAGGTACGATCACATCATAGTCATCCAATATCGAGGCGATCTCCTTTTCACTGAGGATATGGTACTTTCCGAATACTGCACTGCCTGAAAAATAACGCCGGTAATGCACCAGTCCACAAAATTCACTTTCTTTAAAAAAACGGTTTTCCCAGGCCCAGTAGAGTGCTGTCAATTCGGAAAAAGAACGATTTTTTGCAGAAATATTCTCTCCTGAATCATCTTTGAGGTACCCATAGTCCTCCTGTACCAAACTTTTCCCTACCTGAACAGGAACATAGATTGCGCTATCGGGAAAATCATACGGCTTGTGGGTTGCGACAAGCATCTTTACCTTCGTCCGGCTCACGTCAATTCCTCAAATATATCCAAGGCCCTTGCGACAATATCATCCATATCATAATATCGGTACTCTGCCAGTCTTCCCAGCAGTATCAGGTTGTCTATTTCCTGTGCCAAAGCAGCATAACGTTCATACTGTTCTTTGCTATCCTCTGTAGGCATAGGATAATAAGGAATATTCTTTCCATTGATGTAATTTTGCGGATATTCTTTGAGTATGGTTGTCTGAGGACTTTTAACAGGGTGAATATGCTTAAACTCGGTAATACGCGTATACTCATGCTCATTGGGATAATTCACTACTGCATTGTCCTGACAATATTCCTGATCGCACACTTCAAATCGCAGATCGAGAGAACGGTAAGGCAAGACACCATAACAATGGTCAAACAGGGCATCAAGCATTCCCGTAAAGATCACCGTCCCTTTAAAACGCTCTCCTTTATAATAAAGTTGTTTATCAATGATCTTCAGTGTCTCAAGAGCATCTTCTCCCAGAGCAATAGAAATATTCGGATGGTCCAAAAGTGTTTCAAACAGTCTGGTATAACCACTTTGGGGCACAGCCTGATATGTGTCCTGAAAATAATGCGTGTCATAAGAGGTAAGTACCGGTACCCTCGCTAAAACAGCCGAATTGACCTCGCTTGCCGGAATACCCCACTGTTTGGCAGTGTAATGTACAAATATCTTTTCATATACATACTCTCCCAACGCTTTGAGCTCTTCATCTTCCGCTTCCCGCAGTTCCAGGACTGAAACCTTGCTACCTTCGCCGTAGCGTTCGATCAGTTTGGCTTTGAGTACATCTGCTTTCACGTCGTCAAATACCTGGTAAAGTGTTGTAAAACTGAAAGGGATCGCAATATCCCGTCCATCCACATGCGCAACTACCTTGTGCCTATAGTTGTGCCACTGTGTAAACCCGGAGAGATATTCATATACAACTCTGTTCTCTGTATGAAAGAGATGGGGTCCATACCGATGTACCAGCACGCCACTGCTATCTACTTCATCATAGCAGTTGCCGCCTATATGCGGACGCTTTTCGATGATATGCACTTTTTTATCGCACCGAGAAGCAAGCCTTTCGGCCATTACGGAACCGGCAAATCCGGCACCTATTATGAGATAATCTACCACTCCTCAACCTTTTAAACAAGCTAAATGAGGTGTAGTATATCCCATCCGGCACACCATGTCAACAATATTCATTTTTCATAGCTCGACTTTGATGGAAGTATCCTATCCAGCGTTTGGCCAATTATCTCTTTGCCTTTCACAAAGTCATCATCACTCATAGCAAAAGATTCATCATTAAGACACACAAAACGATATTTATTTCGCAAAAGAGTATCACTTATTTTCTGGATATTTTCCAGGTTTTGTAAATTCTGGATCATAAAATCATTTTCATAGTACGGTACAAACTTACCTGATACTAAGTGCCAATAACGAAATAAATAGGCTGTTATACCACTTTTATCCCTAAATCGCTGTGATATTGTCATACCTACTTCATCTTTGCACGCAGCAGTTGCTTCTGCCCAAATACTTTTTAAGAATGGCTGTGCCTGATGATAATGTTCAAAATAGTGATATTTTCTAAATAAATTTGATATATGATTTTTTAAATTACCTACAAATCCATATTCTTTATTGTAGTAGCATTCTTGACAATTTCTTATACTTTCTTGTTTGTCAAAATTTTTATTTATCAACTTGACATTATTATTAAGATTATATCTCCATGCTACATTCGAAAAGAAATTATAATATATCCAACCTCTCCGAGG
>NZ_WGDD01000047.1 GCF_015493435.1 Sulfurovum sp.
TATTTCAATATGGTTTTTTGATACACGAACCTTAATATATTAGCAAATGCTTTATGCTTCATTACGTAGGTTTTCACTATTGATTTAGACTTTTCAAACATTAAATTTCACTATTTTTTCATTATAACATTAAATCTAAATTGGGAATTGTTATACTTTTTGAAAGTTTGATCCCATACTTCTATATCTAACTTATATTCTTTTGCAATATCTTCAAAAAAAGATTTATTATAAAAATGATGGGATAAACCACTGTATTTCTTTTCATATTCTTCTTTTGTCATGGTCTTCATTCTGAGTTGATGATATTCATGTTCTTTATCTGCATCATTGATATCAAGGATAGCAATAGTAGAAGTTGCTTTTTGGATCATTTTTATGATCACTTCCCTCGCATAATTTAAGTTTTCAAAATATAAAAATACACCATGACTCAGAACTACATCATGATTTTGCTCTGCGTTAAGTTCTATAGCCTCAGCTGTTTGAAAATTACAGTTTGGCATGAGCGCATTTGCCAAGGATGTTAAAGAGTTTGCAAAATCTATACCACCTACCCGATGCTTCTGCAGGAAGAGAGGATATAAAAATGCTCCAGCCCCACATCCAACCTCAAAAATGGAATCAGTAGGTTTTATAGCAAGTTTTCCATAGTGATACTGAGTATATTTTGTCCAATCTTCTACACTAAAATATCCGGTAGGACTATCAAATCCGTCTACTTTTAGCAATAACTCCTGTATATATCGTTCAAGACGATACTGATTATTGTAAATATGTTGCCAGTTCATCATTTTAACTTCTTTCTGATATTTGCTGAAGTGCATTTATCATGAGAGTATTGTCATCGGAATTTCTGACAGAAATTCTAATGCATTCATGCTCCTCAAAACCTTTTTTCCCAGTCAAATCTTTAACGTAAATATTGTATTTAAATAACAGCAGTTCTGTCAACTCACGAGCACTAAATCTATCAATCACATGAACTAAGAAATAATTTGCCTGAGAAGGAATCACTCTTAGAAAAGAGATATTTTGAAGTTTTTTATAAAATCTATTTCTTTCCTCCGAAAGTTTAATACACCCTTCCTTGTATTCCTTTAAATACTTGCCAATTATTTGCAAGAAGAATTCTCCCAATGAATTAATGTTCCAAATAGGCATTTTTTCCTGAATAGCGGATATGATTTTTGTATTTGATGTAGCAAGAATACCCAATCTTAATCCGGGAATGCCATAGCTTTTAGAAATACTTTTTATAATGACAAGGTTTGGATACCTATCTAATACTGTCTGTGTAAGTAAACTTTCCTCTTCTCCTTTGGAAGAAAAATCTACAAATGATTCATCCAATATAAAGTTTTTACCGCTCCGCAGTAGTTCATTCGCAAGCATTAACAAGTCATTTTTGGAAATAAAGTTTCCACTTGGATTATCAGGATTAATAAGCAATAGATTATCACATTTTTTTGATAACTCTATCATATCTTTTAGACTATATGAAAAATCCTTATTCGAAGGTGTGAATTGTACTATTCTGTCTGCTCCTAAACATTCAGGATATTCATTGAATGTAGGGAATGGCAATCCAACAGTTCCTTCTATGACAGTACTTAAATACCGAATGATTTCTGCTGCACCGTTTCCCACCACTATATTGCCTACTCCAATACCAAAAAGTTTTCCTGCAAGTAATTTTTGTATCTCTTGTCCGGATGGATATTGAGAAAGAAGTTCATAAAAATGAGTTTTGATTTCTTCCTGCATTTTTTGCGGCGGGAAATAGGGAGTTACCAAATAACAAAAATCTTTTAGATTTGGAAAACGCCAATATCCCCCATAATGTGACTGAATAAGATCTAATTTTTTTTTACCGGAGGGTGCAAAAATAATCTCAGCATTTTTTTTATCCTGAATATCATCTATTTCATACCATTTTTCACCATTCAAACGTAAAGCTTTCAGCTCAATATCACCCAAAAGAGTAAGAACTCTTAATACTGATTCGTAATATTCATTGTCCCCCATGGCTTTTGAGTAGGCTTCAAGGAAAGGAATATATATTTTTCGAGAAAATTCTTTGGAAAACTTATAAATATTAACAGTTTTATAATACTGATCAATATCTTTAAAATTAAAAAGCCCTTTAGTCACAAAGCTTAGAATATTGTCATTAGCATCCAATATGACAGATGTACCATCCATCCATATCTGATATTTATCAACTACAGCTAACGATTTTCGTTTATCTTCTAAAAGCCTTTTTAGAATTTTTTCTTCAAATATAAGATCACTTTCCAGCAGGATAGTATCATCCTGTGCCAATTTGTCCTTTGCAAGAAAAAGGGAGTAAATATTGTTTGTTTTATCATATATTGGATTTTCTATGTATTCGATTTTTATATTTTTATACTGAGTGCCTACATGATTCATGAGGTTTTCTTTTTGATACCCTACAACTATTATCAGTTTCTTGATTTTCCTATGATTAAGAATTTCAAGTATATAGTCGATCAATCTTTTATGATTGAGCTTGACCATACACTTTGTGTTTTCTTTCGTATGTTTTCCCAGTCTGCTTCCGCTACCTGCGGCTAAAATTAATGCTTGCATACTCGCCTTAGACTTTCTATTAAGTAAATAAATCCAGTTTTATATCTATAATATGTATTATATGTTTAAAATACTTTGGGGGTGTTGGCGCCGGCCGCATTTGGACACCGTGCCGGAGTTGATGTGGACAGTGCGCCGGAGCACATGTGGACACCTCGCCGGAGTGCATGTGGACACTTTAGCCTCTTGACCGGCGCGTAAGTTTGTATTAAGTTGTTGGATATTCTCACTAAAATACAGCCTAAAAAGGGCTTTTATGCGGAGACTATCCATAAGTACCGTCAAAGAGGTGCTGAGACTCAAATATCTTGGTGATCTATCCAACAGGAATATCGAAACACTCGGTATTGCCTCCAAATCCGCTGTTTCCAACTTTACCACCCGTTTCGAGAAGAGTGGTCTTGAGATCAATGAGGCGTTGGCGATGCAAGAGCATCAGCTGCTCTCACTGCTGTTTCCTGAACTCAAGCAGTACCAACAAAGCCGTACAGACAAACCCCATCCCGACTGGAACTACATTCACACAGAACTGTCTAAAAACTCAATGACCAGACAGCTGTTGTGGGAAGAGTACAAAGAACAACATCCTAACGGTTACGGCTACACCCAGTTCAAGGAGTACTACAACCGATACAAGAAGCAGTTGAATCCTTCCATGAGACAGATACACTATGCAGGAGACAAACTCTTCGTCGACTTCAGCGGACTGACCATATCCGTGGCGAATGCTATCACCGGTGAAGTGAAAAAAGCACAGATCTTCGTTGCCGTACTGGGAGCGTCTGGCTATACTTTCGTACATGCCGTTATGAGCCAGAATACAGAGGATTTCATCGAATGCCACAACAAAGCCTTTGCCTTCTATGGCGGTGTAGCAAACCAGATCGTTCCGGATAATCTCAAAGCCGCCGTGATTACACACACCCGAAAGAAGATTGTTCTCAATGAGAGTTACGCCGATATGGGAAGACACTACGGTACTGCCATTGTGCCTGCACGTCCTTACCATCCACAGGACAAAGGAAAAGTAGAAGCGGGGGTTAAAGGCATACAGCGCTGGATCCTGATGAAACTGCGACATCGTACTTTCTTCGATATCAATGAACTCAATGATGCCATTGCCTCACTGCTTGACGATTATAACAACAAAGTGATCCGCCGTCTAGGTAAAAGCAGAACCGAGCTGTTCAGCATGCTGGACAAACCGGCGCTGCATCCGCTGAGATTAAACTCAAAGAATATAATATTGACCATCCCCTCATGAATAAATTTAAAGGGATCTATCGTCAGACTTGGTATAAAAATCAAATGATTTTTCATAATGCGACTCCTATTTTGAAACAATTTCATGAAGCCGAAATTGACTGCCTGCTTTTAAAAGGTGTTGCACTAACAATACTGTATTACAAAGACATGGGCATACGGCACATGAGTGATCTTGATATATTGGTTTCGCCTAATAATGTCAGACGTGCTATACAGATTCTTCAGGACCTTGGGTATCAACCAAAAAAAGAATTTATTTTCCCATTTAAAGAGTCCTATTTATACCTACAGCATTCAATCGACTTTGTACACAAAGACAATAAACAGGAAGTTGATCTACATTGGCACATCTTCTTTAAAAACTGTGGATTGCATGATGACGATAGCCTTTGGCAAAATAAACAACCAGTTCAACTGAATGGCTTTCCTCTTTATACACTTGATGCAACTGATCACTTAATGCATGTTTGCATTCATGGCCTTAGATTTAATGAACTTTTCCCTATACGCTGGATTGTCGATGCAAAAATTATTATTGACCAAAATGAGATAGCGTGGGAAAGATTGATTGAAGAAATTAAAAAACGTAAAGTGGTCTTACTTTTTTCATATGCTATGCAATATCTTTCATCTGAATTCAATGTCAATATTCCTAAAAACGTATTAGAAAGAAGTATTCCGTTGGTACAAAACCAACTTTATCCGTTATTCTCAGGCAAGAGCAACAAGTCCCTATTTCTATTTACGTCCTTCTTCTTATTTTGATTACTTGATGTATTGTTGGAAACTTTCATCTGTAACAGAACTGCCAATATTATTTCTAAAAAAAGGATGGCGCAGCACACACCGTCATTTTAAATATAAAAAATAAAATTTTATAAAACGCTAATCAGAGATATATATTTCAATTTCTCCATACTCCGGAACAATGATGGACAATAAACACCTTGTGTCTTTCTTGTGGAACTAAAACAATATTATTGGCTTTTCTGAAGTACTCATCGGTTAAATGATATACGTGAGAAACAACATCCGGTCCTGTCGTAAAAAGAACGTCATAATCACATTTTATTTCCAAAGAGGCTCTTTTTTGGCATTCTTCTATTACTTTTTCCATAAATGGATGTTCTGGGCTACAAAGCATAGCATAATTCGCTACTCTCACAAGTGCTTCTGTACGATATTTCGGCTCTAAAAAGAAACGGATCGACTGGTCTTTTTCTCCAACTGCTTCCTCTACATTTTTCCAACGGTGTTCCTCAAAAAGGATGCAATAAGATTCAGGAAGTCTGCCACTTACAAGCAAGCCGGTTTCTATTAATAAGGTATCCAAGGTACTATTCATAGAAATATCAAAGTCAAAGTATATACCTCCATAATGCTTCATTACTATATATCTTGCAATATCTGCCTGTTGTATTTTTCTTGGATACTTAAAATAAAAATCCATTCCTGTCTGTCGGACAAGTGCTTCTATGTTTTTTTTATTCCACATTACATGATATATATCAGGGGTATTTCTTCTCACTGAACAGATATGGTGCATTTGTGATTTTGGTTCACAATCATCCCACAATAATGTTCGATGCAGAATTCTATTATAGGGATATCCTTTGTTTATACAAAGCATCTCCAAACTGTAATAAAATGGTTTCAGTGCTACCACATTATCTTGAACAGAACATATCCGGTCTTTATGACACCAAAAGTTATACAAATACTGCTTTAATCTTTTTAACATTATATCTCTTAAAAAGTATACCTATTTATGCTTTTCCGAAAGCATTCCATTTTCCAAATAATATATCTTTTCACATCTGTCCAATGTGCTTAATCTGTGGGCAATAATAATAAGTGTTTTCCCCTCACTTACATTGTAAATTTCATCCATTATTTTGGATTCTGTTTCATTGTCCAGGGCAGAAGTTGCCTCATCAAGAACAAGGACCTCAGGGTCGGAATAAAGTGCTCTTGCAATGGCAACACGCTGTTTCTGTCCCCCGCTCAGCTTGGTACCTCCCTCTCCCACCAGAGTATCCATACCATTATGGTGTTCTACCAAAAAATTCCATATATTGGCTTTTTTCAATGCGATCATCATTTTTTCCTTCTCAATCTCTTCACCCATAGCCACATTCTCGGCAACTGTTCCGTCAAGTAAATAAATACTCTGCGGAATATAACCGATTTTTTGTCTCCAGCTTCGTATATTTTGCTCACTTAATGGTGTATTGTCTACATAAACTGTACCGTACTGAGGCCGATAAAGGCCTATGATGATATCTACCAGAGTACTTTTACCGCTGCCGCTTTCACCGGCAAAAGCAATTTTTTCACCTTTTTTGATCGTTAGGTCCACATCCTTTAATATCTCTTTCCCTTCAATATAGGAAAAACTTACATGCTCCAGATAAATTTCATCACAAAATTCTATTTTTTCATTTGCAAGGTCTTCTACTTCATAAATAAGATCATTATGAACAATGTCCAAAGCCTGTCTGTTAAACTGGATATGGTTGTAACTGCTTAGAATTCGATGAAAGGAAGGAAGAAGGCGGTACAGGCCCAGTACAAATATAGAAAGTACCCCAAAGTGACTGGAAATGTCTGTCTGGTTCATATAGACAAGATATACAACAATGGCAACGACAATGGAAAATCCCAGTGCTTCAAGAAAAAGCCTTGGCAGGTTTGAAAATGTTTCATTGGCAATAAACGTATTGGCATACTGGTTCCCTATATCTGAAAATGTTTTTAATATTTTCTTTTCATCCCCATGCAGTTTGATCATTTTAAAATTGCTGAGTGTTGTGGAAACCACTTTGAAAAAAGTCTTTTCATACTGGGCTCTTTTTTTACCCAAACGTTTAATGAATTTTGAAACTGTCTGCGTCATCAATAGAGCATTTACTCCCAATACAAGGGTAAGAACCAATGCAATCTTCCAATTCACATACAAAAGCAGACTGTAGATCAAAATAATGACAAAAATTTCACTTAGCATAAAAAGCAGTGCCGAGATCAGCGATGTCAGATTTTGCGCTTCGCTGACAACTGTTTTTATCAGATCACTGCTATTGCGTTCAATAAAACTCCGATATGGCATACCAAGATAATTTTCAAAAATTTTGTAGGCAATCACATAATAACGGCCTTTTGAAAATTTTGCCAGATAATAAGAATACAAAAAATTGACAGCACCACGAAAAATATAAAACACCACAAGCATAAGACCAAAGGCTATGACAAAATTTGCTTCACTTCCAAATCCGAACAATGCATAAAAAAAGTGATAATATTTGTTTGTTTGAATTACATTAAAATCACTGGCAACTGCAATAAAAGGCATAATCGCAGATATCCCGATTGTTTCAATCATAGAAACCATAATGGAAAAGCCCAGCAAAAACAGTAAAAATTTCTTATCGTGTTTAGACAATAATAAATTTAGCTTTTTAACTATCTCCAAAAAATTCCTTTATACTATTATTTAGTGTGTCTAACTTCATTTTTATTTATCACCTTCTTCGTTTTCTTCGTCTCATCAGCCAATATACCAGGCTTCCCCCAAGTACCAGTCCTGCCAGTACCTGTACCCAGGCACTTAACAGAATGGTTTTGTGAACGATCGTATGATGCATCTTGTTATCGATCTTGACACCTGCAAATTTCGCGGTGTGTACCATCAGGGACACAGCAAGGTCTTCACTTGGCATTTCCTGGTGACAGCTTAAGCAAACACCTCTTCTGTCAAGCTTGCTTCGGGTTTCATTGCCAAGCGCCTGCGAGAGTTTCCAGTGGTCTCCTACCGTTTGAATCTGTGTCCCGTTCTCATCTACAAAACGGGAAAGATCATCTTTGAGATTTGGTACAGCCGGTATCTGTTCGTCAACCTGTCTTGGCAATACTTTCTGATCTGCTGTCATCAGATCTACAATGGTTGTTTTACTCTGATCTGCAAAATATTTACCCCCGTTGATACCATATCCCAGTGCTTTGGCACTGCTATGACAGCTTTCACAGCTTCTTCCTTTTTTCGTTATGGTATGTGGGTTGACAGGTGACATGACAATCGAATTGACACCCTCTTTGGGAATGTTGACACCTTTGCCTTTTTCTACACCCTTAAGTTTAAAAATGTGATTCTGCAGTTTTGCTTTTCCATCTTTGCCTATGACTGTCAGGATCACCTGGCACCCAGGGATAACAGGAGAGATCCTTCCCTCTCCGTTCTGTGCCAACGCCGGGTTTTCCCAGCGCAGGTAACTACGCGTCTCTGTCACCTTTCCGTCAACCAGAAAATCCTTTAAATTCTTTACATCTCCGGTAACTCCGTTATGATGACTGTGTGATGCAGCAAGGTAGTCAGGGTTCTGCTTACCGCCGGAATAGTCGATCTTGACATGGCAGCCGTAACACTGCGGTGCCCAGGTAGCATGACAGGTATAACATTCCAGTCTGTCAGTATGGGCTTTGATCTGATCCATCGCCACCAAGCCTTCTTTTGACAGCTTGCCCTCCTGTTTCAATCCTTTAAGCGGCGTCAGTGTAATATCTTTTCCTGAAGCAAGATGCATGACAACCTTGTCACCTTTTCTGACTGCTTTGACAAGAGGGTTGCCCCGTGCAGAGAGCAGGAAACCGTCTCCCTTGTCTTTTGGAATGGCACCTTGTTTCAAATATGCTGCCAGGTTTTTTGTCGTGCCCCTCGCCTTTCCTGTTTTAGGCTTCGTTTTAAACTCGTCAGAGTATCCCAGCGGCAACTCCCACGGATATTTGTCCGTGGTACCGTGGCAGTCCTGACACTCTATCTCTACCGCACCAAGATTGGCCCCTCTAAAAGTTCCGTCTCCATGGTGATCCTGGGAGGTATGGCAGTCCTGGCAGAGCATTCCTTTGGAATAGTGGATGTCTTCCTGCAAATGCAGATAGCGTTTGGTATGCAGTTTGGGCTGCCCGTTTCCCTCGCTGTCAAAAGTAGCCTGATAGTTTGTTTCCATCAATCCCTGATAGGAAACCCCGATCCGCTTTCCTCTGTTGTGGCAAGTCGTACAGGTTTCCACCGGAATACCGCTGTACTGGGTACCATGTACCTGTACTTTTACTTTGCGTGACGACTGTATCTCGTGAACGAGCGAATGTCCATGTTCTTTTTTGTCTATGGTCGGGTCATTCCCCTCATAAAGCCCCGCATTCGAGTAGGGAATATGACAGGAAGAGCATCCTATCCCCCGGTAATCCCCTCTGCGCTTGCGCCCTTTTCCGCTGGTATGGCAGCGCAGACACTCCTGGCGCAGATAGGTATAGACTGACAGGGTAGGGTCTTTGTCTATCTCTTCTGCGGTAGGTGCTTTGGGTATCTCATGCATTTTTTCCGGAAAACCCTGCGGCTCTTCCCTGGCAAGTTTTGCCATATACTTTCTGTACACTTCTGTACCGATACGCTGATGCAGGTTCTTCCCGTTAAAATTACCGGCAGTATGTTTATATCCTTCTTTAGCACCAAACCCCCAGAGTGCACCGTGGATCTTACCCCCTTCTGTATTCATCAGGTTGTTCCACTGTGCGGCAACCTGCTTGGGATGACACATTCCGCAGGTATGCTCGTTGATCCAGGGACTTCCCGGTGCCGGATAGAAGTTTTTGGGACCTTTGTGCTTGAGGAAGTAGTCCAGTGTACCGCTGTGCGCTTTAGCTTTCTCGCTCTCCTGAGGACTGCCGCCATGACATACGACACAGTCATTTCCCTCAGCACCGGCCTTCGCTGCAAGCTGAAATATTTTCTGCATCATTTTAGACTGGTGATCTCTGATGGGCTCAATACCTTTATGACATGAGAGACAGCTGTTTTTCACATTTGCAGACAGCAAAACCGATACTAATACCATACAGACAATTATTTTTTTCATCTATTTTGACCCTCCGGTATAAAATATGATTATATCCAAAAATATTATTATATTCATTTGAGATTTACCCGTTTATGCTATAATCATTGCTATATCATTTGAGGGAAACTACTATATGAACAGACTGATACTACTTGGACTACTCACTTTTCTGACCTTTGCGCAAGCCAAAATAGTGGATGCCGTTGCGATCACGGTCAACGGGCAGGCGATCACCACATCCGAGATACGCAGAGTACAGGAAAAGGCCGGTGTTCCCAAACAGGAAGCCATCGATCTCCTGATACAGGACCGACTCCAGAAAGCAGCAATGAAAAATATCAAAATTTCGGAAGAAACCATTGATGCGAAGATCACACAGATTGCCAACCTCAACAATATCAGTGTCCCCAAAATGCAAAAACTCCTGAAACAGCAGGGTACCCCCTGGAGTAAATACCGTGAATCTATACGACAGGCAATGAAAAAAGAACGCTTTTTCAGAGAAAAAGTTTCAAAAACCATCCTTCCTCCCAGCGAAGGGCAGCTTAAGCTCTATTATGAAAACCACAAAGAGGCTTTCATGATGCCGAGTTCTCTCAATCTTACAGAATACTCTGCACATTCGGAGAAAGCCCTGCAGAATTTTCTACGTACAGGAAAAAGCAAAGGGATAAGAAGCATTACCCAGACAAAAAAAACCAAAGGAATGAACCCTGCCATGCTCTCCATGCTTCTCTCCACCCCTGACGGCCGATTTACCAAACCGATCAATGCCGGGGACAGATGGGTTGTCTATCAGGTCAAAGGCAAAAACGGAGCGAAACTGATGTCTTTTGAAGAAGCAAAGAATGCCGTGGCAGGACGATGGAGACAAGAGCAGCAGGCGCAGGCACTGAAAGACTACTTCTCCAAAATGAAAACTCAGGCAGATATAAAAATACTGAGAAAATAATCATCGATCGATAGGAAGGAAAAGAATATGGGATTGAAACCGGATAAGTGGATACGTGAGAAATCAACCAACGAAGCAATGATCA
The DNA here is from genome assembly GCF_015493435.1 of Sulfurovum sp. Taxonomy (GTDB): domain Bacteria; phylum Campylobacterota; class Campylobacteria; order Campylobacterales; family Sulfurovaceae; genus Sulfurovum. The sequence continues at coordinate 10,808 of NZ_WGDD01000047.1, forward strand.
CCCCTTTTTGTGAAGGATTGGTAGGTGAAGGTGTCGTCAGTTACGGACTGAGCTCCTACGGCTATGATATCCGTGTCTCTGATGAATTCAAGATCTTCACCAATATCAATGCCGAAGTAGTAGACCCTAAAGATTTCAACCATAACAATGTGGTGGATTTCAAAGGCGATGTCTGTATCGTTCCGCCCAACTCTTTCGCCCTGGCACGCACAATCGAATATTTCAAAATGCCCAGTGATACACTCGCGATCTGCCTGGGAAAAAGTACTTATGCACGATGCGGTATTATCGTGAATGTGACTCCGTTCGAACCCGGTTTTGAAGGGCATATCACCATTGAGATATCCAATACCACACCGCTCCCTGCAAAAATTTATGCCAATGAAGGCATTGCGCAGGTCCTTTTCCTCCAGGGGGACGAAGCATGTGAAACCACGTACAGCGACCGCAAAGGAAAATACCAGAGCCAAACCGGGATTACCCTTCCGAGAATCTTAAAACAAACATAGTATACTCTACCCATTTTAGAAAAAAGGTTTTCCCTGTGCGTGCATTGCTTCTTTCACTTCTTATCTCTCTAAGTCTCTTTGCCGAAGAGATTCCTCAGGAATCTTTCGGCGACACAGTATATAACTCCATCATGAAACCGGCACAGTCCGAAGAAGAACTCATGGACAGAGTTCTTTATACCAATATTGCCGGCGCTGCCCTTGTAACAGTCTGGGGAGTTGCTTTCTGGGACTACTTCAGTACAGCTCCCCGCCTGGGAAGCGAACAATGGTTCCAGCATGACACCAAATACGGCGGAGCAGACAAACTGGGCCATATGTATTCTACCTACCTGTGGTCTCTGGGATTCTCCTCTCTGTATGAGTTCTGGGGTATGGATACGGAACGTTCCAACATTTACGGTTCTCTCTCAGCATGGTCTTTCCAGTTTCTGATGGAGCTGGGAGATTCGTTCAGTACGACACAAGGCTTCTCCTATGAAGATGTCGTTGCCAATACGGTAGGGGCACTCTTCTATTATGCCAGAGAAAAGTATCCCTCACTGAAGAACAAAGTGGATCTCAGACTAGAATATCTTCCGGACTTCCAGGGAGGCGGAGATATCTTTACCCAGTACAATTCGATGAAATATCTGTTTGCTCTGAAATTCAGCGGTTTTAAAAGCATGCAGGACAACCTGCTCAAATACGGAGAGCTCCAGCTGGGGTATTATACCCGCGGTTACCAGAACTATGAAAACTATGAACAAAAAGAGAGAAACATTTATATCGGGATCGGCATCAATGTTTCTGAAGTGCTTGCTTCATGGGGATGGAAGAAAACAGGAAAAATATTTAACTATTATCAGTTACCGTATACTTATGTGCCATTCAGCTATGACTTTGACAGCCAAAGCTATTTCAAGCCGTATTCAAGACCATATCACGGATACCAGAAATAAAGCATTTCACGCTTTATTTCATTGCATCCCATAGCCTTTTATCTACTTTTGTGTTACAATGCCAAAAATTAATATGGATTTCCTATATATAAAGTAAGGTATGAATGAAAAATTTAATTATCGTCGAATCCCCGGCAAAAGCACGTACGATTACCAATTTCCTGGGCAAGGACTACAAAGTCATCGCTTCCAAAGGGCATATCAGAGACTTGCCCAAGAGTACATTCGGCATTACCATTGATGAGACAACGGGCGACCTTGTTCCCAAATACTCCATCCCGAGAGATGCCAATCCTACCGTCAAAGAACTGAAAAAGCTGGCAAAAGAGGCAGAAACCGTCTATATCGCGACCGATGAGGACCGTGAAGGGGAAGCCATAGGCTACCATATTGCCAAGGCAATAGGGAAAGAACCGACTGAACTGCCGCGTATCGTCTTTCACGAGATCACCAAATCAGCCATACAGCATGCCCTTGAAACACCAAGAAAAGTTGATATGGACAGTGTGGATGCCCAGCAGACTCGACGCCTGCTTGACCGTATCGTAGGATACAAGCTTTCTCCTCTGCTGGCAAGCAAGATCCAAAAAGGCTTAAGTGCCGGAAGAGTGCAAAGTTCCACCCTCAAGATCGTGGTAGACAAAGAAAGAGAGATAAAAGCATTCAAACCGGAAGAATACTGGACCATAAATGCCCTTTTTCAAAAAAATATTGATGCTTCTATTTATGACTATAACGGCCTCAAAATTGACAAACTCACCATTAAAACCGATGTAGATGCCAATGAGATCGTAGATTCTGCCAAAGGTGAGTCATTTTCGGTCACATCTATTGAAAAGACCAAACGAAAAACAAAAACACCACCGCCGTTCATGACGTCTACGCTTCAGCAGGCAGCCTCCACACAGCTTGGATTTTCACCCAAAAAGACAATGATGGTCGCACAGAAGCTGTATGAAGGTGTCAAAACAGACAAGGGAACCATGGGTGTCATCACCTATATGAGAACTGACTCGCTTAACCTTGCGAAAGAAGCAATAGAGGCATCCCGCGAATATATTCAGCATACCTATGGAGATAAATACCTTCCGGCAAAAGCAAAAAACTATGCCACGAAAGCAAAAGGCGCACAGGAAGCACACGAAGCGATCCGTCCAACACGTGTAGACTTTGATGCAGCACTTGCCGCCAAGTTCCTCAATGCAGATGAACTGAAACTCTACCGGCTCATCTACAACCGCTTTCTTGCCTGCCAGATGACCGAAGCGGAGCTTGAATCCCAAACCATTCTTTTCAAGGGTCAGAAATGTACCTTTAAAGCCAGCGGAAGGAAACTGCTTTTTGACGGCTTTTACAAAGTAACCGGATACAGTGAAAAAGACAAACTGCTTCCTTCTCTGGAAAAAGGGCAGGCTGTCTCTCTTGATGACATCAAAGCAGAACAGCATTTTACCGAACCTCCGGCACGCTATAATGAAGCCAGCCTCATCAAAAAGCTGGAATCCCTGGGAATCGGCCGGCCAAGCACCTATGCCCCAACGATCACTATTTTACAGACCAGAAAATATATAGAGATAGAGAAGAAACGTATTCACCCTACAGAGATCGCCTTTACCGTCATCGAAATGTTGGAAAAACATTTTCCCGAAATCGTAGACAGCGGATTTACTGCTACGATGGAAGAGACGCTGGATAAAGTTGCAGACGGAGAAACAGACTGGCAGACGATCCTCAAAGAATTTTATACTCCCTTTATGCATAAGGTGGAAGAGGGCAAAAAAAATATCAAAAGTCTCAAAGTTGCAACACCGACGGGAGAAAACTGCCCAAAATGCGGCTCAGAGCTTCTGTTACGTAAAGGCCGTTACGGCGAATTTATCGCATGCAGCAACTTTCCTAAGTGCAAATACACTAAAAATACTGACGGTACAGAAGTGGAACAACCTGAAGAGACCGATGAAAAATGTGAAAAGTGCGGTTCTCCCATGGTCATAAAAAATTCCAAAAGAGGAAAATTCCTTGCCTGTTCCGCCTACCCCAAGTGCAAAAATGCGAAATCACTTACCCCGCCCAAAGAATTAAGTGTTCCCTGTCCGGAATGCGGAGGAAAGCTCCAGGAAAGAGAAGGCAGACGGGGCAAGTTCTTCGGCTGCGAGAATTACCCCAAGTGCAAGTTCATAGCCAACTTTGAACCGGTAGACAAAAAATGCCCGGAATGCGGCTACACCATGGGTAAAAAGACACTTCGGGGCAAAGAGATCTTTGAATGCTTCAAATGCAAACACAAAGAAGAGGCACAGTAGGCACATGTCCGCGCAGAAACATATCTTTTTATGTGCCATTAACAATATTCTCAGTGGAACCTGCAAGGAAGACTGCAAGTTCTGCACACAGAGTGTCAGATACCATGCAGATATAGAACGATACAGTTACAAACAGATCGTACAGATTGTACAGGAAGCCAAACAGGCCAAAGCCAACGGTGCCCTGGGATACTGTCTTGTCACAGCAGGAAAAGGACTTGACGACAAGAAAGTCGACTTTGTAGCCCGCACGGCTCAGGCAATCAAAGCCGAGGTAGAAGGATTGAATCTGATTGCCTGCAACGGTACTGCAGACAGAGAACAGCTTGCCTACCTGAAAGCACATGGCATAGACAGCTACAACCACAACCTGGAAACCTCCGAAAGGTATTATCCGGAAATCTGTCTGACACATAGCTGGCATGAACGTTATGAGACGTGTGAAAATGTTAAAGCAGTCGGTCTTGCACTCTGCAGCGGCGGCATATTCGGTATGGGAGAAACAGAAAAAGACCGTGACAGCCTACTGGAAGCAATTGCCTCTCTTCAACCTGAATCAAGCCCTCTCAACTTTTACCATCCCAACCCTGCGCTACCTATCAAAACCAGAAATATAGAACTTGACGAGGCACTGGAGATCATACAAAAGGCTTATACGCTTCTGGGAAAAGAGAAACTTCTTATGGTAGCCGGCGGCAGAGAACTGCTTTTTAACGGACAGGAGGAAAAAATGTTCCAAGCGGGAGCCAATGCCATAGTCATAGGCAATTATCTGACGACTTCCGGCACAGCTCCGGGGAAAGACCGGCAGATGCTGAAGAAACTGGGCTATGAGGTAGCCACACATTGTGATTCACACTGATATTACCCTCATTCTAAGCCTTTCGCTTTTGATCTGGGGCAGTCCCTTTGTTTCAAAGCTTCTGCGTATGCCCACTCCTCCCGTTGAAATCATTCTCGGTTCGATCACTGCCTACCTCGGACTGATCGGTCACAATCAATATTTTGACATTATTGCGGAAGTGGGCTTTCTTTACCTGATGTTTCTTGCCGGTATGGAAGTGGACTTAAAACAGATCACACAGAGCCCCAAAGCGATAATTAGAAGATCAATGCTTTTTCTGGGATTGATGGCACTGTTCTCGGTCACGTCAGGGATCATGTTTCACCTCAATACTATCACTATCATTTCCATGCCGCTTATTTCAATTGGTATCCTGGCCTCTCTCGCTAAAACCTATGGCAAAGAACAGCCTTGGATAAAACTGGCTTTCATTGCCGGTATTCTCGGAGAGATCATCAGTATTGCCATTCTTACTATTTTCGATGCCGCAAGTACCACTGGTGTCAATATGACCCTGGTCATGAAAGTCAGTTATCTTACCGCATTTATTGCCGCTGTCTACCTGCTTTACAAAATACTTCGTTTACTCTTCTGGTGGCTTCCCGAACTGAAAAAAACACTGATACCCAGACTCGATACTGCCGATCAGGATATCCGGCTTTCCATGGCACTCTTTTTCATTCTCATCGCTATCATGCTCTATCTGAAACTGGAATTGGCACTTGGTGCATTTATCGCAGGTGTTGCCATTTCAGCATTTTTTCATCATGAAAAGCAGCTGGAGGCAAAGATATCCAGTCTTGGGTTTGGGTTTCTGGTACCACTTTTCTTCATCCATGTGGGTGCATCATTCGATCTTGGAGCACTGGCAGAAGAGGGGGTGGTTGCGGGGGCTTTTCTCATTACATTTTTAATGACGCTTTCACGTATACTTGCAGCAGTAGTACTTAAACATATAGGCGGACCAAAAGATGCTTTACTGGTTGCCCTTTCTCTCTCTATGCCATTGACACTGCTTGTTGCCGTTGCAACTATAGGCTATGAAACAAAACTGCTGAATATGCTCAGCTATTATCAGTTGATACTTGCCAGCATCTTTGAAATTCTTCTTTCTATGATACTGATCAAATGGATCAGCAGCAGACAGGAAAACCGTTAATCTCTGTCAACTTCTTTCATGGCTTCTTCCAGATTTTTTTCCGCTTCTTTGGCTCTTTGCTCTTCTTCTTTGGTGATATTGATGTCTACAATACCTTTTTGGGAAGGAGATAGATTCTTTATTTTAGTTTGTTTCGCTGTTGAAGCTTTTTTTGCCGCCTCTTCCTTTGCCAGTTTCTTTTTCAAGGCTGCTTTTTCTGCTTCAAGCTTTGCCAGCTTATCAGCTGTCTTTTTTTCTTCCTGTGCCTTTTTGATACGGGCAACTTCTTCTGCTTCTTTTGCTGCTTTTTTTTCAGCTTTTTTCTTTTCTTCCGCAGCCTTCTGTTCTGCATCTCTTTTGGCTTCAAGTCGTTTCTGCTCAGCTTGAACTTTTTGGAGTCTCGATTCTTTTTCCTGTGCGGTTTCTATGGTGACAACATCCGTTTTGGTCGTTACTTCCGCTTTTCCTTTACCTTCGGGCTTTACTGTGACATTCTTTTCTTCCACTGTCACTTCTTCCGGTGTCTCTTTCACCGACACGGTATTCTCTTCCTCGGCTGTCCCGTCTGATGTATCTTCTACCTCGGCATCAAGCTCTGCATCTTCTTTGGCTTCTTTTTCTTTGGCAATTTTATCAAGATCTTTTAAAAGCAGGTTTTCTGCCTGATCGATCTTTTTGAAATTTGTATTAAGATCAAAAGGATTATCTGATGCATTCGCACCTATCATTGCCACCATTACGGCTACCCATACATACTGTTTCATTTCCTACTCCTTTGGTTCTAACTGTTTTAGTTCAAAAAGCTCTTTTTGAAGTTTTTGGTTCCCGGTCTTCAAATTTCTCTCTTCCTGCTTTAACATCGCTTTTTTTTCTTGAAGATGATTCAACACTGTCAGTGAATTTTCTCCGTAAATCAAAATACCCACATAAATACCAAAGAACAGAATTCCGATCGCCGTAATCAAAATTGCTTTGATTGAGAGCCCGGCTATGGATTCTACCCTGTTACGCTTCGGCAAATCCTATCCTAGTTTTGAAAAAAGAGACATACCGAGATATTCGAACTGCCCCAGTTCCCTTTCGATCTCCAGCAGCCTGTTGTATTTTGCTATTCTGTCACTTCTTGCCGTAGAACCTGTCTTGATCTCTCCTGTATTGAGTGCCACTGCAAAATCTGCGATAAAAGTATCTTCGCTTTCCCCCGAACGGTGGCTCATGACACAGGCATATCCGTTCCGCTGTGCCAGCCTGACCGTTTGCATGGTTTCAGAAACCGTACCGATCTGATTAGGTTTGATAAGAATGGAATTCGCAATATCTTTTTCGATACCCTCAGCAAGGATCTCAACATTGGTTACAAAAAGATCATCACCTACAAGCTGTACTTTGTCTCCCAGTACCTCTGTAAGTTCTTTCCATCCTTCCCAATCATCTTCTCCCAACCCATCCTCAAGAGAAACAATCGGATACTTGCTGACCATCTCAGCATAATAAGCGATCAGTTCTGAGCTGCTTAATGCTCTGTTTTCTGACTGAAGAACATATTTTCCGGCATCATTCATGATCTCACTTGCAGCAACATCCAGGGCTATCGCTATTTCTTCTCCCGGTTTGTAGCCTGCTTTTTCAATCGCCTGCATAATGACCTGGATGGGTTCTTCATTATTTTTAAGGTTCGGGGCAAATCCACCTTCATCACCTACAGCCGTACTTTCGCCCATCCCGTCAATGATCTTTTTGAGATGATGGTATACTTCGGATATGGCTCTGAGCCCCTCGGAGAACCTGTCGAAACCTACAGGCATGACCATGTATTCCTGAAAATCCACAGAATTGTTTGCATGCTCCCCGCCATTGATGATATTGAGCATAGGAACAGGCATTGTAACTGCATTTGCCCCACCGAGATAGCGGTATAAAGGCATTTTTAAAGAAGAAGCTGCCGCACGTGCTACTGCCATGGAAACACCCAGCACCGCATTGGCACCCAGATTGGCATAATTACTCGTACCGTCTATCTCTTTCATAATCAAATCAATCTCTGCCTGATTGAACGGGCTAAGTCCGACCAGAGCATCATTAATGGCACCGTTTACATTATCACAGGCTTGCAATACTCCCTTGCCGAGATAGCGGTCTCCACCGTCACGTAACTCAAGTGCTTCTCTTTTCCCTGTACTCGCACCGCTGGGTACGATAGCATTCTCTACAGTCCCGTCACTCAAACTTACTGTTGCTTTCACGGTTGGATTTCCTCGACTGTCCATCACTTCTCTTGCTATGACCTCATCTATAAAAACCATCTGTATCCTTTCTTTTATATAATCAATTCAAATATTTTATCCAAATTATCCTAAGACTCAAGGAAATAGTGGTTTTTAGCAGCGAAGAGTGTCCAGAGAAAAAACTTAAGTATCCTTGTTCATTTCATTTTCATCTACGGCAAGTGCCTCACCGAAACCAAGGGCATTTTTGACCTTTGCCTCGATCTCTGCTCTAAGCTCCGGGTTCTCTTTCAGTGTCAGTTTGGCATTTTCTTTCCCCTGTCCGAGCTTTTCGGCTCCGTAAGAGAACCATGCACCGGATTTGTCAACAATATCCATCTTGATACCATAATCGATCAGTTCACCGATATAGGAGATCCCTTCTCCAAACATAATATCAAACTCTGCCTGTCTAAACGGAGGCGCAACTTTGTTTTTCACAACCTTGGCTTTGACACGGTTACCTATGCTAGACTCTCCCTGCTTTAGTGTGGCAATACGTCTTACATCAATTCTTACAGAACAGTAAAACTTCAATGCATTACCGCCAGTAGTTGTCTCTGGAGAGCCGTATCCCATCGTCCCAATCTTCATACGAATTTGGTTAATGAAAATCACCGTCGTATTTGTCTTGTGTAGGATAGCTGTGAGTTTACGGAGTGCCTGTGACATAAGTCTGGCTTGAAGCCCAACATGTGTATCTCCCATATCACCTTCTATCTCTGTTTTAGGTGTCAATGCAGCAACGGAATCCACAACTATCAGGTCAACAGCTCCTGAACGCGCCAATGTTTCAAGCACATCAAGTGCCTGCTCACCGAAGTCTGGCTGAGATACCAACAGATTATCTGTATCAACACCTAAGTTCTTAGCATAAACCACATCAAGCGCATGCTCTGCATCTATAAAAGCACACACCATCTCTTTTTTCTGAGCAGAAGCGATGGTTTGTAGCGCCAAAGTTGTCTTACCAGACGACTCTGGTCCATAAATCTCAATAATACGCCCTTGAGGAATACCGCCAATCCCTAAAGCCATATCTAGCCCGAGTGAACCTGTAGAGATAGATTCTATCGGTTCAAATGCTTTATCTCCGAGACGCATCAGTGTCCCTTTTCCAAAAGTCTTGTCTATCTGTTTGATCGCCATATCCAAAGCTTTCTGTTTTTGTGCATCCATTGCCATTGTCATATCCTTTTTCCTTTATCTGTTGAATTCTAACACCATTTTAATAGCTTTTTGATAGAGGAGTTAAAAATATGTCATATTGTCATATTTTTAATCCAATTTCTTTTTGTGTACCCTTATGTTAAAATACGACAACATTAAACAAAGTGAGTTTTCATGCCCCATACCATTCAATTAGCCCATTCCCCGGATGCCGATGATATCTTTATGTACTATGCCATCAAATTTGGCTGGGTCGATACCAAAGGATATACATTTGAAAATATCGGACTGGATATTGAGACACTCAATATCGAAGCTATGAAGGGCACTTATGATGTAAGTGCCATCAGTTTCGGGATGTATCCGCTCATTAAAGAGGAGTATGCCCTGCTTCGTACTGCTGTCAGTTTTGGAGAAGGATACGGCCCAAAACTCATTCGACGTCAAGACAAACAACTGAAACGTAATTTCAAAGTAGCACTTTCCGGAAAATATACGACCAATGCTATGTTATTCCGTATCTATTATCCTGAAGCCAGACCTGTTTATATGGATTTTCTTGAGATAGAAGAGGCTGTTGTCTCTGGTGAAGTAGATGCTGGAGTACTCATCCACGAGTCTATTTTAGACTTTGATGAGAGCCTGGAAGTAGAAAAAGAAATTTGGGACATCTGGGTAGAACTTGCAGGAGAGGGACTACCGCTGCCTCTTGGAGGTATGGCCATACGTAGAAGTCTGCCCCTTAACCGTGCGATAGATGTAGAAAACATTCTTATCGATGGAGTGAAAGTAGCCAATGAGAAAAAAGATGAACTCTGTACTAAACTGGAAGCAGACAATCTGGTCCGTATTTCCGATAAGATGCTGACAAAATACCTGGATATGTATGCATCGGATGAATCGGTAGAGCTTTCCGCACTGCAGCTTAAAGCACTTGACCGACTTTATCAGCTTGGATTTGAACATGGTCTTTGGGAATGCCCCGTCAAAACAGAGGACTACCTGATACCAAAAGAGTACAGCGAACTTCGGGAACAATAATGAATACCGACTACTGTACCCTCAATATTCAACCTCCTGTCTTCTGTCAACAAGAGGGGAATCTTCTTGTTTTTTAAAACCATAGACTTCTCCAGATACTCCAGTATAAAGATCGGCCAACCCACAGAAGTACTGATGATCGAAAAAGAAGACATTCTCCCCTCTGACCGCTATCTGATAGGCGGAGCCAACAACGTGCTCGTTTCCCCCGCCCCGCCACCTCTGATGATGCTTTCAAAAGATTTTGCCTATATGAAACAGACTGAAGACGGTATGCTGGAGATCGGTGCAGCAATGCCTACCGGGCGCATCGTTTCCTATGCCAGAAAACATGATCTTTCAGGTTTTGAATTTTGTGCAAAACTTCCCGGAACACTAGGCGGTATGCTCGCCATGAATGCAGGCGTAAAAACCTATGAAATCTTTAACATCCTGCAGTCTGTTGAAATAGACAGGAACTGGATACCAAAAGAAAATATTCCCTACGGCTATCGCTATGCCAGACTCAACGGTACGGCAACGGCTGCCAGGTTCCCGGCCAAAGCAGGATTTAACAGGGAGCTCCTGGATACCCTGCTTGCCATGCGGAATAATCAGCCGCATCATCCCAGTGCCGGATCAGCATTTAAAAACCCGCCCGATGACTATGCAGGAAGACTGATCGAGGCGGCCGGTCTGAAAGGGCTAAAAAAAGGTGCTATGCAGTGGAGTAATCTCCATGCCAATTTTCTGATAAACCTGGGAGGGGGGAGTTACGAAGATGCCAGATATTTAATCGATCTGGCAAAAGAGAAAGTATTTGAAACTTTTGGTATTACCCTTCAGGAAGAAATAAAGATCCTTTAAAAAAGCTTTATTTCGCAATACACCGTACACATCTTATATAGTTCGACTGGCTTGGTTTACGAGGATACCGATACGCATCTGAAGTGTATACCACATTATATTTATTCTCTACGGTAGGTGTAGAACTCCAGAAGTCATCTCCTCTGAAATACCTGAAGACCTGCCCCGGTTTTTTGTGTACATGTACCAATTCGTCTGATGTCGGAAGTCTCCAGTCATTATAGCCTGCATAATCAAGTCGTTTACAGTAATCCACTGCATGCTTCAATCCGCCTGCCTTGCCGTAAGAACGATTTCTTTTATAGGCACCGTCTTCTTTGTCTGTATATTTTTGGTCCTGCCACATTAACTGTGCATCATGCTCAATATAGGTTTCATCCGGTGAACAGTTCGATACAGGCTCAGAAATGGGTGCAACCTGCGAAATATTTCCCCCTGCGAGCAATAGGCCAAATGACATAGCCATCCCCCACATAATCAGCACACTCTTCATCTTTTCTCCTTTAAAGTCCAATATTATTCAATATGATAATATAACCTTTATCAAATTCAGCTAAAAGTACCGAGATTAGTTAAAATTATGCATGAATATCGATTTTTACCCCATTTTGAACCGCTCTCCAGAGTGCAGTCATGGCCTTATTGGAAACAGCCATACATCCTTCTGTCCAGTCATGGGCAAGCGTATATCGGTCCGCATGCCCGTCGGCATTCCATTTTGGCTGTCCGTGTATAGTAATATAGCCTCCTGTTTTGACACCCTTGGCTTTTGCTCTTGCTTTGTCGGCAGCATTTGGATAGGAGATCATTAAAGATCTGTAGAGTCTGGGATCACATTTTTTGCGGACTATGCAATAACTTCCTTCCGGTGTTCGATAATCACCTGCCTGTATTTTATTTCCTTTGTCTCCGTTTTTTCCTAAAGAAATTCTAAATTCATATATTTTTTTCCCGTTTCGGTAGGCATAAAGCTTTCTTTTTTTCTTGTACACGACAATTTTATCGATCTTTTGCGAATGATCTATCTCTGTACCTCGGGAAAGCTGTTGTCTGCATTCCTGTGTCGGATAAGGGGTATTGTCTACTTTCCCGTATGCTCGAGGCTCTCCGCATCCACTCATTAAAAAAGCAGCTGAAATACCTGCCAGACCCAATAGTATTTTTATCTTCATATCATCCCCAGTCTTCATTTTTATGTTTTGATTTATGCTTTTCTTTTTTATAGGAAGCACCGTTTTTCAGTTTTTGAAGGCGGTTCAGATTACTCATTTCCGCCTCTCGAATATCGTCAAAAACCTTAGCATCAAACCCGTTATCGCAACAGGTCTGCTGATAAAGTTTTTCTATATATGTTTTGAGATGCTGATGATACTTGGAATCGAGCTGCATGTCACTTTTTTCATCCAATTTCTTTTTCAGCTGTTTAAATTTAATGAGAAAATCCCCCGCACACATATTTTCATTGCGAAACATACGAAAAAGATTCTTACTGATCTTTTCGAGTTCAACGATATATTTCTGACGATTGAATTTGTCTACCTGCTTTTGCGTATATGCCACTTTTATTCGGACCTTCTTATTTTATTGTCACGGGTACACCTTCTCGTACCGCATACCACAGTTTCTTCATTGAACTGTTTGTCACAGCCACACATCCATGTGTCCAATTTCTGGACAGGGTATACTTGTCCCCCTTGCCATCTGCATTCCATTTAGGCTGCGCGTGTATAGTAATATCACCTCCGGGATTTAGCCCTTTTGCTTTAGCCCTTGCTTTATCTTCTGCTCTGGGATAGGAGATACACAAGGAACGGTAGTATTTCGGAGAGCATAATTTTCTGTGAATAAAAAACTCACCTTCCGGGGTACGGTAATCCCCTTTTTCCTGTTTTTGCCCTTGAGGATTTTTTCCCAGAGAAATAGGAAATGTTCCTTTGACTTTTCCATCTTTGTAAAGGTACATCTTTCGCTCCTTTTTAATTACTACGATCCTGTCAACAGCATCTGCCTCAGAATAATCCTCCGCGGTAAGAAGCTCTTTTTTGCATTCCGCAAGATTATAGCGGTCCTTGGGCCCTCCGGGTGTGCATCCGGACAAAAACATTAAAAACGGTATTACGATAAAAAAATAGGGTTTTATATACATAAAGATAATTGTAACAAAAATACAAAGAAATACAAAGAAGAAAAACGCAAAAGCGTTGAAGAAAAATCATAGGAAAAGGCCAAAGCCGGAGAAAAAAGGCTTTGGTTTGGAAGAATTATGCGTTCGCAGCAGCTTTTGCGGCTTCAAGTGCTTCTTCATAGTTAGGCTCTTCTGTGATTTCAGGCACAGTTTGCTTGTACGTTACTTTCCCGTCTTTCCCGATCACAAAAATCACTCTAGCAAGCACACCGGCCAAAGGACCGTCTGCCAAAAGTACTCCGTAAGCATTACCGAAATCTTTGTTTCTGAAATCTGAACATACTTTAATGTTTTCAATCCCCGCTGCGCCACACCATCTCGCCGCTGCAAAAGGAAGGTCCATAGATACTGTCATTACTTCTACACCGTCAAGTCCGGCTGCTTCAGAATTGAATCTTCTTGTTTCTGCATCACATACACCTGTATCAAGTGAAGGAACCGCTACTACAAGTTGAACTTTACCTTCTCCACCTACTTGCTCATCCTGGAGCATTGGGTTACAGTTTACTACTGTTACTACCGGTGCCGTATCACCTACATTGATTTCATTACCTGCGAGATTACATACGATGTCGTTTTTAAATGTTACTGTTGCCATTTAATATCCTTTTATTTAAGTTTGATAAACGTATTATGACTTAATTAGGATAAATTTAGTCTTAATTAAGATTTTCCCCGAGGAATGGCCTTCCCCTCTTATCACCAAAGAAGGGAAGCATCTATCGCCACAGCAGAGTCTAAACATAAAAATGTATCATATGGTAACATATTTAAAAAGATTTCTTTTCTATCCCGGCTTTCATTCCTTACTGTCGGAAAAGCAGCTTTATGCCTGGATATCAGCGACCGCCTTCACCCATTTCTCCATAGCGGCATTGGCATCTGGGTTTGGGGCCTCCATAAAATTGATCATGAAAGTATCCCCCATATCTGCAATACCTATGGAGCGGGGTCTCACAGCCATCACTTCCGGCTTTGGCAGTACCTTCCCGAAACAGCAAATGAGGTTTTTTGCACCCCTGATATTTGCAGCGATCTCACCGACCTCCAGGCTTGATGTATGTGCGTAATGATCAAAAACCCCTATGTATACAGCAATGGGATGCATCTCGATCTGTGACTTGATATATGCAATGATCTCATCTATACTTTGGCAGCGTGTCTCTTCTTTTGCAATTTCTATGCTAAATACCGGGTATTTTTCCATCACCGTAATTTGCTTCATCTGTTTTTCCTTGTATGACATTTATAATTGATTTTGATAGAACAGGCCTCATAGTCTGCGAATTACATACCCGGTATGCGCGGTATTTTTCCCAGTTTGGAGTTACGGCAGTACCAGCCCCATCCTTTTTTCATCCAATGCCCTACCAGAGGCATAGGAATCATCTTTGCACTTTTACTGTCACGATAGACAAATGCTGCACCGTTTCCTGTATCCATGACACACAAGATGTTGAGATGCTCCACATAACTTTTTTTTGAATCAATACGCTGCATATGCTGAAAAATATTGTAAGCCGTATTGCGCGCCATTACTTCGGCAACATGCCCCTGTTTCGCTCTCCACTCCGGTCCCAGAAGAGCACTGCTGTCACCAATGGCATACATGCCCTCGAATCCTTCCACTTCATTGTATTCATTCGTCACTACAAAACCGGCATCGCTCAAAGGCAAACCTGACTCCGCAATCACACTGTGGCCTGTTCCCGCAGAAATAAACATAGTAAGATCTGATTCCAGCTTGGTTCCATCTTCAAACAAAATTCCGTCTGCTTCAAAAGCGCTGATCTTGACACCCACTTTTTTACTGATATTTGTCATAGAGAACATTTTATCCATCATTTCCAGTGCCTTGTCTCCCATTTTCTGTCCCGGTTTCTCCATAGGCGCAAAAAATGTCAACTCAAATCTTTCCCGTAAGCCTTTTTTCTTCAGAAAGTCATGTGTATTGAAAAGAACCTCAAAAGCCGGACCGCCACGTACGGCAGAACTGTCTTTCGGGTTCCCGCCAAATCCCATGGCTATCTTTCCGCTTCCTTTTTCTACCAGGGCATCCAGTTTTTCATATAGTGCCGTTGCTTCTTCAGGCTTTCCGCAGATGGAAAGAGAATGCTCTCCCATACCCTTGAGTTTGATCTTTTCCTGTCCCAGCGCTACGACAATATATTCATATTCATCAAGCACTCGGCCGCTTTCCAGAGTAACCCGCTTTTCTTTTGCATCCAGTGCCATGACCGAATCGACAATCAGCTGGAAACCGTGTGCAAATGCCAGTTCATTCAAAGGGATGGAAACATCTTCCATTGTGGCATCACCTGTAGGTATCCAGATGGACGTCGGATAGATATAAAAAAAATCCCTGTCACTTACAAGTGTGACTTCAACTTCCTGTTTTCTCAAATAGATAGCGGCCTCTACACCCGCAAATCCACCACCGAGCACCAATACTTTTTTCATTGTTATTCTCCTACCACTACGTTAGATCATCAAGCCCTTTGGGGCCACATCACTGCTGACTCTTTTTTGCTTTTTCAATTAAGTCTGCACGAGGATAGACAAAGACGGTATGTCGTATCACTGATATATTCTTTTTATCATCAGCAGCGAATGCTCTGATCGTAACAGGAATCGGAACATCTTTTCTTACATTGTCCGCCAGTTTGTATTTGGTTCTGAGTACTACAACTTTTTTACGTTTTTGCTCCGCAGCAAGACGGAATGGTGCTTTCGGTCTTATGATTTGCAGTTTATTCTTCAAGTCACCCATGATTTCAAAATAATACTTATGCGGTTTGCTGTCTGTGTTGGCAAACAAGAAGACATAGTCATTCTCCACTTCTCCGTTCTTGAGTATTTTGTAAAGTCTGGTTGTTTTATTTACATTGAGCAGCATATTCTCTTTTTCGCTTCCCATGGTAAAAAGTGCTACAAGGACCAGAACCAATACTGTAAAATACGCAATTACTTTCGGTCTGAAATAATTTGTTTTCCCCTTCTGATAGATCGTTTCATTTTCACTTGACCACTTGACCAGAGAAGGTTTGCCGAGAGCACCCATCACTGTCGTACAGGCATCTACACATTCCAGACAGTTGATACATTCAAGCTGCAAACCTTTACGAATGTCAATATGGGTGGGACAGACCGTCACACAGCTTTCACATGTGGTACATTCAGCATATGGTTCATCGGCAAGCAGATCTTTTGTTTTACTGTATTTTTTATGCCGTTCATTTCCGTGACCTTCATAAATATCACCGCCACGATGAGGATCATAAATCGCCATGATCGTATCATCATCATAGAGTACTGACTGCACACGGCTGTAAGGACAGATATAAACACAGAAATTTTCTTTAATAAATACTACATCCACAATAATAAATAAAGCAATCCCCACAAGCATTCCGATCAGGAGAGTATGGTCTGCCGGATGCTGTAGGTACTTGAAGAAATCTTCCGGAGGAACAAAATACCAGAGAAAATCAGCAGCAGCAATGAATGCCAATACAGACCATATCAGGATCGCAATTACTTTTTTGACCTGGTTTTCAGGCTTGCTCATATCAGGATCTTTCTGTTTATTCTTGATACGCTTTCTCAGCCCAAGAAGCTTTGTTTCTATAAAATCCCGGTAGATCACACGGAAGACTGTTTGGGGACATGCCCATCCGCACCATGCCCTTCCTCCGACTGCGGTCACCGCAAAAATACCCAAAAAAAGCAACATAAGCAGAAACGGCATGAGGTAAAGCTGCTGCATATCATATGCTACGCCGGCCAACTGCAGTTTTTTATGGTCAAAACTCAACAGAAACAAATGATTCCCATGAATGGTGATCCACGGCATAACCAAAGCAATAATGGTTACCACTGCATAGACCCAGTAACGTTTGATACGATACGGCACCCAGCCCTTCAAATATTCTTTTGCCTGATTTTTCTTCGGCTTCTTTTTAACTTCTTCCACATTTTGTGCTACAGCTTCCATTATGATATCCTTTCTAATTGTTGTTCTTTCTGTGTTTCACTCTCTTCGTCAAAGGGACAGATCAATACAGTATTATCCACACCGGGAACCTCTTTGAGAGGACTTATTTCCATCCATGACCCCTCCACCAATTCTCTGATACCTCTTGACTCAATATAATCCTTCAAAGAACTTCGGCTTACCCCCAGTTCTCTGGCGATGGCACTCACATTCATTCCTTCTCTGAGCAAAGAAACAATTTGTGCCTGATAGACATCGAATTTTGATGAGGAACGACTCCCTTTGGGGCGTCCTATCTGGTTCGATCTGGCTTTTTGCGCTTCACGTAGATCGTTCAGCAGAGGAAAGACTTTGACTATCGGTGTCTCCTTCGTAACATGTATCTGCAAACTGGAAATATAAAGTTTAATATTCCGGCTCAACATACAGTTAAAAAGTTTGATCATTTCTTCTGCTTTATCACTGAGCACAGACAGAGTATCTACTACCAGTATATCTCCGTCAGCCAAAGAATGAAGAAATTCTTCAAACTGCTTGCGCTCTTCGATAGAATGATTCTTTGTAGAGTACTCTATCACCTCTTTGTCTATCGATATACCCTGAGTCAATGAAAATGAGAGAATATTACGCTGTTGGTCTGACAAATTTGTATTGTCAGGCATCTGTCTTAAATATGCATACGTCATACTGCTCCTTTATCATTACAAAGTATTTTAACACAGTTGGTGATAAAAGTCAATATATTTTTATATATTTTCGTCATTTAATTGTTTTTATCGTCATTATTTCTATATTTACGTCAAACTTTCTTTTTTACAGCTTGTATTTACATGATAGAAGCGTAGCTGTGATAAAATAATAAAAAACTTGAAGGACGCTTTGTGAACCTTACACATTTGGATGAACAGAACAAACCGAAAATGGTAGATGTATCAGAAAAAGGAAACACTGCCCGTACGGCAACAGCCAGCGGACTCATCGAAGTAGGCCAGGATGCATTTGATGCCGTCATCGCCAATACCGCAAAAAAAGGACCTGTCCTACAAACTGCTGTTATCGCCGCAATACAGGGAACCAAACAAACCAGTACCCTTATACCGATGTGTCATCCCCTGATGCTTACTTCCGTTAAAACAGATATTGAAGAACTTCCTGCACTTCCCGGTTTCAAGCTGACGGTCACAGCAAAACTTATCGGTCAGACGGGGGTAGAGATGGAAGCATTGACTGGTGTAAGCGTAGGACTGCTGACCATTTATGATATGCTTAAAGCCATTGACAAAGGCATGGTCATACGAAACGTACAGCTTGAACATAAAAGCGGTGGAAAATCCGGTGATTTTTCAAGAGAGGGTAACTAAAGTTGCATATAAATTTTATGTAATGTTCTATAATGATTTCATTAAAAACAAAGGAGAGAATATGCTCTTAGACGACAAAACCCAAGACAAACCAAAAATTGAATATCCTGCAAACTGGGGATTCAAACTCATAGGCAGAAACAAAGAAGCATTGCATGCCTGTATCAAAGAGGTAATGGGAGACAAAGAACATCTCTGTTCTCTTGGTAATGCCTCCAAAACAGGAAAGTTCCATAGTTACAATGCCAGCTGTATTGTCGACGACCAGGAAGAACGGGACAGACTTTTCAAATGTTTCCAGGATCATGATGACGTGGAAATGGTGATCTGATCATTACACTTTATTTTTTATTTGGTGCAGCATTCTGTCTGCACTCAGACTCACCAGCATAGAAATGATCACATAAGCCAAAAAGAAGTAGAGTCCGACTTCTACTTCGGCACGGCTGACATTCCCTTTGTTCACAGTAAGATACACAAGAAATGTTGCAACAACAAATACATCAACCATAGACCATTTTCCTATCATTTTAAAAAATTTGACAATACCGTGTGCGAAACGTGTATTCTCAAAAAGAGCCACAAAAAGCATGGAGAATGTTTTAATGAACGGGATCAGTACAGAAAACAGGAGAATAACCCAGCCGACCACTGCATCTCCGTTCCTAAAAAGTTTGCCGATGGAACCTATCACTCCTTTGGATTCGAAAGAGAGTACCACATCACCCAAATATTCCACCTCCTTGTGAATGGTCACCATCATAATAGGAGATACAAGTCCAAAAATAAGCATTATCAATGCCCCGGCTGCTCCAAAAAACGTAAAAGCTCGCAACGAGATAAAGAAATAGCTCAAAAGTATACCTGCAAGCGGCAGTATTGCATACAGTGCATACTTCCTGCTTTGTAATTGATGTATCTTTTGGGTTTTTTCAAGTGTTTTCACTATCTCTTTTTTTCTGTTTTTATAGAAGCCCATGGAGAGAGTCTCAGCCAACTCTTTAAGTTGAAACTTTGCCAATTTTTTGGCACTCATTTCATCGATCAGCTGTTTCGTTGTCCGTTCATAGTCCTTGGCTTCGCTGTACGCTTTGGTAGCAAAAAACAGCATAAGCGCAAGAAGCAGGGTTAACACAGCATATACTATATATTTCATTCTTTTTTTACCTTAAAATAGATCAGCAGTGTTTTCTGGAAAAAATTGTCATTGTCATCGCTGATCATAACATACCGGTGTTCACCCACACGGGAAAGCCCTTCAAAATTATCAATATCCCACCCTTGATGGGAATTCATCTTTGCCAAGACTTTCGTTTTGCACAAACCTTTTGTACATTCATCAAGATACACTTTTTTCAGAGTCACAACAAAAGGGTTCATATACCCTGTAAAAGAGCGCTCAATTACCAATATATTACCGTCATCCATTACTTCTATCGCCGAAACAGCACTCTTGCCTTCAGGCTCTGCAAGGAAATGCCATTCTTTTCCCTGAAGAGCATAGATCGTTTGACGTTTTTTGTTATCTTTTTTGAGTGGAAACTCTGCAGCCGTCAGTATCCCGTACTGGGGATGCCAGGCCAATGCTTCAAGCCCCTTGTTCTTGCTGCGGAAATTTTTAACATTTCGTAATTTCTTCGGCAGCCGGTATTTCTTTATCAGGCGGCCATAGTAGTCAGAATTTTTATGAAACCAGCCGATACGGGGTTTTTCTTCAAATGAAATCAGTAGACGCCCTTTACCGTCCAGTGTCATTCCTTCGCTGTCCCTGCGCCACTTCTTAAATTTTTTACCCTGCTTCTTAAGCAGCCTTCCTGCTTTTAGAGGATCTAAATGAACGATCTTGTCCGTAAACACTGCATTAAATTCAAACAGCTTTCCTTCATCACTTACCATAAAAAGAGAATGTGTTTTCCCCTCATAAGCAAGATCCGAAATTTCAGAAAACTTGATATCATCTATCCTGCTGAAAGAAAGCTGTTTTTGATCAAGTATCTCAATCCCCAGGCTTTTACTGTCCAGCCCCTGGGGTATAATATCGGCAGGGAAACTCCCTGCACAGGAAATCTTCAAAAACAACAACAAAAAAAATAAAGACCGCACTATCGGCTTTCCTTCCGAGGGGAAAAATACACCATCACAACAATCCATGCCACAGCAAGATCAATGACCACATCCGCATAATTGAAAACAGCAAAATGAAACCCGCAGTGCCATGCAATATAATCAACGACACCTGCATGTGCGAAACGATCATACAGGTTTCCCAAGGCTCCGCCGACCAGCAGACCAATGGGCAAAGCATATCTTCTGATATAGCCCCGTGAAAGTACATAATAGAGTATCCCTCCGATCAATGCAGCCTGTAGCCATTTCAGGTATGGGCCGAGAAAGGAGAACATTGAAAATGCCACTCCTTTATTGAAGTGCAGCACAAGGTCTATACAGTTTCCCGCATAGGAATACCCATCAAGGAAAAGGACTTTGATACTTTGGTCTATTATAAATGTACCCGCTGCAACAAAAAGAAAGGCATAAAACGGACGCATCAATTCAAAGCTTTCTTAAAGAATGCTTCACACTCTTCCATCATCGCTTCAAGTGCTTTTTTTTCTTTCCCTTCAAGCAAAAGCCGAATCTTGTTCTCTGTACCGGAATATCGGAAAAGGTGACGCATACCCGCATCTTCCACACGGGACATGAAGCTATCAAGTCCTTCTATCTCATCAAACGGCTTCTTGTGTTCTACCGGCAGATTAACCAATATTTGCGGATAGGATTCATACGGATCAAATGCTTCACTGGCCCGTTTTTGTGTAGTAACAAGATATGCCAGCGCCTGAAGCGCGCTGGAAATACCGTCACCCGTCTTGGCATAATCAGAAAAGATAATATGCCCGCTTTGCTCTCCTCCAAAATTGATCCCTTTTTGTTGCATTACCTCCACAACATGTTTGTCTCCCACTGCCGAACGGTACAGGGCAATCTGCTCCTTTGCCAAATACTCTTCAAGCCCCTGGTTGCTCATTACTGTCGCTACTATTCCGTCGCCTTTAAGTGTCCCCTGGTGTTTCAAATGGACCGCAAGTACCGCCATGAGTTTGTCACCGTCAACCGTTTCTCCCTTTTCATCCACTATCACCAGCCTGTCTGCATCGCCGTCAAGCGCAATACCGATATCTGCCCGTTTGTCCAATACCACTTTTGCAAGACTTTCCGGATGCATGGCACCGCACCCTTCATTAATGTTAAACCCGTCCGGCTTGTCCCCAATCACAAACACTTCCGCACCAAGTTCCTGTAGAATCGTGGGCCCGACAATATAGCCCGCACCATTGGCACAGTCAATCACTACGCGTTTTCCCGCAAGCGTCAAAGGTTTGGGAAAAGAGTTTTTTATATGTACAATATAGCGACCAATCACGTCATCGATCCTCTTTGATTTTCCGATCGCTTTTCCTACAGCCTGTGCCTCTTCCAGTACTTCTTCATCTGCATAGATCGTTTCGATTCTTTCTTCTTCTGTCCGATTGAGTTTATTTCCCTCACTGTCAAAAAACTTGATCCCGTTGTCATAATAGGGATTATGGCTTGCCGAGATCATGATCCCCGCATCACAACGCATATTTTCTGTCAAAAAAGCAATCGCAGGTGTCGGCATAGGTCCTATTTGGATCACATCAAAACCAACAGCGGTCAAGCCGGATACCAGTGCATTTTCTATCATATATCCGCTTCGTCGGGTATCTTTTCCTACCAGTATTCTATTGGTTTTGGCAAACTGTTTAAAGTAAATACCCGTTGCCATGGCCAAACGCATTGTATTGAATGCACTGACTTTCTTGCCTGCTTCCCCTCTGACACCGTCTGTTCCGAAAAGTCTCAAATCTTGTCCTTCATAAAAGTTCTCTTTAAAAGACTAATTTTACATGAAATAGATTAATCTAACACCATCCTGGCAGGTTTTATCCCCTGAAATCCGTATCTTTAATAAAACTTTAATCTTATTTTCGATATTATTCGCGCACTAATTTCACCCAAAAGCATTCTGTAGTCACCTGCAGTAGAGGGTATTACATTTATAAAAGGAACATTTGATGGCACATCACAAATCAGCAAAAAAAAGAATTTTGCAAACGGCTAAAAGAACTGAAAGAAACAGATATTACAGAACAAGAATCAAAAATATCACTAAAGCTGTCCATGAAGCAGTGGATGCTGCTGACATGACTGCGGCACAAGAGGCTTTCAAGGTAGCCAACAAGCAGATACACTCACTTGTAAGCAAAGGTTTTATTAAAAAAACAACTGCTGCAAGAAAAGTAAGCCGTCTGCATAAAATGGTAAACAAAATAGAAGCTGCTTAGTCAGTTTCCTGCTAACAGGCTTACGACAACTATGCCTATGCGGCTTTGCCGCATCTTATAAACTCCTTACAATCCAACATAAAGAACTGCCATGTTCAAAGAAAAACTTCAACCATTTATAGACAGATACGATGAAATAAGCAAACTTTTGAGTTCACCTGATATTGCCAGTGATATCAGCCGCATGACTGAACTGAGCAAGGAACAGTCAGGCCTGGGAAAACTTGTAGAAAAAGCCCGCCTTTATATAGAAACTTCTGATGCCATCCTGGAGAACAAAGAACTTCTCGGTGATGCCGAACTCGGAGACCTTGCCAAAGAAGAACTGTCAGAACTTGAACCTATGCTGCCCAAACTTGAAGAAGAGATCAAAATCCTGATGATTCCCCGGGACAAAAATGATGATAAAAATATCTTTCTTGAGCTTCGGGCAGGTGCAGGCGGCGATGAAAGTGCACTTTTTGTTGCTGATGTCTTTAAAATGTACTCCCGGTATGCAGAACAGGTGGGATGGAAAGTAGAAATCGTCAGTACCAATGACGGAACAGCAGGTGGTTACAAAGAACTGATTGCACAGATCAAAGGCGAAGGAGTCTATTCCCAGCTAAAATATGAAGCAGGCACACACCGGGTCCAGAGAGTACCCGATACGGAGACACAAGGACGGGTACATACCTCGGCCATTACTGTAGCCGTTATTCCTGAGGTCGATGATGTGGAAGTAGATATGAAACCCAATGAGATCAGAATGGATGTTTTCCGTGCCAGTGGATGCGGAGGACAGTGTGTCAATACAACAGATTCCGCCGTAAGACTTACACACCTCCCGACAGGCATTGTCGTTTCCATCCAGGATGAAAAATCTCAACACAAAAACCGCGACAAGGCTATGAAAGTACTCAAAGCAAGAGTGTATGAAGCAGAACTTCAAAAACAATTGGATGAAACAGCAGGCCAGAGGAAACTTCAGGTAGGTTCAGGGGACCGTTCAGAGAAAATACGTACCTACAACTACCCTCAAAACAGACTGACCGATCACCGTATCGGACTGACACTTTATGCACTTGATGACGTTATGAACAATGGAAACTTGAAACTCGTCATTGATCCCCTGATCGCACATGCCCAGACAGAAGCGATCCAGGAAGCGGGTTTATAGAAGGATCATAAGTGTTCAAACAAATTGCAGACGAAAACCCTATTGCGGAAGTCATTCTCTCAGCATTTGATGCCAAGCTTCCCGTCAGTGGTGCCTGGGGATACAAACAGACTGAAGCAACCATCATAAACGGCTATGACAACACATCTCCCGTACAGCTTGAACATATGCTTGCTTCTATGCGTACTTTTCTTGAAATGAATATGATGCTTCCCGAAGAAGAACGCTACGGCAGTATCAACCTAAATGAGACATCACGGGAACACATAGAGGACAGGGGAAAACACTACGACAAAGTACTATATGAAATAACCGCAATAAATGAAAAAATCTATGCTGGCTTCATCAAGGAATACAAAGAAGGCTATGGTAAAGATTCATTTGATATGGAAGATCATTTCAAAAGAAGAAAAGCCGCTACACTTACAAGAATTGTTGAATATTGGTTTGATACGACTAAGATAGTTTAAATACTCCGCAAAGAACTTAAATCATCCCATCTACCGGAATCAAATCCGGTAGCAGAAACCTGTATGAGGACTTATTTGATCTTCTTGCTTTCTGTTACAGTTTTACCGGAGAGATCTCTCCAGGTGATATCAAGTTTTTCACCTTTTTTACCACCCTTGAACTTAAATTTGAATTGCGGATTCTTTGACCAGAACTGACTTGTGGAAACATCATAAACAATCTTGTCTCCCACTTTAGCCGTAATGTGCGTGATAAAATTCGCTTCTTTTCCTTTTTTCTTTGCCTGATCATATGTAAGCATATCGTGTTTTGCCAACACTTTAACATTTACAACATCACCTTTGAGTTTCGCTTTGATTTTCATATTATGAGCCATTATTATTCCTTTATCTTTCTGTTATATTTTTGCATTAATGCGAAGATTAACCTTCACATCCGCCTTTTGCAACCTGAAGTGACATTGTACCTTTATAGAACTTGCCGTCTTTGCCTTCACCAATAACAGTAACCACGCCGTTACCGCCATTTGCATCTGTTGCTTTCAATTTGATTTTCAGGAAATAATCCACGATACCATCTTCTGGGACATTAAATACCGCAACTGCACTCTCCGGATCCATATTCTGGAATACCGCTACAGTTTTCAGAGGAAGATCTGATTTGATAGATACAGGTACTGCACCCCCATTACTAGCAACTTTCGGTGCTTTTACCTTAATGCCTTTGTCTTCCGGTTTAATATCCCCGAAAAGTGCTTTAACTGCAGCGTCTACTGTCTTTGCCTTCCATGCATCAGGCTTCGTAGCTCTAAAGTCGATCGAAGCGATCGCACTCAATGTCGCAGGTATTGCAGCCATTGCCAATATACCCAATCCTAAAAATTTTCTTCTGTTCATGCTGTTTCCTTAATATAGATTTACTATGAAGCAAAAGGTTTTTACGCCTTTTGCCATTATATTACAAATTTATTGTGAAGTAAATGTGAAGCTTACTTACTTGCACCGACCATATAGTTTATGACTTCTTTGATCTTGTCATCCGGAAGCGATGTACCGCCTTTTGGAGGCATACCGTTAATACCGTGTATCGCATTGTTGTACACTTTGTCAATACCTTTTTTGAGTACTGCTGCCCATGCTTTCTTGTTGCCTACTTCCGGTGCACCCATCGCATCAGTACCATGACAGACTGCACATGACGCTTCATAGGTTTTTTTACCTGGAACTTCAGACCCTGCTTTTTTTGCAGGAAGATCTTTTTTCTCCGAAATAGGAGGCTGATAATCACTAATACCAGATCCGCTGATTCTCGCAAGTACCGGCTTCCCGTCAAAACAGTTCTTCATACATCTCGTACCATTGCCGTAGTTCTTAAAGTCATTGAAATATTTTCTTGCATTTTCAACACCTTTGGGACCATCGATTTTAGGTACAAAACCATCTTTATTCGGCATGACAAGCTTCAGGAATTTTTCACGGTTAAGGTCATAATCATCATCAAGCTCTTCACCATCAATTTTCAGTTCATTGATAGAAATAATGTACGCAACAAGTGCATAGACTTCATTCGTGGTCAACGACATTGGTGCAGGATGAGGCATACCTGTCTTGATGTACCACCACAAAGTACTTGCCCGAGGCCAGTAGGTACCAAATACTCTGATCGGTCCATCATCGTTCCCGTCAACTCTCTGGTTTGTCAAAGATTTCTGACCTTCATAAGCATTCCCTTTCTGAAGAGCAGGATAGCCTGAACCGCCAGTACCGAAGTCAAAGTGACATGCAGCACACTTATCTTCATAAAGTGAATCACCCTCTTCTACAGTACCGTGTCCTTCTGGCAGCCCTGTACCGTCAGGCATCACATCTATATTCCATGCTGCTATTTCATCTGCAGTCGGAACTCTTCCTTTGGAAAATTTTGTCTTATGTGCTTTTTCATTAATAAAATAAGACGATGTTTTCCCATTTTTGACAGGGTACGTATCTCCTCCGTCAATAACTTTTTTACCATTTGCATAAGTACGTGATCCGCCTGTGTCTCCTGCTATCGCTGATGTTGCAACTGCGGCTACAACTGCCGCTGATAAAAATAATTTATGATAAGACTTGAACATTGTTCACCTCCCCTTTCGCTGTTACTTCCCAAGTGAAGATACCGTTTCTGTGATAAACAGATTCGACACCCATAACCTCTCTTTCATGTTTAACCGTCGGCTGAACATGCCCTGCATCATCTCTTGCACGACTGGAAAGAAGTAGCGGCTTGCCTTCATATTTGTACATAAAGCTGAAACGAGTCCATGCTTTAGGCAATACAAGACCTTTAAGGCTTGTTTCAACCCAGTTCTTACCGCCGTCAAACGAAATATCAACACCTTCAATCGTACCCATTCCAGACCAGGCAAGACCTTCTATTTCAACCATGTCGCCTTTTTTAAGATCTGTCCATGGCTTGTCTGGGCATGGACTCGTAATCACGGAATTTACCTCATTTGCATAAAAATGCTGGATAGCTTTACCGGATTTTTTCAATGCCGTATATTTTGCCGTTTCTTCTTTTGCATAGAATGGTTCTGAAGCAAATTCAAGACGTCCAAGCCATTTGACACAAAGGTTACCTTCCCAGCCTGGGACAAGCAGTCTGATCGGATATCCCTGCTCCGGTCTAAGTGCTTCTCCGTTCTGTCCCCAGACGATCATTGCATCATCAAGTACTTTGTCGATGGGTACAGTTCTTCCCATATGAGAGTTGTCAACTCCCTCTGCCAGCATCCAAAGTGCCTCTTTTTTCAGACCAAGGTCCTTAAGGATATCTTTAATATATACACCTGTCCATTGTGCACATGACATCATCCCTTTTGCAAATTGAATAGATGGGAACTGAGGACCTCTCCACTCCGGACCGCCGTTTGCAGGACATTCAATAAAGTGGATTCTGCTTACGTTAGGATAACGCTTCAGTTCATCCATAGTAAGCACAAGAGGTTTCTCGACCAATCCGTGTATCATCAGACGATGCTCATTGGGATCAATCTCGGCAACACCGCCATGATCCCGGTTGAAGAATAGACCATTAGGTGTAATAATACCCATTGAATCCTGGATAGGACACATCGCGATCGAAGCATAATAGTTACCGGAAGAAAGAAGTTTCGTATATCTTCGTGTCACATTATGCTCATATGGCGATGGTTGTCCATACAGATTGTGGGTTACAGGATAGCCGAATGTTGTACCCCATTTTTTCTCTTCGAGAATTGCAGGATCACCTTTCTTGCCTTTGTGCTCTTCTGCATCTACCTTTACTGGTGCCATAACACTCGCTGCTGCCAATGCACTTACCGAATAAGCTGCTGTTTTTCTAAAGAAGTCTCTTCTGCTCGGCTCAATGGCCGTTTCAGATGTAACATTGACCTCTGAAGAAGCTTTGGTTATCTTATTCATCATTCCTCCTTATTTTTAGTTAATAATACTCTTTTTAAAATATAGCAGAGTCACTATTGCTTTTGATTGTATTAGAAAATAAATTAAAATGTCAAGCACTCAGATCAATATTTGAACAATTGCTTCAATATTCGCAAAATATATACAAATTATTATCTTGCACAATATTTAATCAAAAAAATATGTGATTTTAATCAAAATAATAGATATACACAATACATCAAAAACCGCAACAGTATAGTATAAAATAATTACTCAAGTGTTACCCATATCTCTGATGTAGTGTTAACAAACATCTAATTCTTTTATGCTAAAATGTATAGTATTAATCAATGAGGAATCTTATCTATGAAACACGTAGGCGAAGTCTTATCTCTCACCATTTCAACCACTGAAACACGATCTCCTATGGAGAAACATACAATATTTGTAGATACGAAAGGTATTGTAGGAGACAAACACTATAATAAAGATCCAGAACGTTCGATTTTACTTACTTCTATAGACAGCTATCTCCTTGCAAAAAACCATAGCATACAAATACCTGACCATGCACTTGGAGAGAACCTTCTCATTGATTACAACCCTTATAAACTTTCTCCAGGTACACGATTGCAGATTGGCAGTGCAATATTGGAAATCAGCCAACCCTGTACCCTTTGCAAACATTTGAGCTGTATAGACAGTAAACTTCCTAAACTTCTCAAACATGATCGTGGTATCTTCGCAAAAGTTATCCAAACGGGGGAGATAAAAACTGGAGACAGTATAGCGCTGTAAGCATTTACACAAATAAATCATAATCATACAAATATAGCCGTCTTTATAAAAGCATTGTAAAGATATATCAAAGTCCCACCCAATATGCCGCTAAGATGTAAGCACCTCGAGATTTGCACATAATGAAAAATAAAGCGCAGAAAAATAGCCTGATAAAAAGAAAAATGACTAAGAGTAAAAGGATTGGAGGTTATAAACTCAAAGTGGCAGCGACCTACATTCCCACAGA
>NZ_WGDD01000048.1 GCF_015493435.1 Sulfurovum sp.
CAATATCATCAACGAGTATCACATTGACATCCTTTTTCCCGCTATAGACAAAATCACGGGGATGCTCAAGCCTGTATTGAAGCGGCTTACCGGAATAGTTCACGTGGTTCCCTGCCCGTAAAGATGCAGGCTGTACAATGGCATGTTTCATCTTCATCGCATGGGTAAGCTGTGCTACATGGGAATACCCGCTTTTTACATTTTCATCTACACCTACGATATAGACAGTGCCGTCGTCATGCTCGATGAACTCTTTCATAAAGGGACGAAAGAGCATTTTTCCAAGCTCCCTGTAAATGCGCCATCCTTCCGGTTTATGTTTGCTTAGAAGCAGCGGTTCCAAAGTACTGTAACGGTAAAAAGAAATAATATCGAGTGTACCGACGGTACGGGTATGGACAGTAGGGGAGAAAAGCGTCTCACGGCATCTATCACAAAGGACGCGAAGACTCAGCCCGCCGCAGGAACAACAGCGCATATCGGCAACTTTAAAACCGACCTATGATCCAAAAGACCACAGAAAGAAATACTGAAACAAGCAGCATGGAGGTAATGGGAATGAATACAAAACTGTTTTCACCTTTGTAGTTTATGTCTCCGGGGAGATGTCCGAACCATCCAAGCAGACCGAATTTATATGCCACACCGGCACATATCAGCCCAAGACCGATCATGATCAGTGTATTTCCCATGGGCCGCTCCTTCCTCTGGATCTATCTGTCCGGGCACCTGCGCCGCAGTAAAAAAACATAAAGGGAACCCCTAAAGAATATCTCTGATGATCATGGCATAATGCAGAATGAACAGGTTCAAAATAAAGATAAGCATGGACGAGCTTCTTGAGATAAAATGCTGCAGAGGTGTCCGCTCTTTGTTATTTGTTCTGAGTGCGATAACAAAATGTATGACCGTTACGATCAGAAGTACCAGTACGAACCACAGTTTGGTACGCAGCGCATCCACTACAGGAGAGTGATAGTCGGTAAAAAGCAATTCTATCAAACCGAAATCAGTGATCATGTAAACACCTGTTGCAAGCAGGAACAGCAGTGCAACAACTTCAAAATAGCCGAAGATCGGCCCAATATGCGGATAAACCGCTTTTTGTGCCTCTTTGTCCCGCATACTCACACCGAGTGCGAACATGAAAATGGAACCGCCTATCCAGGCGATCGCTGCGATCAGGTGAATATGTATCGCCCAACCCACTTAACTATCCAACTTTAATACAGCCATAAAAGCCTCCTGGGGAACTTCCACCTTGCCGATGGATTTCATTCTTTTTTTACCTGCTTTCTGTTTTTCAAGCAGTTTCCTCTTACGGGTGATGTCTCCCCCGTAACATTTCGCCGTCACATTCTTTCCCATGGACTTGACATTGGAGCGGGCAATGACATTATTGCCAATGCTCGCCTGGATCGCAACTTCAAAAAGCTGTCTGGGAATAAGCTCTTTGAGCTGTGCCACAAAAGCAAGCCCCCTTGTACGCGCTTTTTCTTCCGGTACGATGATCGAAAGCGAATCTACCACTTCTCCGGCTACCCTGATATCGAGTTTCACCAGTTTTCCAGGCCTGAACCCGATAGGTTCATAGTCAAAACTCGCATACCCTTTGGTAATGGATTTGAGTTTGTCATAAAAATCCATGACGATCTCATTCATGGGAATATCATATTCCATAAGCACGCGCGTTTCATTCAGATAATCCATCTTGATCTGCACACCCCGCCGGTCATTGAGCAGTTTAATCAGGTTGCCTACATACTCCTGCGGTGTCAGAATGGTCGCTTTGACATACGGTTCGTAAATCGTATCGATCTTCTGCGGTTCAGGCAATTCGCTGGGGTTCTGTATCTCCACTTCCTCACCGTTGGTCTGTTTGACCCGGTAAACAACTGTCGGTGCTGTAGCGATGAGTTCAAGATTGAACTCTCTTTCCAGACGCTCTTTGACCACTTCCATATGCAGCATACCAAGAAAACCGGTTCTGAATCCGGAGCCCAGTGCCATGGAACTTTCCGGTTCAAAACTCAAAGAAGAATCGTTGAGCCTGAGGCGGTTGAGTGCATCACGCAAGTCTTCGAACTTATCTGTCTCTATAGGGTAGATACCGGCAAATACAAAAGGTTTTGCCGGTTCGAAGCCGCCGATGGCTTCCGCCGTCGGATGCTTCGCATCTGTAATGGTATCGCCTACCTGGAGGGAGTCTACCGTCTTGAGACCCATGACAACGATCCCGATCTCTCCGGTACGGATCTCATCTGTCTTGACCGGAGCAATAGGGTTGGGATACATCAGGTTGAGTACCTGATGCTGGTCCTTGGTTCCCATCACCTTTACCATCTGTCCTTTGCTGATGCTTCCGTCAAAAACACGGACCAGTGCCAGCGCCCCGAGATAGTTGTCGAACCAGCTGTCATAGATAAGTGCTTTAAGCGGTGCTTCCGCATCACCTTTGGGAGCGGGGACACGCTCCACAATCGAATCAATAAGTTCTTTGACCCCGGCCCCTGTTTTGGCAGAGACAAGGTTGTGTTCCGTCGCATCGATACCGATGGCTTCTTCAAGCTCTGTCAATACCCTGTCCGGATCAGCTGCAGGCAAATCTATTTTGTTGACCACAGGCAGCAGTTCAAGATCGTTTTCTATGGCAATATAGACATTGGCAATCGTCTGTGCCTCTACCCCCTGCGCCGCATCAACAATGAGCAGTGCACCGTCCGATGAAGCCAGGGAACGGCTGACTTCGTAAGAGAAATCCACATGGCCCGGAGTGTCTATGAGGTTGAGGATATAGTGCTCCCCGTTCTTGACATAATCAAGACGGACCGACTGTGCCTTGATCGTGATACCGCGCTCTTTTTCAATATCCATCGTATCCATCACCTGTGAAGACATTTGACGGTCACTGACTGCACCGCATTCCTGAATAATACGGTCGGCCAGAGTGGACTTGCCGTGGTCAATATGTGCAATGATGGAGAAGTTTCGGATATTTTCCTGTGGTACTTTTTTTGTCACTTTGTTCCTTGTCTCAACTTGTTGGGATTACGTAGGGTGCTGTCTTCTGACAGCACGCTGCTTGATGTTGTGGTACTGTTGCAGGGAGACAGCACCCTACAGCGTCTAATTGGTTTCGAAAAGAGAATTCACACTTTCATTGTTATGTACCCTTCGGATTACTTCACCGAGCATGGAAGCCGTGGAAAGCATCTTTATCTTCTTGCACGTTCTGGTCATCGGAATGGTATTGGCAACAACCAGCTCGTCAAGCTCACCCTCTTCAATACGATCATAGGCAGGACCGGAAAGTACCGGGTGTGTACAGCAGGCCATAACGGATGCCGCTCCAAGCTCTTTCAGTGCTTTGGCCCCTTTGACCATGGTACCGGCTGTATCTACCATGTCATCTATCAGTATTACATCTTTCCCCTTGACATCGCCGATCACGTTCATCACTTCGGAGACATTGGCTTTTTCACGGCGTTTGTCGACAATGACCATATCGAGCCCGAGTTTGCTGGCAAAATACCTGGCCCTTGCCACACCGCCGATATCAGGAGAAGCGATCACAGGATTTGGGAAATTCTTCGCTTTGATATAATCCATAAAGAGAATCGCACCATACAGGTTATCGACAGGAATATCAAAGAAACCCTGTATCTGCGAAGCATGCAGATCGACAGTCACCATACGTGTTATACCCGCTGTTTCCATGAGGTTTGCGACCAGTTTGGCTGTAATAGGTACCCTCGGCGCCGCTTTTCTGTCCTGCCGTGCATAACCATAATACGGTACGACCGCAGTAATGGACTTGGCGGAAGAACGTTTCAGTGCATCGGTCATGATAAGCAGTTCCATCAAGTTGGCATTGGCCGGCGCAGAAGTCGGCTGGACAATAAATACATCTTTACCGCGTACACTCTCAGAGATCTGAACATTGATCTCACCGTCGGAAAAACGGTTTATACTGGCTTTGGAAAGAGGCATTTCAAGGTAGGTAGCTATCTCTTCCGAGAGTTCAGGGTTAGAAGTTCCGGAAAATATCATATATCCGCTCATTATAATGTACCTTCATATAAAATTTGGTAGACGTATTTTACACCAAATAGCCTAAAGGGAACCTCTACCAACCGCTGAATCTGCCCCAAGAAGATCTGATGCCAGGATTAAATCTCCGCACAAAGGGAATATAAAGCGCTTTGATACTACACTATTACCGCATTAATTAAATAAAATAAAACAGATAAGTACAGATTGAGATGATAAGACAGTTTTTTAGAAAAGCAGCAACACACAAAGACAAATTCGACCATATTTTGGATAAATACAAAATACCGAGAGAATATTTCAATATTAACAGAAAAATGATCACCAAAGGTATACTCGTCGGCCTCTTCTGGGGTTTCATTCCCATGCCGATGCAAATGGCAGGGGTCATGATAACCACTCCCCTGCTGCGTTTCAATGTTCCCATTGGACTGGCCACTGTCTGGCTGAGCAATCCTTTTACCTATCCGCCGCTGTGGTATCTTGAATATGTGACAGGAAATTTCATTCTGGGCTATGAAGGCGTACATGATGTTCACCTTACCATGCAATGGTTTGAGGATAACTGGGATCATATCGTTGTGCCGCTCTATGTCGGTACCGCGTTCTACTCTACCATTGTCGCCTACCTCATTTACCTGCTGCTGAACTGGATGTGGAAACGTTCAGCAATGAAAGAGTGGCATGAAAGAAAGTGCAAACGGGACAAACAGGGGGATTAGGAGCAACTCTCCCCTCTGCTATTGACGCGGATGGGCAGTAACTTTCCTGCTGCTTCCGGGTTTAGCAGATCACTCCGCCGCCCAACAGTCTTTTACCGTCATAAAATGCGGCGACCTGCCCTTTGGCAAGTCCGAAGACCGGTTCCTTCAGGCGGACTGTGGCCTTCTCTCCTTCTATCTTGACATGACAGGGTACAGCGCTTGTACGGTAGCGTACTTTTACTTCGCAATCGAACTCTGTCAAAGCTTCAAAAAGATTGATCTCTTTCACTTCAAAAGCATTCTCTTCGAGTTTTTCACGTGTACCGACTACGATCTGATTGTCTTCGGGTTTGATCTCTACGACAAAATGCGGATCATGTGCACCGTTGACGAAGAAGCCTCTGCGCTTGCCGATAGTATAGTGCATATAGCCTTTGTGGGTTCCGACCACATTACCCTCGGTATCGACCGTCTCTCCGGGTACATCAATATTCATATGTTTTGCCAGCACCTCATCATAGGTATTTTCCACGAAACAGATCTCTGAACTCTCTTTTTGTGTCGAAAATTCTTTGAGCGGTTCAATCTCGGCGGCATAGGCTTTGACATCCTCTTTCACCCAGGTACCAAGAGGAAAAATGAGCCTCGGAAGAACTTCTTTTTTCACTTCTGAAAGAAAATAGCTCTGATCTTTGTTGGTGTCGTCTGCCGCGTAAATAAAGCTGCCGTCACACTGGATATAGTGTCCCGTAGCGATAAAATCGGCACCGATACTGTCTGCAAAATCAATCATCTTTCCGAACTTTATGGTACGGTTGCACATGACACAGGGATTGGGCGTAAGTCCCTGTTTGTAACTTTCTACAAAATATTCATATACATTCGCATTGAAGGCTTCGCTCAAGTCGTAGAAATGGACCTTTACCCCCAGGTAGTCGGCGACTTTCTGTACTTTTTTCCAGTTCTCTTCATGGTATCCGGGTTTGTCGTGCAGCTTCATATAGACACCTTCGACCTCATACCCTTCTTTTTGGAGCAGGACCGATGTTACGGTAGAATCAACCCCGCCGCTCATTCCTACAAGCACTTTTCCTTTTTTCATTGTTTTTCCACCTCTTTTATCTGTACAGCGATTTCATCATCCACCATGACAAGTGCGGCAGATGCGATCTTTTTTTCCTCTGCGTAGAGCAGGATATTATCCATATCGATCTGTGCCGTCTCTATCTTGTGTCCTGCCTCAAGTACCCTGCTTTGCAGTATTCCCAGGGAAATCTTTATGTTTTTATATTTTTTACTATCAAATTCTTCTGCCGTATCTCTGCAGGCTTCCATGACCCTAATGGTCATCCCTTCATCACAGGAAGACAGTACGGCTTTGGCAGAGCCATGCTCTTTTGAAACAAGCAGCATATCCATACGGCTCATCCCCAGAAGCAGAAGGTCCCCTTTTCTCAGTTTCCTAAGTGCGGCTTTTTTGACAGAAACAGAAGGCAGACACAATTCATATTCCGGATAACACTGATGTTTCTGCATCAGTTTTTCCAGCCGGAGTGCCTGGTTTTCAGCCATCATGCACATCTCCTATAAACTGTTCAAGCAAATATTCTTTACTGGCCGCAAGAAGATCGTCAGGTACCTCCTGGCCTGTCGAAAAATAACTCATCGGCAGCTCATACAGCAGCATAAAATTCATCAGTGTACCGAAGTGTTTCGTTTCGTCAAACTTGGAAATGATCACTGAATCCAGGTTTAGAAAAGAAAAGTTCTCATAAATATCTTCCATATCTTCATACTTCACCGTTGCCGCAAGTACCAGTGCCACTTCGAGCTTTTTGGGTATCTTTGTATTGACAAATTCGATCGTTTTGACGAACTTCTGTGTATCGTACGGGGACATACCGGCGGTATCTACCAGAATGATATCATGGGAACCCAGTTCTTCTATCTTTTTTCCGAAAGCATCCGCTGATGCAATGGAATAATGTTCTATCTGCATGATGTCTGCATAATGTGCCAACTGCTCGATGGCACCGACCTTGTAACTGTCAAGGTTGATGAGAGCCACTTTATAGGGCCGTTCAAGCAGGTAGGCATAACGTGCCGCCAGTTTGGCAATCGTGGTCGTCTTCCCCACCCCCGTCGGCCCGACAAGCATCATGATCTTCGATGTGTCCAGCTCTTCTTCTTTGACCTTGAGTGTCTCATCGATCTCTTCAAGCAGGTAGGAGACAAGAAGCTGGGCATCTTCCATGACCGGTGTACCGATGAGCGGAATAAGAATAGTATCGAGCCAGCGTTCGCTAATACCTTTTTTCATAAAAAGTTTTTTGACATCATCTGCCACATCGCCGAATCTGCCTTTTTCCAGCAGTCCGTCCCGCATTGCTTCAAGCTGTGTTTTCAGTTCGCCTATTTCACCGAGAAGCGCCTCTTCTTCATTTTCCAATTCGCTTTTCGGTACCTGTGTACCGAAAGATCTTTCCATAAAAAGTTCTTTGGGTACGGCAATGACCACTTCCGAGCGCAGTTCGTCATCACTGTACTTCACCTGTTTTGCAGAGACGATCCTGATATCGGTACCGTATTTTTCCACCGCCTGTTCATAGGCATTTTTGGGGTTGGAGGCTACAAATGTTTCATTGATCATCATCTTACCTTTGTTTTCATCATCGAGAGAGGGATCAGCACCGAAGCCCTCTGCATCCATGCAGGATGGGGAAGTGTCAGTTCTCTGCTCTGCATTGTTATATTTTCATAGAATATCAGGTCGATATCCAGGGTTCTCGGTCCATCCTTGAAAAGACGTTTTCTTCCGAATTTTTTTTCTACCCGAAGCACATAGCGCAACAGCTGCTTCGGCGTCAGGTCAGTTTCTACCCAGATCAGTGCATTTAGGAAATCAGCCTGTTCCAGAAAGCCGAACGGCGGATTTTTCAATAGAGGAGAAGTCTCAAGCACATGAACAAAACCGGATGCTTTGAAATACCAGTAAAGATGTTCAAAACGCCGAAGTACATCACCCATGTTCCCGCCGATCCCAAGCAGCGCTTTATAGCGCATACGTGAATTTCTGTTGGTATTATAGGGAAAATGCGGGGTAAAAAGCAATGTCAGGTCTTTGTTCAATTGTTTTCTTTTTACCATTCATTTTCCTCGTTTATCCTGGGGTGCTGCCTCCCGACAGCACCCATGATGTTGCAAAATGGTACCGTGGGAACACGACAGCCCCCTATAGTATCAAAGTACCCGTGCTTTTCCGTCCACCATGGCTACCATATCTTCGATGCGTATACCGAACTCTCCGGGAATGTAGATACCCGGTTCTATCGTATAAACCATACCATCCTCTATAATCGTGTCTGAACGGCTGGAAATATAGGGCATTTCATGAATATCCAATCCTACACCGTGACCTGTCGAATGCACATAATATGCTCCAAAGCCTGCCTTGTCGATGAAATCGCGTGTCAGGGCGTCCACTTCTTTGGCTTTCATGCCGGAACGGGCCCTGGAAATAGCTCTGTCATGGGCTTTGAGCACAGTATCATATGCTTTTTGGATCTTTTTTTTCCCAAAAGACTGCTTGGTACCAAAGAGAAAATCTTTCTCGGCATGCACCGTACGTGTTCTGTCCGAACAGTAGCGTTTGTATTTCAGCCCGGCATCCACCAGCAGCAGATCACCTTTTTTTAATTTTTTCTTTGTCGGTGTCGCGTGCGGTCTGGCAGCATTGGCATTAATGGCTACAATGGGGTCAAAACTGAGATCATACTTTCCAAAACCGCCCAGAACTGTTTTGGCTCTGTACGTCAAAGTAAACTCGTTTTCGCCAAAACCTTTCTCATTGAACTCTTTTGCCAGTGCGTTAAAGGCTTTGGCACCAAGCCTGGCTGCTTTGGAAAGTATCTTCAGTTCTTCGTCACTCTTGATGATCCGTTTTTTATGTGAAAGATCCGGCTCCGCTGCAAAAACGGTCTTCGTTCCGGACGTGATTTTTTCAAATCCTGCCACACTCCACTCTTTCGGATCAAAACGTACTTTCCCAACACGGGCTTTTTTCAGTATTTTAGCTGCTCTGCCGTACAGGTCTCCGTCTATAACAACTTTGGCCTTTCTGACATGTTCCCGTGCATCAACCGTATAGCGGCTGTCCGTAATAAAAAATGCTTCTTTCCCCAAATGCAGGTAGAGTGCATTGTCACAGCTGTATCCGCATTCATAGTAAACAGCATTTTCATTTTTGAGCATATAGTTCATGTAAAGCCTTTTTTAAAAATCGGAAGGTGACTGCGGGGTGCGGTATTTCGCACCGTTCAACCCTGTACAGGTCGAGAGAGTGTCTTCTGCAGGAAACACAGAAGTTGAGGGTTTTACTGCTGCTGTTGCTGTGCCGCTGCCTGTGTTTTAGCCTGGTGTTCTCTCATCGCAGCCACTTCGGAAAGTATCTGCGTCATACCGACCATCGCAAGATGGTAACCGAACGGCCCCATACCTATGATTTGACCTGCACATACCGGAGCGAGCAGGGATTTATGTCTGAACTCTTCTCTCTGATGAATGTTTGAAAGGTGTACTTCCAGTGTCGGAAGCTGTACCGCAGCGATCGCATCACGGATGGCGATGGAGGTATGCGTATAAGCTGCCGCATTGATGATGATCCCGTCCGCATCTCCGATACATTCCTGAATACGGTCTACGATCTCACCCTCAAGATTGCTCTGAAAAAACTCAATATCAACTTTGTTCTGCTCTGCAAATCCCTTCATTTGCTTGTGGATATCTTCGAGTTTCATCGGACCATAGATATTCTGTTCTCTGATTCCGAGCATATTGAGGTTTGGACCCTGGATTACAACTATTTTCATTTAACTACCTTCTTAATATATATTTTGGGTATTATTTTATCCAAATAGGGTTAAAGGGTACCTATGAAATATCCCAAACAGGAGAGATTTTATGAAAATCATCATTGCTGACTACATCTATAGAGACGGAAAGTTTGCTGAAAACCTTGCTATTGCGTTTGGCACACACATTGAAGCGGTCGATCTTCCGGAAAAACTTTTGAAAAAATATCCCGATGCAAAGCTGATACGGACCAAACCCTACACCGTACTCTTCCCCGGTTTTATCAATACCCATGTACACCTTGAATTCTCGGCGAATAAAACCTCGCTCAAGTACGGTACCTTCATGCCGTGGCTCGATTCGGTCATAGAACACCGTGACGACCTGATGAAAGACTGCAGCAATGAGATCATGCAGAACGAATGTCAGGAAATGCTGCGTTCGGGCATTACCGCTTTTGGTGCCATTTCCAGTTTCGGGACGGAACTTCAAGTCTGCGAAGAAAGCCCGCAGCGGGTAGTCTTTTTTAATGAACTCATCGGCTCCAATGCACAGTATGCCGATATGCTCTACGGAGATTTTCTGGAACGCATCAAAGCTTCGCAGAGTTGTGATGCAGACAGTCTCATTACGCCTGCTGTCGCCATCCACTCGCCCTACTCGGTGCATCCGGTCATTCTGCAGAAAGCCGTCAGCCTTGCCAAACAGAACAAAATGCCCCTTACGACACATTTTCTTGAATCTCAGGCCGAACGCGAGTGGCTCGAGAAGGCAGAAGGAGACTTTAAAACCTTTTTTGAAAAATTCTTCAACACGTCCACACCGGTCACTACCATCAGGGAATTCATGCATGCCTTCGACACTTACCCGACACACTTTGTGCACTGCGTACAGGCAAATGATGAAGAATTGGCATATCTTGCGCAAAAAGGACACACCGTGGCGCACTGTCCGCGTTCCAACCGCTACCTTGGATGCGGCAGGCTTGCCATAGAGAAGCTGAGAGCACTTGAACTTCCCTACAGTGTAGCCACAGACGGACTGAGTTCGAACGATTCACTCAACATATTCGATGAGTTCAGGTCGGCAATCATGCTGCACCACCAGGCCCCTGTCCAGGAGCTTTCACTCAGGCTCATCAAAGCTGCTACCGAAGATGCGGCTAAAGCCCTGGGCCTGAACAGCGGCACTCTTGAAGTAGGAAAGAATGCAGACTTTGCTCTCGTTACACTGCCTGAACTCCCCAAGCGTCCGGAAGAGATCGCACTGTGGAGCATACTCTATACCAGACAGGCGGATGCGGTCTACATAGAAGGAGAACAATATGTTTGAACGCATCAGTGACGGTATCAAATGGATCGGCGATCATTTCAAAGGGCTTCTGTTTCTGCTTATCGTACTCATTCTTGTCATGCCGAAATCAGAATCCGAACTCAAACCCGCCAATTTACAGGAGATAAGGCTTTCAGGGCCGATCATAAGTTCCGACAAAGTTGTCAGAGAAATAGAGAAGGCACAAAAGGACCCTGACATAAAAGGTGTCCTTTTCAATGTCAATTCTCCCGGAGGTTCCGTACCGCCATCCATAGAGATAGCCTATGCCATCAAAGAGCTCAAAAAACACAAACCTGTCATTGCCTATGCAAGCGGCATCATGGCCAGCGGAAGCTATTATGCTTCCATTTATGCCAACAGGATCATTGCCAATCCCGGGTCGGTCATCGGTTCTATCGGAGTCATCATGGAAAGCCCTGACCTTGCAGGGATCATGAAAAAAGTCGGCATCAGTATGCAGGTGGTCAAAGAAGGTACCTACAAAGAAGCCGGTACCCCGACACGCAAATGGACACCCAAAGAGAGAGAAGAACTTCAGCGGCTTACCAAAGATACCTATGAACTCTTTGTCTCCGATGTTGCCAAAGCAAGAGGACTGGACATTAACCGTTCAAAAACATATGCCGATGCGCATATTTTCTCTTCCAAAAGAGCAAAAAAAGCAGGCCTCATTGACGAGATCGGTACCATGCATACCGCCAAAACTGAAATAGCAGCCCTGGCAAAAGTCAAAAAACCGGTCTGGAAAGAAAAAGACAAGTTGGATGCATTTTTGGAAAGCTTCGGCACCCAAAGTCTTGTAAAACTGCAGGGGTATTTTTACGGATTGAAATCCATACTTTTTTAGCACATAAAAGCATCTGCCCAGGAAAACATGATAGCCCAATGTACCGACAAATGCACAAAAGAGGAATCCCGCATCAATTTATGCGGTTTTTGCGGCTGCCTGGAGGAAGTCTTTGGCGATCGCTTCCGGGTCTTCCAGACCGATGGAGATGCGGATGAGCCCTTCAGTGACGCCGAGGAACTTTCGGGTTTGGGCATCGAAGTCGCTGTATATCGTGCTTTGCATATGCAGCGCAAGAGTGCGGTTGTCACCGATGTTGGCCGTGAGTGTAGCCATGTTCAATGCATTGAGGAAGGCAAAAGCACGTTCCGGCGTGCCGCAGTCAATGGTCAGCAGCGGTCCGCAGCCGTCGGGAAAGTCACTGCGGTAGCGCGCATGGTCTTCGCTTTTGGGAAGCGAGGGATGGTTGACCTCAATGCCCTCTGGCAGGTTTTCATCCAGTATCTGTGCAACTTTCGCAACGGAACGATTGACACGTTCTACCCTGAGCGCGAGTGTTTCAAGTCCAAGCATTGTCAGGAACGAGCCAAAAGCATTGGCTGTCATGCCCATATCCCTGATCGCCCTTTTTTTGCAAATGGGAATAAAAGCCTTTTTACCCATCTTGTTGACGATCTTGTGTACATCAGCATATTTTTCATTGAAAAGTTTGTCATTCTTCTCTTTGACCGGTCTGAAAACGGCAACTCCGCCAAGTGCGGCAGAATGTCCGCTCATATTTTTGGTAGAAGAGTGTACTACAATATCTGCACCCAGTGCCAGGGGCTGAACGATGAGCGGTGTGGCAGTATTGTCCACCATTAAAAGTGTTTCATAGGTATTGCAGAGCGCTGCAATTCTTTTGATATCGGGCAGACGGAGGCTCGGATTGCCTACACTCTCCATGATCACCATTTTGACCCCCCGTTTGAGTGTGGACCCGATATGGTCAAAATCATCAACCTCGCAGAAGGTATTGCTGACACCGAAACGCTTCATGGTCTCATTGACAAGGGTATAGGTTCCGCCAAAAAAACCGCCGATACAGAGTACTTCATCCCCGGCTTTTAAAAAAGCAGTGGTCACCATGGAGATGGCGCCCATACCCGATGCAGTTGCTATAGCGCCCCATCCGCCTTCCATTCTGGCAACGACTGATTCAAGCTTGGCATTGGTCGGATTTCCGACTCTGGCATAAAGCGGCTTGTTCACTTCACCCGCAAAGATTCCTTCTGCCTCTTCGGCATCTGCGTATCCGTATGCGGCAGACGGTACTATGGTCGGTGCAATGGGTCCGGTTTTTGAACCCACACCCTGTACAAGCAGTGTATTAAAATAATCGAAATCTTTTGTCATCTCTGTTCCTATATGGAGTAATTCAAGGTATGATTGGCTTTTTGCTGATAATTCTTGAGTTCGGAAAGAGGAATGTCAAATACATTCGCCACTCCTTCCCGTATATCTTCCCAGAAGAGTTTCAGTGTCGGATTGTCGGTCCGGCAGACATCGGAAAGCGCATCCGTCTCCAGGATCATCACAATATCCTTCAGCGTAATATCTTTAAGCGGTTTAGCCAGTTTGTACCCGCCGTGAGCTCCCTTGACACTGATAAGAATGCTCTTTTTTCGGAGTTCCAGAAGTATCTGTTCCAAAAAGTTCTGGGGGACAGCCGCCCGGGAAGCGATATCTTTGATCTTGAGGACTGCATCCTCCTGTACCTGACTGAGTTCATGGAGTGCCGCGACCGCATAGATCGTTTTAGTTGAAATACCTGTCATACTGTAATTTTGCCTTTATGATTTGAAGGACGTAGTATATCCTACATCCTATACAAAAATCGAACAATGCTTCAAGCAAGGCACAGAAAAGTAACACAACTGCTGCCGCTACAGCGGCCGCTGCAAAACCAAAACTGTAAAGTACCAAAGCAAAAAATGCGGTTCCAAGACCAAGGTAAAGAGCAAAACGTTTGGGGGATTCATCGCAGAATCTCGGTGTTGCACCCCACATTGAAAGGATGAACTTTCCCGTCATGGAGAAGAGGCTCAGTTCCGGTCTTCGAAACGCTCTTACGGTAAAATCGAAAATGATAATAAAAAGAAACAGTCCTGCCTGCGTAAAAAGGAACAATGCTGTAAAAAGTGCAACCTGCGAAGAGATCATTCTGGACATATTCGCATCAACCCTTCTTGTTGATATGGGGCATGATGGTGACATGTTTTCTCCTTGGCAGTACACAGTGTGTAAGAAATATATCTTGGGCACCTCTAAATACCCCAGGTCTCTACAAGATACCCGGTTCCAAAGTCAGTTAACAATAGAAGGAGGCTGCAACTTTTCCCCAAGGGGTCAAACCGGGTATCCCTTGTCCATTGTACAGATTCTGGGGTTTTTAGAAGTGCTTGACAATAATGATGAGCGTAGTTTAACCAAAATAATTTTTAAAGTCAAGTAAATCTATAGAATTTATTGTAATTTTAGAATTTCAGCCTGAATTCTGTACCCTCGGCAGGTATAGAATCAAGTTTTATGCCTATATTGTATTGGCTGCAAATACTTTTTACAATACTTAGCCCGATACCGAAACCGCCTGAATAGGAGGTACCTCTCCTGAATTTTTCAAAGATCTCTTTTTGCTGTTCGGGCTCAATGCCTATACCGTGGTCCCTGATATGAAAGACCTTGTCTTTCAGGGAGATTTCTATCTCGGATCTCGGAGACGAGTATTTGATGGCATTGCCGATGAGATTTCCAAAAAGAAGAGAAGCCTGGGCTTCAGGGATAGCGAAAAGCATCTCTTCCAGATCGGTTTTGAAGCTGATACGTTTGATCTCTGCAAGTCCGCTGTAATATGCTATGCTTTTCTCCAAAATTTCTTTCAGGTCAACCACTTCCGTGCTCTCTTTCCTGCTTGAAAAATTCAAATAGGTCAGGGAACGGTAAATATCATAAAGCTGTTTGGTACTGATGGAAATGTTATTAAGCGTTTTGGCCGTACACTCCCCGCGCTTCAAAGCCTGGTCTGTCGACATATGCAATGAGGTAATAGGCGTATTGAGCTCATGGGTCACATCATTGATGAAACGCTCTATCTGTCTTACACGCTGGTGAACGGGTTTCATAAAAAGCTTGGAGAGTACCCAGGCGATAAGGGCAATGGCAAAAGCAACGATGCCCAGTACGGCCAATACAGAATCTTTCAACTTATGCAGCTGTGCTTTGAGTGTATCGGATTGTACAGCAACATAAGAGATATTGAGGTGTTCCCGCGGTGCATCTGAGATCAATACGTTATAACCGTCTACAAGAAAATATCCCGGTCTGATATGCATATTCGGATCGACAAGTCTTCCCTCCGTCACTTTTCCCTGTGTATTGATCAGGGCTAAAATCATCTCTTTGGGAACAGCCATAGCTTGCAGCGGTGTCCCATGCATATGTGCCATGATGATCTCACCTGACTTTTTATCGGCAATATGTTCCAGTTTATAGTATGTTTCCTTTTCAAGCGCATGTTTTTGTGCCGTGTAGTACCAGAAACCTGTCAGGGAAAGCAGGAAAAAAGAGGAAACGATATAAAGTCCCAGAAAGGAATAAAAGGATTTCTTTTCCAGATCATTCATAACGGTATCCCATACCCCTCTGTGTAACAATTTTGTCAGGGCCTATTACTTCTCGCAGATTGCGAATGTAGGAGCGCAGTGTCGCATCGCTCGGAAGCGCATCGAATTCCCAAAGATTCTGTATCAGCTCTTCCGTACTGATCAGCCTTTGAGGATGCGCAATGAAATATTCCAGTATTTCACACTCTTTGGGACGCAGCGTCATTTCATTT
Source organism: Sulfurovum sp. (assembly GCF_015493435.1). Taxonomy (GTDB): domain Bacteria; phylum Campylobacterota; class Campylobacteria; order Campylobacterales; family Sulfurovaceae; genus Sulfurovum. Next base: position 15,602 of record NZ_WGDD01000048.1, read on the forward strand.
GTACCGTCACTGACCATATGCTTTTTGGGGTAGTAGGTCAGTTTCCCATCCAGCGTGACAGGGGCATCCTGTTCGATACGGAACAACACCTTGCTCTTTTCGATACGCAGTCTCAACTCTTCAAGTTCAAACGGTTTGCGTATGTAGTCATGCGCCCCTACATTGAAACTCTCTTTAAGGTGTGCCGTATCTTCATAGGCGGTAATGATAATGGCCGGAGTGGTATCGTTAAAACTTCTCAGCTCTTCCAGCAGTTCTATACCGCTTTTACCCGGTACATTGATATCAAAGATGAAAAGGTCATACGATTCTTCATCTATGAACTCCTGGGCCTCTGCCGAATCGAATGCTCTGTGTGTCGTGTAGTATTGCTGCAGATAATCGGTCACAATGTCTCCAAGGACCGGATCATCTTCCATCAGTAGTATCTTCACCCTTCTCTCCTTGATTGCAGGTATCTGTTTTTTATTTTACTATAATCACGCCTATAATTTCACATTCTTCAGTCTCAAAGAATTGGAAATGACAGAAACGGAAGAAAAGCTCATCGCTGCCGCAGCAATGACAGGAGAGAGCAAAATGCCAAAGGACGGGTAAAGCACTCCGGCCGCCACAGGTACACCCAAAGCATTGTAGATAAAGGCAAAAAAGAGGTTCTGGCGAATATTTCCCATCGTAGAACGGCTCAGCCTGATCGCTCTGATAATACCGGTAAGATCTCCTTTGACCAGAGTCACACCCGCACTTTCCATCGCGACATCGGTACCTGTACCCATGGCTATACCCACATGTGCCTGTGCCAGTGCGGGAGCATCGTTAACGCCGTCCCCTGCCATGGCTACATGTCTGCCTTCCTTCTGAAGTACCTGGACGACTTTTGATTTTTCTTCAGGAGAAACTTCTGCCTGAACTCTGTCAATATTCAGTTTGGAAGCAACCGCTTTGGCTGTCGTTTCGTTGTCTCCCGTCAGCATGACCACTTCTATGCCCTGTTCATGCAGCTGCCTGATGGCGTCATGCGTTGTTTCCTTTATGGGATCCATCACTCCCAGAAGACCTGCCGCCTTGCCGTCTACCGCGATAAGCATCACTGTCTGTCCCTCTTGCCTGTAACGGTCGGCGCGTTCCGGAAGATCTTCGGCATCGATTCCCAGTCTCTCAAAGAGTTTGACATTGCCGATCGCCACTTTACTGCCGTCAACCACACCTGTTACCCCTTCTCCCGTCACAGAATCAAACTCTGTGCTTTTACCCAGCTCAAGCTCTCTGTTTCCCGCACCTTCCACAATGGCTTCGGCAAGAGGATGCTCACTTGCTTTCTCCAAGGTGGCAGCGGCTTTAAGCATGCTGTTTTCATCGATGCCTTCCTGGGCTTCCAGAGTGACGAGTGTCGGTTTTCCCTCGGTCAGGGTACCTGTTTTATCCACCACAAGTGTATCGACCTTTTCCAGTATTTCCAGTGCTTCGGCATTTTTAATGAGCACTCCCATGGAGGCACCCTTGCCTGTACCGACCATGATGGAAACAGGTGTGGCCAGACCAAGTGCACACGGACAGGCGATAATAAGCACTGCTACAGCAGAGACGACCGCATAGGCCAGACGGGGTTCGGGCCCCCAGAAATACCATCCTGTAAAGGCAAATACCGATATGGCCACAACAATAGGTACGAAATAGCTCGAAACGACATCTGCAAGTTTTTGGATAGGTGCACGTGAACGCTGTGCCTGTGCCACCATGGTCACGATCTGCGACAGCAGTGTATCTGCTCCGACCTTCTGTGCTTCGATCAGTATGGAACCTGTTGCATTGACCGTGGCACCGATCACACTGTCCCCTGCTTTTTTGGGTACGGCTACAGGTTCTCCAGTGATCATCGATTCATCTACATTGCTCTCCCCGTCAGTCACTACACCGTCCACGGGGATCTTGTCCCCGGGCCGTATACGCAAAATGTCTCCAACTGCCACGGCTTCAAGCGCGATATCTTCTTCTCTGCCGTCTTCCCTGACGATACGTGCGGTATTGGGTGCCAGCCCAAGCAGTTTCTGAATGGCGGTATTGGTCTGGGAACGAGCGCGAAGTTCCAAGACCTGTCCCAAAAGCACCAGTGCCACAATGACCGCCGAAGCTTCAAAATAAACATGGACCAGTCCGCCTTCAAAACGCATCTTCGGAGGAAAGATATGAGGAAAAAGCAGTGCAACCATACTGTAAAGCCATGCTGCTCCTACCCCCAGGGCGATCAGTGTGAACATATTGAGGTTCCAGGTTTTCACAGAGTTGACACCTCTCACAAAGAAAGGCCAGCCTCCCCAGAGTACTACCGGTGTCGCCAGTGCGAATTCTATCCACTGCACTGCACGCATAGAAAGTCCGGAAGGCAGCCATTGCGGTGCCAGATCCGCCACCATTGCCAGCAGAAAGACCGGTATGGCCAGAAGGGTGCTGATTTTGAATCTGCGCGTCATATCAGCCAGTTCTTCATTCTCCTCTTCTTTGAGGCTCGTGACGACCGGCTCAAGTGCCATACCGCATATAGGACAGCTCCCCGGACCTTTTTGGCGAATTTCAGGATGCATCGGACAGGTATAGATTTTACTGTCTGAACCTGTCTCTGTTTCTGCTGCATCTGCACCGGCAGGGTGATGTTCATGCAGATCAGGGATATCCAGCGGCCTGCAGGAGATACAGGATGCATCTGTTTTATCCTTTTTCATACTGTATTTTTGCGGTTCTTCCATGAAAGTATCTTGACACTTCTGTGAGCAGAAGTAGTATGTGTTGCCGTCAAACAGAGTGTCTAACCCGGTATCTTCCAATATTTCCATGCCGCAGACGGGATCTTTCAATAATGTTTTCATTTCTAATCCTTTAGTCATTATTTGGCATTATAGAACTTTTTCGTGCACCTTATGTGCATAATGCTTTTTTATATAAGTTAATAGTCTTTTCACATAAATTACACAATAATTTGGTTATAATGCAAAAATAATTTACACGAAGGATAACAAATGATCAAAACCATACTTGCGTTTATCGGTACGCTCGCGCTTGTTGCTGCCATAGCAATGTTCGTTATGTTCGGAGGCATGATCTCCAAAGTCAGTACACTTGACTCCGGTGCCATGCCTGCCTATATGAAAATGTTCAACACTGTTCTTGAAACAGGGAATGCTGCCGAAGCCATGGTGCTCGAATACAAAGTAGACAAAGAGGTTACCAACGATGAAGTGGCAGAGTCGGTCAAAGCGCTGACGGAAAACCACAATATGCGTCTTACAGGAGATGTCAAAATGTTCACCAAGAAAGATGCCAAGCCCAATGAAGTCAAACATGCACGTATCTTTTCACTCTGCAGCTTGTTCATTGCCAAGAAATTTCTCAATTTCTCCCACTACTATGGCGGTTTCATGCCCTGCCGAATCATGCTTATCGAAATGGGCAACGGTGACCGTTTCCTCTACACCATGGATTTGACACTGATGATACACGGAGGAAGAACGCTGCCGCCTGAAATGCTTAAAATGGCACAAACCGTACAAACTGCCATGGAAGACATTTCCGCCCGTTCAGCCAAAGGTGATTTCTAATCACCTGTTCCTGTTCTGCATTCATTTCCAGTCTCTTTTTGGGACGGGGAACAACTTCTGGTTTATCAATCCATATACACACTCCATGCACACTCTACCGATACTATTTCTTTTGAATACAGTTTTAATGAAGTATACCATCAGAGCTACAGTTGCCTGATAAATTCAAATGAAGGAATACCATCAATGGAAAGAAGAACATTTTTAACACTCAGCAGTGTAACAGCCCTTTATGTCCTGAGCGGATGCGGAGGCAGTACAGGTACAATGAATGATACAACACCCGGTGGCGAAAACCCTGGCGGAGGAGGTACCCCTGCTGCCGGTACACTGCCTGTTCCGACACTCTTAAAACCGACGGACAGAAACGGTACACAGCACTATGACCTTAATATTATAGAGAGTACCCATACATTTTTTGAAGGTACCGACACCCAAACCTATGCCGTGGACAGCAGCTATCTCGGTCCTACTCTTTTGCTCAGAAACGGCGACAAAGTTTCCATCAACTATACCAATATGCTCAATGAGAAAATCAGCATGCACGGGCACGGTATGCATCTTCCCGCAAAAATGGACGGTACGGCACATCAGGAATTCCTGCCCGGATACAGCTGGTCGGCAGAATATACAGTAAAACAGAAAGCATGTACAAACTGGTATCATCCGCATACCCTCCACAAAACAGCCGAGCAGGTGTACAAAGGCATTGCCGGTCTGATCATCATAGAGGACAGTGAAAGTGACAGGCTTGATCTTCCCAAACGCTATGGAGAAGATGATATTCCACTCGTACTTCAGGACAGAAAGTTCAATGCCGACGGCCAAATCGTCTACACTCCGTCCAGACAGGAAATCATGCGCGGGTACACAGGCGATACCTTCATTGCCAACGGTGCCATCGAACCGACTTTTGAAGCAGAAGCCAAAGAAATACGTTTTCGCATTCTAAACGGTTCCAATTCTACTGTCTATGAACTGGGTTTTTCTGACGGCAGGACCTTTAGACAGATCGCAACGGACAATGCTTTTCTTGAATCACCTGTACGTATGAACAGGCTGGTCCTCTCCCCTGCCGAAAGAGCAGAGATCGTAGTTGATTTTACAGGAGAACTGAACAGAGCACTGACACTTCATGAATTCAATTACGGAAAAACTTTTGTAAAGATCAATGTATCTAAGAATCCTGCTTCTTCCACGGTTCTGCCTGCCCAGCTGACTGCTTTGGATACACTGGGAACGGCCGTAAACACACGGTCGTTTTCTTTGGGAGGAAGAATGGGAAATTTTACTATTAACGGCAGATCCATGGACATCAATGTCATTAATGAAACCGTTTCCCTGGGTCAAACAGAAGAATGGACGGTAACCAATACCATGAACATCGACCATAATTTTCATATTCACGCAACACATTTCAGACTGGTAAAGAGAAACGGGCGCACCAATATTGCTGCCAATGAACAGGGATACAAAGATACTGTCTATATTCCGGCCGGAGAGAATGTCACTTTCCGGGTAAAAATGACAGATTACACCGATGCCGCCATACCGTACATGTACCACTGTCATTTCCTTGAACACGAAGACAACGGTATGATGGGCCAGTTTACCGTGGTGTGATGAAACATTCATTCACATTAAATTCACATTGATGCTATACTATAGGAAAACAAAACCAAATGATAAGGATACACAATGAAAAGAACACTACTTGTTACAGCAGGTTTGCTCCTCTCCACACTGGCACTCTCCGCCAACAACAGCGGAGAAGAAATTTTCAAGGCAAAATGCAGTGCCTGTCACCTGCTTCAGGCACCTGGAGCTATGTATAAACCGGGAACACCTGAGTTCAGACAGGCTATGAACGATCTTAAAGCACCGCCTATGGCCAAAGTTGCATCAATGATCAAAATGAAATATGAAACCAAAGAAGCATTTGCCAAATTTGTAAATGACTACATCACAACACCTGATGCTTCAAAAACCGTTTGTATGAAAAATGCTGTAAAAGGATTTGGCTTGATGCCTGCGATCGGAAAATCAATGAGTACAGAAGAGAAAAAAACCGTCGCGGAATGGATATACAACAATGCCAAAGCAACACCTATGATGAAAAAAATGAAATGCGCTGCAGGAAAATGCGGCGGAGGTATGATGAAAAATGCACCTGCCAAAGAACACACTATGAAATGTGCTCCCGGAAAATGCGGAGGGAAATAAGACGTATTTTTTCTGTCTTTCCCTTTTTCCCGCACGATATGCGGGGAAGCCTACTGTGGGAAATTACGCTTTTTGATAGAATTTGACTTCGCCTTTTCCAAGGTTTTCCAATACATCTTTCGCTTTTTCCGCTGATATGGCATTACGTACAATGATCACAGTTTTACCATTCTTGATAAGATCGGCATAGCGTTTTGCCTCGCTTTCATCAATACCGATATCGATAAATCCGGCAATAATTGCAGCAATACCCCCCACGGTCGCCGCACCGCCAAGTGCTCCTGCAAGTGATGCAATAACAGGCCCTGCCGCTACAAGAGGACCAAAACCCGGAACCCATAGGAAAAATGCACCGGCGAGGAATCCCCAGATACCTCCCCACAAGGCACCCTGTTTTCCCCAGGTTAGGATATCTGTATTTTCTTTGTCAAGTTCAAAATCATCTTTGGGCTCGCCTCTTTCTCCTTTTCCCACAACAGAAATATCTTCTTTCAATACACCTGCTGCCAGCATGGCTTTCATTGCTTCCGCTGCTTCATCATGGTTGTCATAAACCGCTATCACTTTTTCTTTTGTCATAATACTTCTCCTCTTGTCATTTTAATTTTGGATAAAGTGATTATATCATAAGTTTGTAAAAATCCATAAAAACACTCAACGGCAGTTGCGGCAGATATGCACAGTATATGCACACTATCCGGATACACTTCGGTTATCACATAGAATAAAGGATGATAGATGATCTATAAAGTAGAAACTTCCAAAGATATTGAAACAGTCAAATCGGAAATCGAAGCAAAAGCAAAAGCAGTTGGTTTTGGTCTGCTGCAAACCTATGAATTCAAAAAAATACTGCATGACAAAGGATACCCGATAGAGAAAGAGATCACTGTCTTTGAACTTTGCAATCCGTCGGGTGCACAACAGGCTTTGACACAGATCGCAGAGATATCAGCCTATCTTCCCTGCCGTATTTCCGTCTATAAAGAAAGCGGTGCGACCAAACTGGCAACGATCGGACTTGAGGAGATCGTCAATACCGTTGATGTAAATCCGGAATTCAAATCTTTTATGACAATTCTTTTCCTCAACCTAAAGCAAGTCATGCACAGCTGGGATGACTAAACAAATATTTTTTACAAAGGATATATAATGTATGGATTCGGACACGGATGGGGCATGGGTATGGGATGGGGATGGCTGCTGCCGCTGCTTCTCATAGCGATCGTCTATTATCTTTTCCAGAACAGAAAAACACAGAGGTCTTCCGCACAGGACATTTTGGACAAACGCTATGCCAGCGGAGGTATCAGCAAAGAAGAGTATGATGAGAAATCAAAACATTTAAAAGAAAATACATAAAAGGAGGATCGGGGTGCAACGAAGAACATTTATAAAGGGGACAGCTGCCGCCTCCCTTCTCGGGGTCACTGCCGTAAATTTAGAGGCGGGAACACCCCGGAAGGCACAAAACAGAAGCCGTACGCTCAGCGGTAAAGAATTCTTTCTCGATATCGATTATACTACGGTCAATATCACGGGAAAGAAAGCAGTTGCTACCGCCATCAACGGACAGATACCGGGACCGACACTTGTCTGGCAGGAAGGCGACACGATTACACTGCATGTAACGAACCATTTGAAAAAATCTTCTTCCATCCACTGGCACGGTATTATTCTGCCCTTTGGGATGGATGGTGTTCCGGGTATCAGCTATAAGGGCATTGCACCGGGAGAGACTTTTACCTACAGATTCACAGTACATCAGCACGGTACCTACTGGTACCACAGCCATTCGGGCTACCAGGAACAGACAGGAATGTACGGTGCCATCGTCGTAAAACCGAAGAAAAAAGAACCTTTTCGTTACGACAGGGATTATGTCGTACTGCTTTCGGACTGGAGTGATGAAAAGCCGACTTCCATCTACCGAAAACTCAAGCAGATGAGTGACTACTACAATTTCAACCAGAGAACCGCAGGAGACTTCTTCTCCGAAGTAAAACAAAAGGGCTTGGCCAAAGCATTTAAGGCACGCAAAATGTGGAATCAAATGCGTATGAGCGACAGAGACCTCTCCGATGTCACGGGATATACCTATACCTACCTGATGAACGGGAACAATCCGGCCACACAGTTCACTGCACTGTTCAAAAAAGGAGAAAAGATCCGTCTGCGTTTCATCAACGGTGCGGCAATGAGTATTTTTGACGTACGGATACCTGGACTCAAGATGACTGTAGTTGCTGCCGACGGCAATCATATCAAACCCGTCAGGGTTGATGAATTCCGCATTGGTGTGGCAGAAACCTACGATGTCATTGTTCAGCCGACAAGCAGCAAAGCTTATGCACTTTTTGCCCAAAGTATTGAGCGTTCAGGCTATGCACTTGGTTCATTGACACCCTCCGCAGACCTGCGTGTCCATCCGCCGAAAACCGATAAGCCGCAGCCGCTTACCATGGTAGATATGGGCATGGATATGACCAAATCAGGTAAACAAAAAGGGATGAAAATGCCTATGAAAAAGTATAGATGGTCAGCTATGGAGCAAGAGAAATATCCTATTACCCAACTTCCTTCGGCCAGCGGTCCCCAAAGTACCATGAAAGCGATGGCCCCCCACTACAGACTTGAAGATCCCGGTGTAGGATTGCGGCACAACGGCCGAAAGGTTCTGACCTATGCAGATATGAAAAACCGTTATTCAACACGCAGAGAGAAGAGACCGGACAGAGAGATCATTTTACATCTTACAGGCAATATGGAACGGTATATGTGGTCGATCAACGGCATTAAATATGCCGATGCAAAACCGCTTGTTTTCCACTACGGAGAACGATTGCGCATTACATTCATCAACGACACGATGATGAACCACCCCATGCACCTGCACGGAATGTGGAGCGACCTGGAGACAGGCGATGACAATCATCTGGTAAGAAAACACACTGTTCTTGTACAGCCAGGATCAAAAATAAGCTATCGTGTTACGGTCGATGCCAAAGGGGCATGGGCCTATCACTGTCACCTGCTTTACCATATGGCAGGGATGTTCAGAAAAGTCGTTGTGGTTTAAAGGAGTGAAGATGAAAAAATTACTATTGGGTTTTACGGCAGCTTTGCTTTTTGGGCACACACTTTATGCAGCAGGCGCAGACGATCCGCTGCGTACCATGCTGCTTATGGATAAATTCGAGATCCTCAACAATGACGAAAACAGCCGTGAATGGGAAGGCAGTTTTTATGCCGGATACGATCTGGACAAACTTTATGTCTATTCTCAGGGATCTGCCACTGCCGACGGTCTGGACTGGAGTCAGAACGATCTTGTCTACTCCCGGGCCATCGCACCCTTTTGGGATATTCAGGCAGGTATCGCTTATGATAGGAACAGTGATACTTCAAGAACCTGGGGCGAGATCGCCATTGCCGGTCTGGCCCCCTACTTCTTTGAAACACGTGCAGCTCTCCTCCTCAACAATGAAGGCAATATGGGACTGAGACTGGATGCCGAGTATGAAATGCTGTTTACCCAGCAGCTCATCCTGACCCCATCTCTGGAAGCGGACTTTTATACCAAAGACGACCCGCAGATGCGTACAGGTTCAGGACTCTCTGCCATAGAGGCAGGTTTGCGCCTTCGCTATGAGATCATCAGAGAATTTGCCCCCTACATCGGGATAACATGGGAAAAGACTTTCGGCAGCACCCGCGACTACAATCCGGTAAACGAAACTTCTCTGCTCGCCGGGATCAGATTCTGGTTCTAATGAATAGACTATTTGAAAATATATAGCTGATATTAATATTTTATGTTCTACAATTGAACTATCATGAAAAAGACGACACAAAGACTGAAGAATGCAACGCTGGCTACTTTAAAAAGTTTACGGATGATAGCACCTATGCTTTTGGCTGTCATCGGTTTGGTGGGCCTCTTTGAAACGTATATTACACCTGAAATGATTCACACTCTTTTTAACGGGAAAGTCATTCATGATACGCTGATAGGAACAGCCGCAGGCAGCATTTCGGTCGGACAACCGTTTTTAAGCTATATTATAGGGGGCGAACTGCTCAAAGACGGCATATCATCCTACGCTGTCACTGCCTTCATACTCTCTTTCGTAACACTGGGGGTCATTCAGCTTCCTTTGGAATTTTCAATCTTCGGGGCAAGATTTACCCTCATAAGAAATCTGCTCAGCCTGGTATTTGCCGTGATCATTTCCTGGGCGACAGCCTATACGCTCGAACTTCTTAACGGATATTTCTCATGAGCAAAAAAAAACAGATGAAAAACAGAAGCGGCTACATGATGCTGGCTGTTGTGGCAATCCTGTATGCTGTATTGTATTTTTTCAATGCCGATAAAATACTTTTGGCACTGAAGGCAAGTTTCCATATTTTAAAAATGATCGCACCGATACTGCTGATCGTTTTTTTCCTTATGGCGCTGCTCAATACCTTTTTAGATGAAAAAAATATCGCCAAACATTTAGGCAAAGAGAGCGGTCTCAAAGGATGGTTCATCGCATTGCTCGGCGGCATACTGAGTCATGGACCGGGATATATCTGGTATCCCATGCTTCAGGACCTGAGAGCTAAAGGCGCCCTTGACGGACTTGTGGTTGCATTTATCTATGCAAGGTCCATCAAACTGCCATGGCTTCCTCTTATGATAAGTTATTTCGGCCTCGCCTTTACCCTTGTACTGAGTCTCTACATCATCCTGGGTGCATTCATACAGGGTGTACTGACAAACCGGCTTGAAACACGCTGACGAAAACCGCTCATTGTGTTCAATATCGGTATGCCGGTATTTTCAGGGCATAACTTATTATTATTTTGTTAATCTTTCCTGATTATAATACCCTTGTTAAATCAATTATTTATTAAGGATAACCGTATGAAAAAAATAATAACAGGTTCATTACTCTCTATAAGTGCAATCGTTGCATTGTCCGGTACACTTTTGGCCAATGATACAGCAAAAGAAGTCAAGCAGGATGCAAGCAAAGTTGCAAAAGGCACGGCAGAAGCAACCGGCGGCGTGGTCGGTGGAACAGTCGGTGCCGGTGCCGGTGCAGCGGTAGGTGCAGTCAAGGGTACAGGTAAAGGCATTGAAGAAGGCATCAAAAAAGGCCATGAAGTCGCACCGGTGGTCGGCGATGTCGTAGGCGGTGTGGTCGGTGCCGCTGCCGGTGCTGTCGAAGGTACAGCCAAAGGCCTGGTCAAAGGTGCGGAGAAAGGTGCCAAAGTAGGAAGCGGCACAGAGAAATAATTCTTTTTACCCATCGTTTTTCAAAGGCTCTACTTCTGCTACAGGAGTACAGCCTTCACACTACCATAATGCAGTGATCTTTCCTCCTGATCACCTGCAAGGCTGCCAGACACCCAAACGGTAACTGCATTCTATCCATATTTTCCGGAACCTTCCCGCTATGCACACTTCTTACACGTAAATACTGTAATATTGTATAAATTATACAATAGAGGACAAGAAAATGCGCGTATTTCTCCTTACCCTTGTTAGTGCAGGCTTGCTACAAGCCCAAAGTATTAACCAACTGATTGACTACTCACTGAAGAAACACCCTTCTCTGCTAACCATACAGCATCGTCTTTCCGCTATGGATGACCGCATCACAAAAAGCAGAAACTGGTCCAATCCGGAACTGGTACTGAACATCAACGATATCCAGTTTGATGACCCTACGGACCGTACACTCGAACCGATGCAGTATCAGGCCATCAATGTCAGGCAGCGCTTCCCCTGGTTTGGAAAGATCGATGCGAGAGAACATTTCACCAGGGCTCAGAAAAATGTTATTCTGGATTCGTATGACATTGCCAAAGTGAAGCTGGCCGAAGAAATCAGAAGCACTTCGTATACCATCCTCGAGATCAAAGAGCGTATTCGCATCGTTAGGCAGTACGAAAAACTTACCAAACAAAATATCTCCCTCTACGATGCCTACACTGCAACGGACAAAATGAGCCACTCCAACAGTATGGCAGCAGAACTGATGCTATCACGGCTGCATATCAGAAAAGAACGATACAAGGCTGTACTGAAAAGCCAGGAGGCAAAACTTGCCTACCTTGTGCAGAAAAAAAACACCGTAGTTTCAGACAGGTTTAGGATCAATAAACCAAGATCGCTGGGCTACTATTTGTCACATTTGGGAAATAACCCGGCATACCACAGAACAGTCTCGCAAACCAGAGTGGCCAATGCCAACAGAGAGATGCAGGCTCTCGAAGTCAACCCGGATCCTTTTGTACAGGTGGGATATTTCAATCGTCAGGAGCATCCGGACTATGCCAGCATCTCCGTGGGCTTTTCTCTTCCTGTCTACGGTTCAGAAAAACTGGAGACCGAAGCAGCGCGTAAAGATGCACTCGCAGCACAGAGTGCTTCGCTTGACTATCGTGATGCACTGGAAAGTGAAATACGCATCAACTATGCCAAAATGAAGGAAGCATACAGCATCTACGGTATCATCCAGAATGACAGTCTGCCAAAACTGCAGCATATGTTCGAGCTCAATGAAGCCTCTATCGAAAGCGGTGAAGACCTCTTTACCTATACCAGTCTTTTGGAACAAAAACTTGATCTTGTAGAAGAAAGAACTGTAGCAAAAGCCGAATATCTCAGGATAAAAGCCAAATTAAAATCACTCATTGGAGAAACAAAATGACCAGAAAGCTCATACTTTTACTTGCATTTTTCACACTCGCGGCACAGGCAGAAATGAAATGCGAATCCGGAAAATGTACCTCGGGGAAAGAAACCGGCACGAAAAATATACCTAAAAAAGTCAAAGCAGCCCCAAAAGAAAAAGCTAAAAGCACTTCAGCGGCCATGACACCGGAAGAACACGCTGCCATGCTGAAAAAAGAAAAGCAGAATGACATAAAGCCAAATTCCAAAAAAGAACAGGAAAAACGCAACAGACTTGTCATCGAGCAGCTTTTCAGTGTGCGAACAGTCAAGGTCAAACGTATGAAAGCCGCAAAAGAACAGATAAACTACGGCTACATCGTTGTAGAAGATTCACGCAGAGTGGATGTCGTATCATGGTATGAAGGATACGTGGAAACACTGTATGCCGATACACGGTACAAAAAAGTAAAAAAAGGGGAAGCCCTTGCAAAGGTTTACTCCCCGGAAGTCTACAAAGCCAAGCAGGACTACCTGAACTCCATCCGATTCAATGCCCAGCGTTCTGTACCGGGCATGCTCAGAGGTGCCAAAGAGAAACTGAGGCTGCTCAATGTCAGCCCAAAAGAGATCGAGCGGATCACTGCTACAGGAAAAGCAGATGAATATACAACCATCTATGCACCGATATCGGGTTGGATCTTTAAAAAGAATCTCAACCAGGGATCAAGTTTCAAAAAACAGGAAACACTGTTTGAAATCGTCAATCTTGAAAAGGTATGGCTTGAAGCAAAGCTGTTTCAGAATGAATTGAAAACACTCGATATCTTACAAAATTTTACCGTCAGAGCAGAAGGCGTACCTGCCGAATTCAAGGCAAAAAAAGCATTGCTGTACCCCAAACTGGACACGAAAGAGGCGACTGCAACCCTGCGTCTTCTCATAAACAATACCAAGGAAGCACTCAAACCGGGTATGTACGCCAAAGTATATGCTTCCGGACAGGCAAAAACACAGCTGGTCATTCCCCGCACTGCGGCCATGAGAAAAGACGGCAAATGGTATGCTTTCATTGCCACAGCCTTTAAAGGAGAATATGAACCGGTCCAGATAGAACTCGTACCGCTTGACAATCAGTATTTCACCGTAAAAAAAGGCTTATCCGAAGGAGAGAACATTGTCAACAATGCCCTCTTTATGATGGATTCAGATGCCCAGATAAACAGTATTTATTAACAGGACCGAGGAAACAATTATGATAGAAAAACTGATAGCCTTATCATTGACAGGACGTATTTTGAACGAAGTCCAAAACACTGCGTTAGCACTGGGCTTGCTTCAGCAGCAGGCTCATGTGACTGGCCACATTTCAACTAAAGGCTGTACAAAATGATAGAAAAACTGATAGCCTTTAGTGTCAAAAACCGTTTTCTGGTTCTTATGGCAACCCTTTTCATTATCATGGGCTCTATCTGGTCTATGAAACATACACCGCTGGATGCCCTGCCCGATCTTTCACCACCGCAGGTGATCGTCCAAATTACATGGAAAGGGCAAAGCCCCGAGATCATCGAAGATCAGGGAACCTACCCGCTGGTCTCGCAGTTTCTAGCCATTTCCAACATCGATACGGTACGGGGATTCTCCACGTATGAAAATGCGCTGATCTATATTATTTTCAAAGAGGGTACAGACCTCTATTGGGCAAGATCACGTGTGCTTGAGCAGCTCGCTTCCATCCAGAGTCAGCTTCCTGACGATATGGAAATCACACTGGGACCTGATGCTTCAGGTGTCGGCTGGGCATATGAATATGCTTTGACATCCAAAACAAAGACCCTCGAAGAACTGCGTACTTTGCAGGACTACTACTATAAGTACGCATTGATGGGTGTTGATGGTGTCTCTGAAGTAGCGACTGTCGGCGGTTTCATTCCCACCTATCAGATCACGGTCAACAATGATGCACTGGTCCAGTACAACCTCTCTATCAAAGACGTGGCACGTACCCTTAAAGAGAACAACAATGATACCGGCGGACGTATCGTGATACAGAACGGTTATGAATGGATGGTACAGGCAAAAGGCTATATTAAAGACCTCAATGAAATACGAAACCTTGTCATTACCACCAAAGGCGGCGTACCCTTGACACTGGGAGACATAGGGCGTGTCGAAAAAGTACCTGCTGCACGGCGCGGTATGGCAGATCTTAACGGCGAAGGCGAAGTGGTAGGCGGCATCGTGATGCTGCGCTACGGCGAAGATGTCTACAGTGCGCTTCAGCGTATTAAAGCCAAAATGAAAGAACTCAAGGTAGACGGTGTCGATGTCGTTACTACCTATGACCGTTCCGAACTCATAGGCAAAGCAGTCGATACCCTCAAGGGTACCCTCATTGAAGAAAGTATTATCGTGGTCATCATTATCGGGCTTTTCCTGATGCACCTGCGATCCTCGCTTATTGTGCTGATCGTTCTACCTCTCACTATCGGTCTGACATTCCTGCTGATGAAGCTGTTCGGGATCGGGTCCAACATCATGTCTCTCGGGGGAATCGCCATTGCCATCGGTGCCATGGTCGATGCTTCCATTGTCATGATAGAAAATGCCCACAAAGCCATACACAAAGAGGAACATAGACGGGAACGTTCTCTGACCGACAAAGAACGTATCTCTACTATCGTGTCGGCATCACAGGTAGTCGGCCGTCCCATTTTCTTTGCATTGGCGCTTGTCGTCGTCTCATTTTTGCCCATCTTTGCACTTTCAGGTCAGGAAGGATTGCTCTTTACGCCGCTGGCATTCACCAAAACCTTCGCAATGACTGCAGGTGCACTGCTCGCTGTCACACTGGTACCGGTACTGATGATCTATTTTGTCAAAGGAAAGATCATTCCCGAATCAAAGAACCCGCTGAACCGCTTTTTTATCTGGCTCTATCATCCCATTCTGATATACGGCCTCAAATTAAAATATCTGGTCATCGCTATTGCTGCCGGACTGCTTATGCTGGCCGTACCGCTTTACCAGAAACTCAACTGGGAATTTATGCCTATGCTCGATGAGCAGACGGTCATGTATATGCCTGTGACACCCTACGGTATTTCCATAGACCAAAGCAAGGCACTGACACAGAAGACCGACAAGATCATCAAAAGTTTTCCTGAAGTTGCAACAGTCTTCGGAAAAGGGGGACGTGCAAATTCTGCAACCGACCCTGCACCGCTCGGCATGATAGAAACCATCATTACGTTCAAACCCAAAGACCAGTGGCCCAAAGGTATGACAACGGAAAAACTGATGGCTGAGATGGACAAAGCGCTTCAGGTACCTGGACTGGTCAATTCCTGGACCTACCCGATCAGAGGGCGTATCGATATGCTGCTTTCAGGTATCAGAACCCCTCTGGGGATCAAACTATACGGTAAAGATGCCAAAGGATTGCAGAAAGTTGCACACCAAATCGAAAATACACTGCGTAACCTTAAAAGTACACAATCCGTTATTTCCGATCAGGCAAGTGCCGGTTTCTTTATTGATATCGATATTGATACAGAAGCACTCAAGCGCTATAACATCAGCAAATCTGTCATTCTTGACTATACATCCGCTGCGATCGGAGGGAAAAAAATAACGACCATGTACAAAGGCCTGGAGCGTTACCCTATCGCACTTCGTTTTGAGGAAGATGAGCGTAGGAACCTTGATGAGATACGAAACATCCAGGTGAAAACACCCCTCGGTTTCGTTCCGCTTTCGACTTTTGCCAAAGTAACATACAGACAGAGTGCTTCTGTCATTAAAAGTGAAATGGCAACACCGGTAACCTTCATTTACATCACACCGAAACTCGGTATGAGTGTCGTTACCTATAAAGAAGAAGCGATCAAAGCCTTGAAAAATATCAAACTGCCGGCAGGCTACTACATCGAATGGGCCGGCCAGTCCGAATATCTTGAATCTGCCATGAAGAAGATTACCTGGATCGTTCCGACTGTACTGCTGGTAATCTTTGTGCTTATTTATTTTGCATTGGGCTCCATGGTACCGACACTGATCGTCTTTTTTACACTTCCTTTTGCCTTGCTTGGAGGCTTCTTTTATGTAGATATACTGCACTTCAATATGAGTATCGCCATTATTGTCGGTTTCCTTGCGCTGCTCGGTGTGGCTGCAGAAACGGCCATTGTCATGATCGTCTATCTCCAGGAGAGTGTCGATGAAGTCAAAGCAAGAAGAGGTGAAGCCTATGACGAGAAAGATCTTAACAATGCCATTTATGAAGGTGCTGTACAGAGGGTCAGACCCAAACTCATGACAGTGTTCGCCATTCTCGCAGGTTTGCTTCCCATTATGTATACACATGGTGTGGGCTCTGAAGTCATGCAGCGGATCGCCGCACCGATGATAGGCGGAGTTGTAAGCTCTGCTGTGCTAAGCTTACTACTCATACCGATCTTTTACGAAATGTATGAAAAACATAAATTAAAGAAAAAATAATACCCGCGCAGGGTGCTGTCCCCCGACGGCACCGATAATACCGAAATTATAGAAATGGTGCTGTGAGGACACAGCACCCTACGCGAAAAATAGAAGGAAATACAATGAACCATACAAAAATCTTATCACTCTCACTGCTCACTATCACTCTGATACTATCCGGCTGTTCAGACAAAGAAAAAGAAAAATCCCTCACCGAAGGCGGTATGAAATGCGGCGCGGGGAAATGCGGTTCAAGTATGGTCGACGGCTCTGCTGTACTTGTCAAGAAAAAAGTGAATATTCTTGATCAGATGAAAAAAGATGACAAACGGCGCGACTGTGTCCTCAAGGCCAAAACAACCAAAGCACTGTACAACTGTGTACGTGACCCGAAAACAGGCAGGCTGACCGTTAACGGAAATGTCCATGCGGCACCGTCAACAGCAAAAAAGGCACTTAAAAAAGAAACCAACAGTACGATGAAGTGTCAAGCCGGTAAATGCAGTACAGGAAAATAATTAAATATTGGAATCTTGGAATATCTGGAAAAAGGAGATGGAGGCGGGCTTCAAAAGCCCGAAGGCTTTTGAAAACAGAATTACTTCTTCAGTTTAGAAATATACTCTGCAAGTTCTTTGATCTTTGCGTCATCAAGTGATGCCACCTGACCTTTCATAAGTGCACCCATACCATGCTGGTTCAGTGTACCTGCTTTATATCCTTTGATATCTTCTTCAAGTTTAGCTGCAGGAAGGCCTGCAATGATTGCAGATTTTCCGAGAGCGGCTTTTTCACCGTTTGCACCGTGACATCCTGCACATTTAGCGAAGTCAGCAGCACCGTCTGCCATAAGTAGTGTTGCACCGGCGAAGAACATTGTGATTGCGATTTTTTTCATTGTAAATCCTTTAATATTGGTTTGTAAGCCGCTGATAATTTCTTACCAGCAACTTATGAAGTGTATATAATATAACTCTTTGACTTAAACTTATATGAATAATAAGTTAACAGCTTGGTACGTTACCTGAATCAGATCCATACTCATGTGCGAAATCATATACATCATTGATATATTTCTTTTTCAACTTAAGGCCCGGGCAGATTTTTGCAGCTTCTTCCGCGAATTTACCGGCACCTTTGATCTTTTCCCACTCTCCCTGAGTGTGTTTTGCAGCAAATTTTGCACCGTTGAAACCGCATGCAGCTTTCATTTTCTTCATGTAAATCTTTTTACCTTTATTTACATTGGCAGAAGCAGTAGTAGAAACCACAGCCAGTCCAAGAAGTGCAGCAACTGCGAGTTTTGTCATTTTTGTCATTGTTCATCCTTTTGTAAAATTTTAAGACAGCAAGATAATAACATGAAATTGTGAAAAGATTGTGAAGAAAAAGAAAAAATGTGAAGCAGCTTTCATAGAACTGCTTCAGGAAGTTACATATTTAACACTTCGGAACGATACCGTCACTTGCATATTTATGTGAAAATTCATAGACATACGGCCACCAGGATTTTTTGATCTTTTTGACATTGAGTCTTGGACAGATCTTTTTTGCTTCGGCCTGAAACTTTCCGCTGTCATAAATATCTTCCCATTCTGCACTGGTATGTGTCCGTGCAAACCTCACACCGGAAAAACCGCATTTCTTACGAAATTTCTTTTTAAAGATCTTCTGGCCTTTCTTGGCAGTGGCGCGTGCCATCGATACTGTCGGCACACTCATTGATACAAGCAGCGCAACCGCTGCCATCCCTATCAGTTTTCTCATTGGTACTCCTTGTTTTATATAAAATTATATAATATAGAAATATTGTATCTACTTCAACTTGTTAAAAACCTTAAATTTATCCCAATAGATATCGACTGCTTCATCCAGCTCCTTGGGTGTCAGTGTACTTTTTTTCTTGATCCCAAAGTTATCGATGAAAAGTGCCGACATCACCGAAATACTCCTGTTGGGATATTTCAAATAGTGTTTTATACCTGCTTTGACATTCTGTTCTCCGCTGTAAACCAGCAGATATTCTTTGAACATCTGCTGCAAAGAAGTCGGCAGATCCTTATGACAGGGAATACAGTTACGTTCATAGATATTCTGTGCAGACAGCATGTTCACAGACAGCATAATAAAAAATAATATTTTAAGTGTCATTGGGTTTCTCCAATCTGATTTGA
The DNA here is from genome assembly GCF_015493435.1 of Sulfurovum sp. Lineage (GTDB taxonomy): Bacteria > Campylobacterota > Campylobacteria > Campylobacterales > Sulfurovaceae > Sulfurovum. Next base: position 34,747 of record NZ_WGDD01000048.1, read on the forward strand.
TTAATAATTTGCCTTCACGGCTGCACTTCGTTCCGACCGTTTCGGTTCCGAATCTAAAAACGTGAAGCAGTTCACGTTTTCTTACGCTTTTGCCTTCACGGCTGCACTTCGTTCCGACCGTTTCGGTTCCGAATCTAAAAACGTGAAGCAGTTCACGTTTTCTTACGCTTCTCACCATGTGAGTACCATTCTTGTTCCTTCTTGTACTTTGGAATGCACCTCTATCGTTATATGATACTCATCAAGTATCTTTTTGACAATGCTCAAGCCGACCCCAAAACCGCCTTCACTCTGATTGAAACGCATATAACGGTCAAAAATGAACGGTATCTTTTCTTCATTAATGCCTACACCCGTATCCCATATTTCCAGTTTCCCGATACGCAGCCTGATACCGATCTTGCCTCCTCTTTTATTGTATTTGATCGCATTGGAGATAAGGTTGTCGATCACCCGGGTGACTTTCTGTTTGTCTGCATGGATGATCACATTGTCAAGGTCGAGATCAAAATGCAGATGCTTGGTCTGGGCCATGGCGGCAAAATATTCGATACGGTTCCGTATCAGCCCCTGCAGTTCTATTTCTTCATCATTGTAGTTTTTCTCCTGTTCAAGGGTCAGGTACGTCAAGTCACGGTAGAGATGCGAAACCGTTTTAGCCGCAATATTGATGCGGTTCAGCTTTTTTTTGTTCTTCTCCGCCATGACTTCGGTATCCATCATTTCAATATTGGTCAAAATGGTCGAGAGCGGTGTGTTGAGCTCATGCGTCGTATCTTTAATGAACCGGTCAAGCAGCATAATGGAATCACGCATCGGTTTGAGAAAAAGCCTTGCCAAAACAAGACCGAACATCATAAAGAATATAAAAGCCAGCATACCGTACCCGACAATACGTTTCAGGGCTTCGCTCCGCCATGCAGTATCTTCTTTCACTTCGATAATAAGATATTTTGTACCAAGATAATAGGTATCGAGCAGTTTGACAAAATGGACATAGTGGTTACTCAGATAGATCTCTTCATTGAAGTGGACATTTCCGTCTTCAAGCAGAGAAAATATTTTTTTATGCTCAATATCGTAAATAGCTGATTTGAAGCGGGGATCACGCGGATAAGTGGTACGTTCGGGAAAAAAGTAATGCAGCACTTTAAGACGTTTGGTCTGAATATAGGCATACTTGGAAAGCTCGGCACGCTGATTGGAGAACATCAGCTTTTCCTGACTCTGATAGTAAAAGAGTGACAGCAGTGTAATAAGCAGGATCACCAGTGCCGTATAGAGTGCCAAAAATCTTAAAAGAGATTTTTTTTCACTTCTTAGCAGTGAACTTGTATCCCTGTTTTTTGATACTAACAATTCTTTCCTTACCGATGATCTTTCGAAGATTCTTTATATAGGTACGAAGTGCCGTATCGCTTGGCTCTTCATCATAATCCCACAAATGTGTATAGATGCGTTCATGAGAAAGAACCTCTCCTTCCTTCTTGACAAAAAGTTTGAGCAGGCGCGATTCCTTGTTGCCCAGAGAAACACTTTGTCCGTCAATGACCAGTTCTGCATTCTTCGTGTCGTAAAAAACAGTGTCATCTATCTTTATCATCTCTTTTGACTCATGGTAAAAACTGCGCTTGAGCAGTGTTTCAACACGTATTTTGAGTTCTTTCAATGCAAACGGCTTGCGGACATAGTCATCACAGCCGCTCTCAAATCCTCTTTCAAGGTCATCCACAGAATTCATAGACGTGATAAAGATCGCCGGAGCGACAACCCCCTCTTCTCTGCTCTCTTTCAGTAGTGCCAGACCATCCATACCGGGGACATTGATGTCAAGCAGCAAAAGGTCATATCTGCTTTCATAGAGTTTCTCCTGTGCTTCATGTCCGTCATAGACGGAAACAACTTCGTATCCTTCCTCTTCGAGGAACTCTGTTACGGTCTCATTGAGATTGGCATCGTCTTCAAGCAGCAGGATCTTAGACAAACTGTTTCACCCAGCTTTCGAGCCTGCCGGCACTCAGGGCACCGCTGACCTGGTCTACCTGTTTACCGTTCTTAAATACCATCAGGGTCGGAATACTGCGTATTCCATACTGTGCACCCAGTGCCTGTTGTTCTTCCGTGTTGACTTTAAGGAACTGTGCCTGCAGAGGCATCGAAAGTGCCACCTCTTCAAATGCCGGTGCCATCTGTCTGCACGGTCCGCACCAGGGTGCCCAGAAATCCACCACGACAGGAATATCCGAATTGGCCAGAAATATCCCCAGCTTGTTCGCATCGACTGAAACCGGCTTGCTGTCCAGAAGCGATTTTTTACAGGCTCCGCAGTTGGCTTTGGTGTAATGGTCCTTTTTGGGTATTCTGTTTACTTTCAGACAATGCGGGCATACTACATTTATATTCATGGTAAAACCTCCGATCATTTTATGATATATTTTATTTTAAAAATTATTATAGCACATATCATAAAATAAAAAATGAACTGAAGTTGCATTTGCAACACACTATGTATGAGTATTCTTAGTATATTATTGTTTCTCTCTCATGTATATTTTTCCATACAACTATCTATCTCCCAGCGGGTTGTCACTTCGCTTTTTTATTTTTCTCTCTTGTTCCTCGTCTATTTGAGGCTGTGAGAATTCTACTTTTCCGTAAATAATACATCCTCTGCATCCGGGGTCACAGACATGCCCCAGTTTCATGCACCATTCTTTGATATCGCCGTTCTTTCCCATGAACTGACATCCCCATCCGCTTGCCATTTTTGAGTCCTTTTTATCTTTTGGTTTTTATCTTTTGCTGAGTGGTACCATGGAGCACAGCGCTCCTACGGGCGCTTCAATGTAAAAGCATACCGGCATCCTCCATCACCCCTTTCCCATCATTTTCAATATCTGATTTCGAAACCGTCCGTATTGAACACTGCATCATCGATGATCTCATGGCTGATCCCCTCGACACTGCTCAGAGGCGACCCCTCTTTGAGTATTTGCATGACTGTATCGAAATCATCATCAAAAATTTCTGCCACTACTTCCACAGTACCATCCGGAAGGTTCCGGATGTACCCTTTGAACTGTTTTCTCATCAGTGCCTGTGAAACGAACTTCCGGTAGAACACACCCTGCACCCTGCCCTGAATGATAAATCTGTACCATTCCATCTTCTATGCCACCCTGCACTCATGTTTGAGTTCCTGTAAAAATTCGATAATACGCAGCTGAAAGAGTGCTTCGTCATCCTCTTCATCCATACATTCATGCAGCTGCATCAAAAGGCCGATATCGATCTTTTCGCAAAAGCGCTTTACCTCTTTGACTTCCCTGCGTACCTGTGCGATCAAATGTTCAAAGTCCAGCCCGTTATTGGTCACGATCTTTGTATGGTATTCATAGACTGTATCTATGAGCAGCTCAGCCCGCTCCTGGTTTTCCGAGTAGATCGTATGGGCGATCTCTTTGAGTTTCTGCTTTTCGCATTCATTTATTTCATCATCCGTAGAGATCATCAGGGTTAACAGTTTTGCACGAAATTCAAGAGAACTGTTATGATATACCAGCAATTCCCGAAACATTTTCATGACACTTCGTTTAAAAGTTTTAAGCATTATTTTCCTTGCGCATAGATGACTTAACACCATTTTAACAAAAAAAGACTATAGTTTTATAATTTTTAGTCAAAGAGAGAAAATGAACGATATTGATCTGCTCGTTATTTTAAGTACAGCCTTTTTGGGGAGTGTCGGACATTGTATCGGTATGTGCGGGGGTATCGTCGTTGCCTACAGTTCCACCAAAATAGACCACAAAGCTTCATGGGCACGTCAGACCATCTCGCATCTCGCTTACAATTTTGGCAGGGTAACGACCTACTCGGTCATCGGTGCGCTCTTCGGGCTTCTGGGAAAAGCCATTGCATTTACACCTGAAACAAAAGGAGTACTTTTTTTGCTGACCGGTCTTTTAATGGTACTCGCCGGCCTTTCACTCGTAGGCAATCTCAAATTCCTCAACTCGGCGGAGTGGTCCATTTCCAAACACAAGTGGTATCATACCGCATTTAGAAAACTGATCGGAGACCAGTCCCTCTGGAGTTTTTATCTGCTGGGAATGCTGAACGGGATCATCCCCTGCGGGCTGGTCTATTCGTTTGCCATTTTTGCCGCCAGTACAGCCAGCCCGCTTTGGGGAGCCATCGTTATGGCAACTTTCGGGCTGGCGACCATTCCTGCACTCTTTTTTCTCGGAACCGTCACCAAATTCCTGCAAAAAGGTTCTCTGCGCGGCACGATGATGAAGCTTGCTGCCATGCTTGTGATCTTCTACGGTTTCTACACCCTCTACAAAGGATATCGATTTATCTCCCACCCCCAGGAGATGCAGCAAATGATGAACAGTATGCAGACAGGCAGCGTCAAAAGCAAGATAGAAGGCAAGTGCGGAGGCATGAAGTGTGCTCCGGGGAAATGCGGGTAAGGATTGCCCTGTCTACCGGGTTAAATATCCGAACATTTCCCAGCCTATCAGGTTGTCAGCAATCAGATAAACTTTTCATTCACCCGTAACAGGACTTGGGAAATTTACCCGCACATCATATCTGCGATAATTTCGCTATAATTCCCTTCATGAATCACATTAAGACCTATGCCTACGACCATACCCCGCTGTACTTTGATTTCAAACAGACCATTGAACGCTTTTTTGTTGAAGAAATACCGCTTTATGCTTTTACGGGCAGCGGTAATTATCTTGTCCTCAAAATCAAGAAGACTGATATGAGCACACACAAACTGCTGACAGTACTTGCCAAAGCAACCGAACTGCAGGAGCGTGACATCGGGTATGCCGGACTGAAAGACAAAAGTGCGACGACCATTCAGTACATTTCCATTCCCAAACAGGCAGAAAAACTGCTCAACAAGAATCTGACTACCCAGAGAGTAGAAATACTTGAGCGTACCTACAACAAAGCACCCATCAAAATAGGCCATCTCAAAGGGAACCGATTTTCTGTCATACTGCATCACATTAATGAAAAAGATGCCAAGTTTTTCAATACTACCGCCAAAATGATGCAGACCAAAGGCATACCCAATTACTACGGATACCAGCGTTTCGGGGAAGACAGCCAGTCCTACCTGCAGGGAAAAGAGATCGCCCACAGCGGAAAACGCCTCAAAGGCAGCCGGGAAAAACTGCTGGTTTCTGCATACCAGAGCCATCTTTTCAACAAATGGCTCGGCTCCCGGGTCAAACTTTCCGCCATTATTGGCAAAGAAAAAATAGATAGTGCTGCCAGAAAACTGAAATATCCGGCAGAACTCGTCAAGGTCCTTGCTCAGCAGCCGCAGTTCTTCAAACTTTTTTTCGGTGATGTGGTCATGCCCTACCCCTACGGCAAAACATCCTTTGTCAAAGATATGATGCAAAGTGCCAGGGTATTTCAGGAAAAAAAGATCTCGCCTACCGGTCTGCTCTGCGGTGCCAATGCGCTCAGAGCACAGAATGATGCCTACCATCTTGAAGAGCCTTTTGATGACACAGAATTGAGCTCACTCAAAGGAGACAGACGTTTTGCCTGGATCTGGCCCAAAGAAGTGGAAACAGCCTATGAAAAAGAAACAAAGACTCTGCAGGCGGATTTCTATCTCCCCAAAGGTTCCTATGCCACGACATTCCTTGAAGAGATAGGGAAATTTTCGCTTAAAGGGCGTAAGGAATAGGGTCTTTTTCTCCTGCTGCTTCAAAGCCGCGCAGTCGAAGCCGGCAACTGTCACAGACACCGCATGCAGCATCTTCTGCCTGGTAGCAGCTCCAGGTATCGGCCAGGGGAACACCCCATTCCAGTGCTTTTTGTACAATTTCGCTTTTTTTCATAGCCACAAGAGGCATCCTTATCTGAATACACGTTTCTTCTCTCGTACCGAGATTGATCGCTTTTTCCATCTGTTCAATGTAACTTTGACGACAGTCCGGATAGCCCGAACTGTCCTCTTCGACCACACCGATGAACAATGCTTCCGCTCCGTGTTTCTCCGCCAAAGCAGCAGCAATAGAGAGGAAGATACCGTTCCGAAAAGGCACATACGTTACAGGAACCCCCTCTTCCAGTCCTCCCGTAGGTACTTCGATCGTTTTGTCTGTCAGTGCCGAAGCACCGATCTGTTCAAAAAAATCAAGGTCTATTTCATAAGACTCGGATGCATTCAGTGCTTTGGACAGCTTTCTGAAGCATACCAGTTCCTTGTTCTGGGTACGCTGTCCGTAGTTAAAATGCAAAGCAATGATCTCATACTGCTCTTTCTGTGCGATCTTTGCGCTCAATGCGCTGTCCATGCCACCCGATATAATACAGACTGCTTTTTTACCCATGTGTATCGTCCTGTCTTTTTTACTCCCATTTTACCAAGATTTGGGTAAACTTCGGGCATGAACAGTATAATAATAGACCTTGACAACCAAACCTCTCTGAATGTTGATATGGGTGCACTCGAAGAGATCGCACAGTCACTGACAGACAGAGAAACAGAACTCATCATAACTGACAATAAAAATATACAGGAACTCAATAAAGAGTACCGGGACAAAGATGCCCCTACAGATGTACTCAGTTTTCCCATGGAAACCCCTTTCGGAGAAGAAAGTGTTTTTAAGATGCCTCTGGGCTCCATTATCATTTCTGCCGACTATGTGAAAGAAAAAGCCGATGCGTTCTCCCATGGTGAACAAGACGAACTTAAACTGCTCTTCATCCACGGTTTGCTGCATCTTATGGGATATGATCATGAAGAAGATCATGGCGAAATGCGCCAAAAGGAAAAGGAGATCATTGAAAAATTCGGTCTGCCTTCCAGCCTTATTGTACGAAACGATTAAAGGAAATCCATGAATTTTGTTATATTTGTCATCGCTATGGGGGCACTGATATGGGGTGCGGAACTTATTATCAAGCAGAGTGAGAAGATTGCCCTGAAATTCAATATCCCTGAATTCATCATCGGAGCCACCCTTATTGCACTGGGTACTTCACTGCCTGAAATGGCTGCCAGTATTGCGGCCAGTCTGGACCATAAACCCGATATTGCCATTGCGAACGTGATCGGAAGCAATATTCTGAATATTACCCTGGTGCTTGCTGCTGTTTTCCTCATTGCCAGGAAGATCGTTCCCGACAGAGATTTTTTTGCCAAAGACAGTACCTGGGCACTTGTCCCTGTACTCGTTTTTGTTCTCATGGTCCTCGACGGCGTGATCTCCAGATTTGATGCAGCATTGCTGCTGCTTCTGATGGGAGCCTACCTGCTCTTTCTGCTCCAGGATGCAAAAAGCATTCCCATTGAAGAGCTGGATGAGATCGATATGGTCCATTTTTCCTGGGCAGGCACGGTCCCGGTACTGATCGGGGCTTTTGTACTCGTGATCATGGGGGCCCACTTTACGGTAGAAAGTGCATCGGAAATCGCTAAAAGTTTTGGTATTTCTGAATGGATCATCGGTATTGTTATGGTTTCATTCGGTACTTCTATGCCGGAACTTGTGGTAAGTATCTCCGCTGCACTCAAAGGGAAAGTGGACATGGCCATAGGAAATATCATAGGTTCAAACCTGGCGAACACTACAGTGGTTCTTGGTTCGGCTGCACTTGCCAATCCTCTGCCTATCGATGCTTCTGCCTACATCTTCGATATTGCCACCATGATCGTTGCTACCCTGCTTCTTGTCTTCATTACCGCAAACAAACTTTACAACAAATCAGCAGGGATCAGCCTGATAATCATTCTGGGACTGTTTCTAAACAATACTCTTCAGAACATGTAAATGTTTCTTCTGAAAAACACTGCTTAAAAGAGAGAAAGACCGCCGCCGCTCTTTTTTCTGAGGTCTTCATTTCTCTTTTTGATCTTCTCTTTCTTTTCCTCAAGTGCAGGTGTTTCGGAAGCGGTATTGCCTATCTCTTTTTGCAGCTTGCTCTTAAAGTAGCCGTTCTTGTACAGCCATTTGTATATATCTCCTGCCATAGGGGCGGATGTACTCCCGCCATGGCCGCCATGCTCAATGAGGACCGTTACAACAAATTGCGGGTCGTCATAAGGTGCATAGGTCGTAATCCAGGCATGTGAACGGTGAAAATAGGCCAACTCCGATTCTTTCAGCCTTCTGCCTACCTGGGGAATGGAAGTGACCTGGGAAGTCCCTGTTTTCCCTGCAACAATAACAGGAAGATCATGCATCAGACGATAGGCGGTTCCTCTGCGGGTATTGCACACATCGTACATTCCCATGCGTACTTCGGAGAGCGTTCTGGGGTTAAATTTCATAGGAACGATCGTTGCATTGATCTCCTTGCCGTCAATGCTTTTGGCTACCCGGGGTGTGACAAGATTGCCTGTAGCGACCAGAGCCGTGTAGCGTGCCACCTGAAGCGGTGTTACCAGGTCGTAGCCCTGTCCGATGGAGGCAATGACTGTTTCACCAAGATACCACGGCTGTTTGAAGCGTCTCATCTTCCATGCTTTATCCGGAATGACACCGCTGTATTCCCGGGGAAGATCCACACCTGTTTTGACACCAAGACCGAATGAGCGAAGGTTTTTTGCCATCGCATCGATACCGACTTTGAGACTCTTTTTGTAAAAGTACACGTCACAGGACTGCTGAATAGCTTTGCGCAGCCACACTTTTCCATGTCCGCTGTGTTTCCAGCACCGGAAACGGTGTTTGCTGTTCCCGATGGTCATCGAGCCGTTGCAATATTCATCCTGCTCCAAAATACCCGGTTTTGCTTTGTCGAATGCCAGTGCCATACCCGGTTTGATGGAAGAACCCGGAGGATAGGTCCCGTGTGTGATCTTGTTGGTAAACGGGTGTGCAAGGTCTTCCTGAAGGGATTTCCACGCTTTCGAACTGATGCCCCCCACAAAAAGATTCGGATCATAGGCAGGATAACTCACCGCAGCCAGAATTTCGCCATTGGTCCGCATAACGATCGCCACACCTGTTGCGTCTCCAAAATGTTCATAAATCATTTTCTGCAGATCGACATCGATATTGAGTTTCAGGTTCCGATTGTCTTTGGGAAGCATCTTTTCAAGCACATCGACCGCTTTGTTCCTTGCCGTTACTTTATTGATCTGATAGCCGAGTTTTCCTTCAAGGAAAGTATTGTAATATCGTTCAAGTCCGCTTTTCCCTACTTTTCCGACAACATCGACCACTTCATCCGCTTTATTTTCTTTGGTGTTCGACCGTCCTGTATAGCCTATGAGATGTGCACAGTATTTTCCGTAGGGATAATAACGTTTTGTTTCAGCTTCGATCTTAAGTTCATCATGCATACTCAGTGTCGGGTAGGCACTCATCATATCGGCATAGTGAATAAAATCAACTACTTTGATGTATTTGTGATTATAGGCTGAACTTTTCTTTTTATAGACCTTCATCATCGTTGTCTTGTTCAAATCGGGAAAGGTTTCAAGTATCGTATCGACAGCCTGTTCCAGCTGACTCTTTTTCCCTTCTTTGCTTTTCATGGACAAATGCGGTTTGATGGAGAGAGAAAAACCGATCTGGTTCATTGCCAGAAGGTTTCCGTTAAGGTCGGTGATCTCGCCCCTGACAGGCTTTATGAATTCTTTTCGCTCTACATTCGCTTTGGCAAGGCTTGTATAATAAAAGTTTGATTTGACACTGACATGGTAAAGCCGTGTGATCATGCCGGCCCATACCAGTATAAAAAGCAGCAGTACTATTTTATATCTCATATCACCACCACTATCAGAAGATCGACGACAAGAGAATAGAGCAGAATAGTATCAAGCACAATACTGCTGGTTCCAAAAACAAAATCATACGCAAGCAGTATACCGAGGTAAATGACATCTATCAGAAAAACCGTCAAAAGCGGTCTGCATATCTTGCATTTTTTCAAATGTGACAGGGTACCGTAAAAAAGCATATAGACGATCAGTACCGCAACCAGTATCAGAAAAAACGGCAGGGAAAGGTTGACTTCAAGATTGATGAAATAGATGAGAGAGAGCAGAATATAGCTCCATTTTCCCTGCTCTATGCCTTCAATGAACAGATACCCCATCAAACCTATAAGCAAAGGAAGGAACACATAAAATGATATCAGCATAGGATAAAAAAGTACAAAGGAAACGATCAGCAGCCAAAAAAGTACCTGCATCATAAACTTCATCGGTGAGGAGTGCTGCATCAGAGTTTATACACCAGGGCTACTTCATTGCAGACAGGGAAATGGATACACTTGATACAGTCTGCCCAGATCTTGTGTTCAGGAATGGCTTCTTTGCTAATCTCTCTAAATCCGAGTTTTTCAAAAAAGACCGGTCTGTATGTCAACACCAGTACATCTTCTTCCACACCAAGTGTTTTTGCTTCTTCGACCGCAAATTCAACCAGTCTCTGACCGATCTTCTTTCCCCGGTATGCTTCATCCACAATAAGACTGCGTATCTCTGCCACCCTCATGGAGTGAATATGCAAAGCCGTATAGCCTACCAGCGTTTCTCCCTCTTTTGCCAGGACGTAGGAACGTATGTTCGTAGCAACTTCATCTTCGCTGCGGTTAAGGATCACGCCGTCTTTGACTTCGGAAAGGACCAGTCTCTGCATCGCAGGGATATCTGCCAGATTTGCTTTGACAAAAGTGATCAAACTGTTTTCTCCTCATTGCTGTTTTGTATATTCCCGTCAATACCGAAGATCGTTCGGAGTATTTCATAGTGTACCCGGTCATGGCCGTTCTTTTTCAGATTGGACACGGTAATAGAACCGGGAAAATCACGTTTGAGTTTGGCACGTTCTTTCTGGTTCAGTTTGTCGATTTTGGTAAAAACGGTCAGATAACGCTGATCGGGACGGATGAACCGGGAAATATATTTTTCAACATCATCATCGATCTTGGCATGGGGATGGCGCGCATCGCGCAAATGAATGAAAAGCCGTATAGAGACACGGTGTTCTATGAACGCTACAAGGTTTTTCTGCCAAACTTCCTTGAGTGATTTGGACACTTTGGCATACCCGAAACCAGGAAGGTCTACGAACCGTACCGGATAGTTCTCTTCATGATACAGATACCGGGTCTCAAAAAAATTTATTAACTGTGTTTTACCCGGTGTAGCAGAGCTTTTCGCCAGATTTTTGCGTTGGGTAAGGGAGTTAAGCGTTGAACTTTTCCCGACATTGGAACGCCCGAGAAAAACCACTTCACTCATATCTTCAGGAAGAGAGTCGGCAATACTTTGCGCCGACTTGATAAAAGATGCTTCGACTATACGGGGTGTACTCACTTTTTCTTCTCCATATCAAAAATAAATTTTACCGGTTTTTTCTTACTGCCCTTCACTGCTGCATTTCCGGTTTTCATATCCAGGGTGATCACATTTCCGTTGACATGGCGCTTGTTGCGCAGATCGTCAATTACGGCTTTTCCTGTCAGTACATATTGGGAAGTGATGGGATAATACTTCACATTCCGGGCACTGCCTTTGTAAAATCCTTTTTTCTCTTTGACTTCAAAGGTAACCGGATTTTTACTGCCGATCGCCTCATACATTTTTGTTTCATTGTTGTCATTGAAGTAGACGATCACCCGGTCTCCGTGCAGCCAGCTGCCAGATTGTTTGACAGTAACATTTCCGATAAAATGTACTTCTTTCTTCAAGTCTTCCGCTTTCATGGCATCAGAAGTCACTTCCACCTTCTGAGCATACAAAATACCAAAGAAGAGAAAAGGAAGAAAGTATTTAAACCAATTCAAGAGATACCCTTATGAAAATTTAGCATATAGTATACCATTTTATTACTTGTTCTGCGACGACCCGGCTCTACTGAAAATTTTCTATTCCCGGGTTTGGGCGGTATAAAGCACGGCATTGATCTCTTTGGCAAAGAGAATCTTTTTACGTGTATCATAGTGTGCCGTATTGCCGTGTACGATATTTTTAGCCAGCACTGCTGTGAACTTTGATGTGATGTCAAGTACGCCTGTCTTTTTGTTGTAGACTGCATGTTCTGCACTGTAGTTAAACCCTTCTTTCTGTTTTACCCGTACCCGGCCGTCAAGATAGGCTGTCTCCCCCACATAGCGTCCTCTGTCTGCCCAAATACGCTCGATCGAATCGGTATGATAAATGAGATTGTCAACGGTAAGAACCCCTCCTGTACGGACACCGTATGTCCCTGACAGTGTTGAAAGCAGCTTCTGTGTATTGACCTCTGTCAGGGTGGCATCGGTGAACTGCATTTCTTTTTGGGCAATTGGTTTGCCTGAAACTTCATCGGAAAGCTTCACGGTATACCCAAGCATGAACATTACTGCAATCAGTACCAGAAGAAGAAGTTCTAACTTTACGCCCATAATGCCAGATACTTCTCTTCAAGGCCTTCTTTGACGATGAGGTATTCGATCATTTCTCTGACCGCGCCCTCGCCGCCTTTTTTGGACAGGATCACAGTAGCGATCCTGTCCACATAGGCACTCGCATCTCTGGGTACAAAAGAGACAGCCGCAGTTTTAAGCATTTGAAGATCATTCAAGTCATCACCGATGGCTGCAACATTTTCCATACTGATATCAAGTTTGTCAAGCAGTGTTTCAAGTACTTCCTTTTTATTGTCTACTCCCTGATAAAAATACTCGATATGCAATTCTTTTGCCCTGCGTTCGACGATAGCGGACTTCCTGCCGGTAATGATCGCTACCTGTTTTCCCAGTTTCCGCCAACTGGCGATCGCCAACCCGTCTTTGACATTGAAAGACTTGATCTCATCACCGTTGTGGCTGTAGGTAATACGGCTGTCTGTCATCGTTCCGTCAACATCCAGTACGATCAGTTCTATGCTCACAGCACACCCTTGGTACTCGGAATACCTGCATTTTCATTCACAGCAACTGCACGGCGGAGTGCCACTGCCAGTGCCTTGAACGAAGCCTCTATAATATGGTGCTTGTTCTTTCCTCTGTTATAGATCAGGTGCAGCGTCAGGGGAAGATTGAATGCAAATGCCCTGAAAAACTCTTCCACAAGTTCCACATCAAAGGTTCCGACTTTTCCGCCGATAGGCAGTTCATAGACAAGAAACGCCCGGTTCGAGAGGTCTATATCGCAGGTAACGCTTGCTTCATCCATCACTACCGTGGCATTGCCGAAACGTTCGATACTTTGTACCGGATAGATCGCTTTTCTCAAAGCCTGCCCTATGACAATACCCACATCTTCCACCGTATGATGGTCATCTATATGGGTATCCCCGGTACACTGCACTTCAAGATCGAGATGCGCATGTTTGGCAAAAGCTTCGAGCATATGGTCGAAAAAACCCACTCCCGTATCGATCTTCGCTTTGCCCTTGCCGTAAAGGTTCAGTTTTACAGTGATCTGTGTCTCTTTTGTTTCTCTTGTTACTTCTATCATTTAACCATCCTTAGTTTCTTACGATAAATGCGCCCGGCATATTGTAATGCGCTTTAAACTCTCTCGCTTCGCCTTCAGAATCAAAGCCCATCAGCCATACACGGTACAGCGGTGCACCGTTCACATCCGGGAACTTCCTGATAATAGGCTTATAGCGCGGATCGATGTGGGCATATCTGCGCTCAAAGACTTTGGCCCCCTCATACTTTCTGAAAGCACCTACCTGTACACCGAAATTGGTCAGGCGCACACGTGTGCTCGTCTTATTTTTTCTGGCTTTGGCAATGGCGGCCGGAGACTCTACCTTGCCCGCGAAACCAAGCACTTCTATCTGTACTTTGGCAATGCCCATTCTGTCAAGTCCCAACTCTTTTCCCGCTGCATAGGAGCAGTCAATGATCCGGCCTCGAACAAAAGGCCCTCTGTCATTGATACGTACGATCGTACTTTTCCCGTTCTGAAGGTTTGTTACCCGGACCATCGTATCCATTGGCCAGGTTTTGTGTGCCGCCGTCCGTGCATACATATTGTACCGCTCGCCGTTGCTTGTGTATTTACCGTGGAAGTTGGGACCGTACCAGCTCGAAATACCCTTCATTTTCTGCCCTACTTCCACATAAGTGGGAGTATAGCATTTTCCGCACACTTTGTACGCACGCATCGTCGATCTCTGTCTTGCAGCAGACGTATGCCCTGTTCCCCTGTAGGCCATTTTCTTTTTACTGGCACAACCGGTAAAAAACAGACTTGAGAGTACCACAGCAACCGATAGAAAAAGCATGGCAGATCGTCTCATAGGCCCTCGATTGTTTTTGGGTTATTATCTCTTTATTTCTCTTTATCTATGCTTTTACAGGCTTCGCAGCATTTGATCAAACATTTTTTGTGTTACAGGCACAAGAAGAAGAGAACCCAGTATCAGAAAGTCATCATCGAGTCTGTTGGCTCTTCTTATTTCCTCTGCGGTGCTATGGTATTTTTTGGCAATACTTTCGAGTGTATCTCCCATTTTGACAACATGGGAGACAAAATGCGGTTTTACCGGTAGGGTTTCCGGTTCCTGTTTTAATTCATATTTGAGATAAAAAGGTATCATTTTTTCTTCAGGGATCATCAGAGTATAGACGGCTTTTTTGGTCGGTACGATACCGTGTTTGAACTGTCTGTTCATACGCAGAAGATCGAGCGGTTTCATTCCCAGGGTCCCTGCCAGTTTTTCAAGGTCGCATCCTCCGGAAATTTCAACCTGTACCGGCTGTGACTCACCCTCTCCCGGCCGTACTCCGAAATCTATATATTTTCCCTCGCCTATCATGGCAGCCAAAAGGATCTTCTGTATGTATTTGCGTGTTTCAGCCGGCAGATATTTGTCCCTTTCATCCGTCAGAATACCCAACTCGTCACTGCCTGCTTTTTTAATGGCACGCTTCAGCCGGCCTTCACCGCAATTGTAGGCAATGGCTGCAAGATACCATTTTCCGAACTGCTCATGCAGTTTTTTAAGGTATTTTATCGCGGCATTGGTGGCACTGACCGGATCACAGCGTTCATCGAAACTGTTACATACATCCAGCTTGTAATGCTGTGCCGTTGCAGGCATGAATTGCCAGAGGCCTACGGCTTTTTTAGAAGACACAACATCGGTTGAAAAACCTGATTCCACCATGGAAAGATAGATGAACAGATCAGAAACCCCCTGATCCATCAAATACCCTTTGACCATAGGTGAAATCATTTCCCCTCTTTGCATGGAACGTTTATAGAGATGCCTGATACTCTTTTCATTCTTCCTGACAAAGCGTTCAAAATCTTCATTGTCAATATACCCTTCATCGACATCGAATTCTGAAAATACATAGGTATAGACAGGATATTTTTCAGCAAGCGGGAGCGAAGCAGAAAAAAGTACTGCGGGTATCAGGAGCAGACAGAAGAGAACCGGTTTGACACCCGTATATATCTTTTTCATCCCTACTGCAGTCCGAAAAGTCTTTCGGCATTGTGTGTGGTCAATGTTTCCATACGGGATCTCGGCATGTCACTCAGCTCTGCCATCTTTTGTGCTACGAAGGTACAATAGGCGGGTTCATTCCGTTCACCCCTGTGGGGATGCGGTGTCAGATAGGGGGCATCTGTTTCGATCACCAGCCGCTCAAGAGGGATTTTCGGATACACATTAACCAGTTTTCTGGCATTTTTGAATGTCAGTACGCCTCCGATCCCATAATAAAAGTTTTTCGCTGCGAGTTTCAGCAGAGATTCATCTGCATTGTAGCAGTGTAGCACACCGCCCTCTTCTCCTGCATAGGCTTCAAGCAATTCCAGTGAATCGGCATTGGCATCCCTGATATGGACTATCAGCGGTTTTTTCAATTCTTTTGCCAAAAGGATCTGGTCTGTAAAAACCTCTTTCTGCAGCTTTTTCTCTGCAGCAGTTTCCGTTTCGCCCTCAGGCAGTCGAAAATAGTCCAGCCCGCATTCACCAATAGCAACACACTTCGGGTGAGCAGTGAATTTTTCCAGAAAAGCACGGTCATAGTTCCGGGAATCATAAGGATGGACACCCGCAGCGAACCACACAGCATCGTGCTGTTCTGAAATCTCAACAGCCCTTTCCAGACTTTCAGGGTCTGCTCCGGGTATAATAAATTTTTCTACACCGTTTTCCCTGGCATAGTTTATCACTTCTTCAAGGTCATCATTGTACCGTGCATCGTCAAGATGGCAGTGTGTGTCTATTATCATATTTTTTACAGAACCCTGTTTTTTGGGTGAATTATAACAAAATTTACTGTTTTGGCAGCCTAAATGAAACTTACTCTAATCTTAAATGGGTTATAGTTATTTATCAATTAAAAATGGAAGATACAATAAAACCGCTGTAAACTGTGTGGTGAATGATATATTTTTATTGTACAGTCCGATGAAAAGAGGAGGTCTTTCCTATGGCTGCTTATATTATCCTGTTTATTATAATTCTTATTTTTGCACTGCTTATCTATAACCCGGGTAAAACCCCACCCCCTCCGGAAGAAGAAGAAAAACCCTCAGACAACAGAAATAAAGAAGCTGAGGCCCAAAAAAAAGCCGAAGCCCAAAAAAGGACAGACGAGGAGCAAAAAGCTGCCAGGGAACGTACCAAAGTACAATTAGAACAAAGAGCCAGAGAAAAAGCAGCTAAAGAGCGTGAAGCACAGCAGAAGGCTGCAGAGCTGGAAACTGCCAAAAAAGCTTTGGAAAAAGAGGCTGCTGCCAAAAAAGAAGCGGAACGACAGGCGGCGGAAGCTGCTGCCGTAAAAGCCGAAGCAGAGAAAAAAGCCGCGGAAGAGGCGGCAAAGAGAAAAAAAGAACAAAAAAAGCGCGAGGCCAGAGAAAAAGCAGAGGCCGAGGCAAAAGCCAAAGAGACTGCCAGACGCGAAGCGGAACGGCAGGCGGCGGAAGCAGCGGCCCAAAAAGAGGAAGAAGAAAGAAAAGCTGCAAAACAGGAAGCCAAAGAAACAGTGGCAGAAAGCATTCCGGAAATACCGGAATATCCTGAATTCAGCCATTCAAGACTGCTTGAAATGGGACTCTCGGACGAGGAGGCAAGAGAATTTGTCGATGAACTCATTACACAGATCGAGAATCAGATCCCTCTTATTCAGGCAGCCATTGATGCAAACGATTTTCATCAAATGGAGCGCATGACGCACAGTATCAAAGGTTCTTCAACCAATATCGGTACCGGCGGGGTAGCCGATCTGCTGGTAGACTATAACACTTATCTTAAAACAGGCCATGACCTTCCCCTTGCCAAAGCCTACCTTGAAAACCTGAAGATCTATCTTGCAAAACTCCAAGAGCAGTACCGGTAGACTACTATGCTCTCAGTTTTTTGGCAAAAGCTACCGCCTGCTCTGTCGGATTTTCACCAGCGATAATACGGGATATCTCTTCAATACGTCCCGCATCATCCAAAACCTGTACCCTGCTCTGCATGCCTTCTTTCGTAACCACAATATGCTGATCTGCTTTCGCAGAAAGATGAGGCTGGTGTGAAATCGCAAATATCTGATAGACCGAAGAAAGTTTTGCGATCAGTGTGGCAATAGCGATCGATTCGTCTCCGCTGACATTGGCATCGATCTCATCGAGTATCAGCACGCCCTGCCCTTCAGACTTTTCATCGATACTGACTGCCATGAGTGCCAGGCGAAGTCGGTTGAACTCCCCGCCGCTCAGAGTCGCTGTACCCGAACTGCCCAATCCTGCTTCTATCTCGTCTATACCTGTTTCACCCAGCGCAACGCCTCTGAAACCAAAATGCATGGCAGAAAGCTTCAATGCTTCAAGATAAGTCGCCAGTCTTTTCTCGATCTCTTTTGCTTCTTTCTGACGTGCCAGGGAAATTTTCTGTGCCAGGGTAAAAAGCTCTGAATATTCCAGGTCCAGGAACTGTTCAAGCAGGCTTTTGTCACGCTCAATGTTTTCATACCCGGAAAGTTCAGCCTTTTTATCTTCTTTATATATCAGAGCTTCCTCTACAGAGCCATAGCGGTTCTTCAGGGCGGTCAGGTCACTCAGCCTGTCAAGCACTTCTTCCACATCGGTCTCTTCAAGTTCATCTGCAAGTATCTGCGTCTCTTCAAAATCGGCACGAAGCTGATTCATCGCGTCAAAGAATACATCACCCTCTTTCTCCAACAGACGGTAAACTTCCTCTATGCTGCTTTCCAGTTCGAAAATACCGGAAGCCTTCTCAAGTGCAGCTCTGATCTTGTCCACCCGAGAAAGCTGTTGTTTGATTTTCAGCAGTTTTTCTTCTTCCCCCGGCTGGGGGTCGATGCGTTCTATCTTTTCTATCTCATAGGCTGCAAACTCGATCAGTTCGGCCAGTCTGCTTTCATCTTCCTTGATCTTTTGCAGTTCCTGGGCTTTGCTTTTGTAGTGTGCATAACGTTTTTTGTACTCTTTCAGCAATGCTTTGAAATGTTTTTCCCTGCTTTTGATGGAATCATCGATCATTTCGATGAGTGTTTCTGATTCAAAACCGCTTTTGTCACGTACACTGAGATAGCGCACATACGGTTTAAAAAGTTCTGCCAGCGTTTTTTTGGAAATGTTCTGTCCGTCGATAAAGTAGCGCAGCTTCTCTTTTTTGAGTGCTTTGAGTGTCAATTCTTTTTCAAGCATATAGGCATCGCTTTTCAGTTTCGGCGGTTTGTTCACTGAAAGCTCGCATAAAGCGGCTGCACCCTGTGTCGCAAAGCCGAAACTGGAAAGAAGTGCGGAGATCAGTACCGATTTCCCTGCTCCGCTCGGTCCGCTCAGCACAACCAGTCCCTTGTCAAACTCCAGTTCCACTTCACGAAAAGTCACCAGGTCACGCAAATAAAGCCGCTCTACCAATTTCGGTCTCCCCAGTGCAGTTTTTCACGAAGCACGGAAAAGTAGTTATGTTCTTTCCTGTGGATCAGTGTCGCACCCTTTTTGGCACCGGCAATATAGAGAACATCACCTTCATCCAGATCATAGACTTCCTGTCCGTCAATAGAAGCAATAGCACGATATTTCTCCGCATCAAGTTCAATACCGAAATCAGCCGGTACGACAAGAGGGCGCTGATTTGCCAGCGAATGTGCCAAAACCGGGGTAATGATGAATGCCTGTGTCAGCGGGTACAAAATAGGGCCGCCGGCAGAGAGATTGTATGCTGTTGAGCCTGTCGGGGTAGAAATAATGAGCCCGTCACCCGTATAGCTGTTAAAACGTTCACCGTCGATAGAGGCATTGACCTTCACCATTTTGGAAGGTTCGGGAGAGGTAATGACTACATCATTAAAGGCAATAAAGCGCTTTTTGTCTCCATTCTTTTTTTCGATATATCCCTCGATCATCATACGGTCATCTATACGGTACTCACCCAAAAGCAGACGCGCGAGAAAAGCATCTACTTCATCAATAGTGATATCGGCCAGAAATCCGAGATTTCCTGCATTGATACCTACTACCGGTTTATGAAAACCGTAACTTCTGCGCACCAGAGAAAGCAGTGTACCGTCTCCTCCGAGAGAGACAAGAAAATCGGAATTTTCACACATTTTTTCAAAAGGTACTCCCGGAAGTCCGACCATTGCAGCAGATTTTTCGGAAAGCATTACATTAATACCCTTTGCCTCGAACTGTGCTTTTATCGTTTGATACAACGCTTTGATCTCGGGAGACTCCGGTTTCAATATGAATCCGGCCGTTTTGGTCCGTGCTAATTTCTCTGTTTTCATATGTATCCTGTAGGGGTTCTATGGTCCGCCTGATAAAACGCGGTTCATCATTGATTCATACATGTAGGGTATCATAATGTTGCTTTTGCAGGTTAAAAAAGTGTCGAATTGTCATATTTATCTTTCCTGATGTTTAGAGAATATACAAAAAATCCATCTTTAATTCAATATATAGATAAAAATTCTTATTTAATAAATTTAATCGTTATTTAAGCATGACTGTCCTATAATTCTTTTTATACAATTATTTAGGAGCAAATCAATGAAAACAATTAAAGTCGTAGGGATGTCACTGCTGGCATCTTCTTTACTGTTCGGTGCAGGAAGTCTTGCTGAGAAAGCCAAAAGTGTGGGATTAAAAGCCATCCCTGCAGACAAAGCGGCACTGATGAAGCTGACAGACCCTGACAAGACGGTTACCCCTGCAAGAGTTGAACTGGGTAAAAAACTTTATTTCGAACCGCGTCTTTCCAAGAGCGGTATCATTTCGTGCAACACGTGTCACAACCTTGGACTGGGCGGTGTAGACGGTATTCCTGCGGCAAGAGGCCATATGTGGAGAGCCAACCCTCACCACCTCAACTCTCCGACAGTTTACAATGCTGTATTCTTCGACAGACAGTTCTGGGACGGACGAAGCCCTAATCTTGAAGACCAGGCACAGGGTCCTATGCAGGCGGCACCTGAAATGGCTGCGGCACCTTCTCTTGTAGAGGCAAGGGTCAACTCTATCCCTGCCTATGTTGATGCATTTAAAAAAGCATATGGCAAAGATGTTAAGGTAGATTTTGTAACCATCACAAAAACCATCGGTATTTTTGAAAGAACCCTTGTCACACCATCAAGATTTGACGACTATCTCAACGGTAAAGAGAATGCTCTGAGCAAAGAGGAAAAAGAGGGTCTTGCCACTTTCATTGACAAAGGATGTACTGCCTGTCATACAGGTATTGCCCTGGGAGGAAGCATGAAACCTTTCCCTACAGTTGGAAAGTTCAAGTATGCCAATGTAGGTGACTTCAAAGGAGACAAGAACGGTTTGGTCAAAACACCGACACTCAGGAACATCACAGAAACAGCACCCTACTTCCATAACGGAACCGTATGGAATCTTGCCGAAGCTGTCAAAATCATGGGTGAAACACAGCTTGGTATGAAAATTTCCGATGAAGACGCCAAAAAGATCGTGACTTTCTTCGGTGCACTCAAAGGAAGAAAACCTGAGATCATTTACCCTCAGTTTCCCGCAAGTACAGCGAAAACGCCCAAGCCGGAATTCAATTAAAGTACTTTCTTTTCCCGCCTCTTCCGGGGCGGCTCAATTTTCTCTATATATTATTTTGTTATGATATCTTTTAAAAAAGGTATCCTATGCATATGAATTTTTCGGAAGAGGCTGAAGACAGCTATTTCTTCTCCCAGCCACATCAGCCTTTTTTCATTCTCGCTTTTATCAGTGCTCTCGCCGGTATGCTGTTGTTTATGCTTTCCTATAAAGGCATACTGAACCTGTCCGTTTCGCCTGTCGGTTTTCATGTCTATGTATTTACCTATCTGATGTTCACACCTGCCTTTTTCGGATTTCTTTTTACAACATTCCCCCGTTTTACTGCCACACCGCCCATTGACAAAAGTGTATATATGCGTATTTTCAGTTTTTACTATATCGGTGCAACACTCATACTGCTTGGCAGTATTGTCACGCCGGTTTTTTCCGGAATCGGTATGAGCATCGTTTTCATCGGCCATTTCATGGGTACCCAGGTACTCAGAAAAATCTATAAGACCACTGTTATGGAAGACAAACACGATATCTTCTGGATACTTACAGCCATGAGCATCGGGGTGTTTGCACATTTTCTCTTCATTATTGCAGCATTTTTTTATGCACCGCTCATGGGTCTTTCCATAGAAATATCCGTTTATCTCTTTCTTTTTCTGCTGACCTTTTCCGTCGCACAGCGTATGGTTCCTTTTTTCTCCCACTGTACAGTCGAACGCAACCCGTATTTGATGAGAAGTATTTTTATACTGCTTATTTTGCATATACTGCTTGAAGGTTTCTATACCAACAGCTCATTCATTGTTGATCTGCTGATCGGTGTACTGATCGCTAAAGAACTTCACCGCTGGAAACTCCCTTTCCCCAACCCGAATCCCCTGCTCTGGATCCTGCATATCGCACTGTTCTGGGTGCCTGTGGCTTTCATACTTTCAGGCCTGGTAAACCTTGTCACCCTCCTCAGCGGTATCAGTTTCCTTGCACTGGACATACATATGCTCGTGCTTGGCTTCGTTCTGACCATACTGATCGGTTTCGGTACCCGCGTGACCATCGGGCACTCAGAAAATATGCTGCAGGCCGACAAATGGACCACGCTGCTCTTTTACTGGACACAGGTCGTCGTCGTATCCCGTATCCTTGTTTCTCTTGCCGCTGCACTGGGTTATCATTTTATTATTCTCTTCGATATCTCTGCAACAGCCTGGCTCCTGCTGTTCATTGTCTGGGCTGTCCGTTTTTTCGATGTACTCATCAGAGGAAAAAAGCTTACTTCATAGAAGGTATGCAACAGCGTACTCCCCCTGATGACCCACGGTGCATTTCAAATTTCATACAACCCCCTTCAACAGGCGCACTGCACAAATTGCAAGAATGCTATTTCGAGATTCGGGGTATCTTCCCTTTGCTCCTGACTATGCTATAATGGCATTTATGAAAAAATTATTCTATGCTGCACTTCTGTCAACACTGCTTTTTGCTGCAACACCTGAACAGGTAGAAAAATATCTTTCTGTAACCTATGCCGAAGAACAGCTCCTTGAACTTGAAAAGCACTTTTCCGTGATGCAGAGCAATTTTAGCCAAAACGATGAAAATACAGCCAGTACCTACGCTATTTTCAGGCACAAAAGATAGACTATGAAACCCATTTATATTACTGACCTCGACCATACCTTTCTGCGTACAGACCAGACCATAAGTCCTTTCAGCAGAAGTGTATGGAATGAGAAAAATCACAGCGCCATACTCTCCGTAGCGACAGCGAGAAGTTTTCAAAAAAGTCACGACTTTCTTGAAGCCCTGCATCTGCATGCACCGATGATCCTGCTTGATGGCACTATGATCGTCTCTCCTGAAAAAGAACTCATTGATATCAAGCTTGTCAATAAGGCACTCGGGGATGCCGTCATAGACGAAGGCACAAAATTCGGTATTTTTCCCTTTGTCATTGCACTGAAAGATATGGATCTCAATGAAGCCTTTCTTTTTCCTACGGCACTCAACACACACCAGCACGGTGTCCTTGAAAATTACCGTAATGACCCGCGTATGGTCGAATGCACAGAGATACGGGCTAGAGAGATGAATTTAAAGATTGTCTATTTCGGCAGCTATGCCGTGCTCAAACCGCTGACAGACCATATGCGGCAAACATTCGGGAAAGAACTGGAGTACAAACTTTCACCGGAAAAATACTCTGACGGCTGGTTTCTTACCATCCTGCATCCCGAAGGTGACAAAGCACATGCCCTGAAAAAAGTAATGGAGCATTTGGGCAGAAGTTTGGAAGATGTTACCGTTTTTGGAGATTCAGTCAATGATATCGGCATGTTCAAACTTGCCGGTACTTCCGTAGCGGTCTCAAATGCATTGGATGAAGTGAAAAGTGTGGCGGATATCGTACTGCCCCACAGCAACGATGAGGATGCTGTGGCACACTACCTCGCCAGGCAGAACTAAGATTTACTTTGAGATCGGGCTCGAACAGCCTATGCGTCCCTGCTTTGCAAGTTTTTCATAGATCGAAGGGGTGCCTTTGCCGATGGCGACTCCCATTTCCTCTTTAGCGCTCTCCTCTTCCCAGGTGATATCGCCTTTCTTACAGTCGCTCAGGCCGATCTTCTGGTAAAACACGATGACCTTCTCATCGACGTACGGCGAGACATGCGCCCCTTTGGGGATATTGTACGATTTGCCCTTCACCGATACGACCGTGGTATCGGAGGGGTCGAAGTCAGGCTGGTTGCTGCTGCATCCTGTTGCCAAAAGCAAAGTCATAGCCGATGCTGTTATAATTAATCTGTTTCTCATTGTATTCTTCCTCATTTATTTGATACGGTAATTGTATCTAATTACTATTGAAAAGCTGGGCATTCAACCGTTCGAGTCTTTCGGGCGTACCGATGTCAAGCCACTCCCCCTCATAGAGCTCTCCGGTGACCCTTCCCTCCTTCATAGCCGCCCTCAACAGAGGTACGATACTGCTTTTCCCGTAGGGAACCCCCTCAAAGAGCTTTGGCGAATAATACCCGATACCGGCAAAAGTATACTCCCTGGCATCCACCACTTTTCCCCCAAGCAGCGCGAAGTCGCCTTCAGGGTTGTGTTCGGGGTTAGGGACCAGCACGAGATGCGCCAGGATGCCTTCGGGAAGCGCTTTGTTGACATCAAAGTCATAATCGGTAAAGATATCCCCGTTAACGACCAGAAAGGTCTCCTCACCGAGCAGAGGCAGGGCTTTGACGATTCCCCCGGCACTCTCCAGACATCCCTCTTCCTGCTCATCGGAGTAGGAAAGTTGCACCCCCCACTCGGACCCGTCCCCCAAAGCCTCTTTGATCTTATAGCCCAAATGCGCCACATTGATGACGATCTCCCTGAAACCGTCATGCTCAAGACGCTCGATATGCCAGACGATAAGGGGAATACCTCCCACCTCCAAAAGCGGCTTGGGCGTATGGTCCGTCAACGGACGCATCCGCGTACCGAGTCCCGCGGCAAGTATCATGGCTTTCATAAGGCAAACCTTTCCAGTTTTATTTTCATTTCGGGGAAATACTCATCAATGACTTTTTCGATCAGATAGAGATCAACACCATCATAGTCATGTACGATAAAATTACGGGTTTCATAGGCCCCTTTCTGCTCGACTTCAAGACCAAGATCGGTGATAACACTTTGTTCTATCTTATTGAGTGTCTCCCCTATTTGGGAGATAGCCATCAAAAGGGCCAGTTGTCCTTCCGTATCTTCCAGTGCGCTGACCACATTACCATGCCTTTTGACTATAAATTCGATCTTCTCGATCATCTCAAGAAGAAAAGCGATCTGTACCTCTGCCTTCCTTTTAGACATTCAACACTCTGGAAAGCATATATTTTTTTGCGGTTTCGGAAAGACCTCTTGAAGCGATAAGATCCACCTCTTTATGCAGTTTTTCCGCCAACAACTGTTTGATCTCCGCAATACGGGAAAAAGTGGCAAACCCATGATATTTTCGAACGAATGTATCATCTACATGGTAGAGTATATCCACATCACTTGCAGCCGTATGGTCGCCATATGCATAGGAACCGACGATACCGTCTATCATGAAGCCTTCATTTTCCAATTGGGGTTTCATCTTTTTCAATACAGATACGACATCCATGCATGGTCCTTCACTCTAAAATTGATTTTATTATACTATATCTTCGGCTCAAATGACAAACGGCCAAGCATAGTGGCAAAATCCCGGGTCTCCGGGTACAGGGAAGCCGTTTCCAGCACATACTTCAGTGTCAAAGGTATATCCTTCAGGTAGCCGTCCTTGCCGTCCCTCAGATGAAGGCGGGAGAAGATCCCCAGTACTTTGATGTGCCGCTGCAAGCCCATGAAGTCGAACCATTTCAGAAAGTGCGCGTCTTCCACTTTCAAACCTGCCTGGTCCCGGTAGTAGAGCGCAAGGCGTTCCATTTCATCTCCGGGCCATTCGATATAGCAGTCTTTCAGAAGAGAGACAAGGTCATAGGTGACCGCTCCTGCCCTTGCATCCTGAAAATCGATCACCCCTACTTCATTTTGGGGTGTCAGCATAATGTTTCTGGAATGGAAATCACGGTGCACAAATACACCCTGCGGCTGCTCCAGTACCACATCGGCGATCCTCTCCAGTGTCTCTTTGAGTATGTTCTGCTGATCTGCTGACAATACCGCCCCCAGATATTTTTCCAGATACCACTCCTGCATCAGGTCCATTTCGAACAGTAGGAATGCTCTGTCATACAGAGGCAGTCCATCTGTATCCGCCTTTTGCATTTTGACGATTTCGTCGATGGCTTTGACGTAAAGTTCACGGTAATTCTGTTCATTCAGCACATCGAGGTAATGCGTGTTTCCAAAGTCTTCGAGGATCAGGTATCCCAGTTTAATATTTTTTACTATGATACGGGGAACACGTACGTTCACCGCACTGAGCCTCTCGTTCATCTCCACGAACGGAGGCAGGCTTTCAAGCATCAGGGAGCTGTCCATAAGAATATAGCTCTCTCCCTGCCTGCGCAACCGGTAGTACGACCTGAAACTCGCATCGGCAGAAGCGACTTCAATTTCCCACTCCCCCCAGCCGATACTCTCGAGCCACGCTTCGATCTTATGCATAGACGCCTCCAAGGATGGCGTTGCGGCTTGCCCCCGTCACATCTTTGAGGTTCACATGTTCATGGTGCAGGCGTTTGTAGGCAAGCCACGCGAAGGTCATCGCCTCTATGTTGTCCGCATCCTTGGCAATGCCTATCTGCACATTGGGCATCAGCACAGCGAGCCGTTCAACCAAAAAAGCATTTTTGGCCCCTCCGCCGCAAAGCAGCAGGATGTCGGGGTTGGACTTCAGGACCTCATTGGAGATGCTGATGGCGGTCAGTTCGAGCAGGGTCCGCTGGACATCCTCTGGATGCAATGTTGAATGTTGAATGTTCTTCATCAGCCATTCTTTGTTGAACTTCTCGCGTCCGGTACTTTTGGGGTGCGGCTGTGCAAAGTACGGGTCTTCCAGCATGGACTCGAGAAGCGGGTAAATCACTTCTCCGCTTTGGGCCCATGCTCCGTTCCTGTCATAGGCGACGCCCTGATGCTCGGCGATCCACAAGTCCATCAGTACGTTTCCCGGGCCTGTATCGTATCCCAGGAGCGTTTTTCCCAGTACGGTGATGTTTGCCATGCCTCCGATGTTCAAAATGCCTATAGAGGCATTTGGGGCTTCCGTGTTACCGAAAAGAAAGGCATGGAATGCCGGAGCGAAAGGGGCCCCCTCTCCTCCGAGCGCCACATCTTTCTGCCTGAAATCCGCCACGACCCTGATGCCCGTTCGGACCGCGATCGTACCCGGATCCCCCAGCTGCAGGGAAAAAGGATACTCCCCTTCCGGTGCATGCCAGAGCGTCTGTCCGTGCGAACCAATGGCTTTGATGCTTTTGGGGTCTGCCTTTTCCTGTGCCAGCAAGGCATTAACCGCATCGGAGAACAACAGGGCCAGCCTGATATTCACAGTACCTACCCGGGCCAGCGTACATTCTCCGCCGATCATGGCAAGTATCTCCTCTTTCAGGTCTGAAGGAAAGGGATATTCGAGGGAAGCTTTGAGCTGACAGCTATACCTGTCTATCTCGCACAGTACTACATCCACACCGTCAAGCGAAGTACCGGACATAATACCGATATAGCGTTCTTTATTCATAATTTTCCTCTTTATCTATCTAAACGGTATTTTATCATACTTTATTCGGCTTCTTCACAATCACTCCACTATGGCCTCACAAAACCTACACAAACTTGTTTTATCATGCCTCATTACAACAAAAGGAGTCACCTATGACACGAAGATTTTTAAAGATCCTTGCTCTGACCGGTCTGGCTTTTATGGCCACGACACTGTTCGGAGCACAACCGCAGCCTCTGAGCGAAGTCAAGATCCAACAGCTTGACAGACAGCTGACACAGCACAAAACACAGTACCGGAACTTTCATACCAAACAGGAGTTCAAACACCGCATGAAACGCCCGACAGTCATGCATCATCTCGGGCAGCAGTACCGCAGCAGGCCATACCGCTATGACCACCCCGAAGAAAGACACTACGTACAGGGTCGCTACAGGGAACGCTACTCCGAAGCTTTTTACGGCATTCCCAGAAGCTACCATGTTCAGTATGGCCGCGGACACAGGCACCCCAGGCGAGGATGGGTGCTCGCCTACCGCTATGACAGAGCAGCTTTTTATGACCGAGACGGGTTTTACTACAGTTATTTTAACCGGTACGGATATTATTTTGAAGGTGTATTTTACCGCTACGACCGGTTTTATACCTACCGTGACCGGCTAAGGGGAAGAGGACTCTTTGACCGCTATTTCTACCAGCCAGCAGACTACCGGTACTACGGGTTCTGCCCGTAGACAGAGGCAGGGGACTTTCCCGCCAGCATCACGGAAAATGCTACAAGCGTGCCGAACAGTATCTGCCAGGCGAAGCCCAGTTTGAAACCGAACACGGCACCCAGCATATAGGGCTGAAGCAGCAGTACTGTCAGAAAGCCGCCGATAAGGGCAAGAGGTACAGTCGCAGCATTGCCGCGTTTGGTAAAGATGGCGGCACCGTAGACACCGAGCAGACCGGTATAGGCAAAAGCCATCACACCCAGTGCAAAACTGAGCAGCGGAAGTTCCGTGTAACGCTGCCAGTAGTAGCTTACCATAGCCATAAGCGAAAGTGCCAGCGCAAAAAGCAGTATGGAAATTCTTGACGCTCTGACAAAATACATTTCATCCACATTACCTTTTTTCTGCCGCCACGGCTTGTAGAGATCTTCGATTGCCACAGAGGACATCGCACCGAGGACAGAGTTGGAAGAAGAGAGTGCCGCTGCTACAGCCCCTACAGTCACAAGGCCGCGCATACCTTCAGGCATTTCATGAAGAATATAATACATAAAGATCGTGATCTTCTCTCCGTCAAATTTCTGTACGACATGGGTATTCAGGCCGGAAAGTTCCGGATGCTGGTAAAAAAGGTAGAGCAGCAGTCCGATACAGAGGAACAGAATTGCCACAGGAATGGTCATATAGATGGAGAACATCAGGGATTCCTGCGCCTCTTTGGTATCTTTACAGCTCAGTGCCCTCTGTGTCATATCCTGATCGAGCCCATAGGCTGCAATATTAAGCAGCAGCCAGCCGCCGAGCAGAGCCCAGACGGAAAACCCGCCGTTAAGAGACCAGTCCAGCATTTTAAGCTTGTGGTCTGCCTGAAGGGTCGAAACGATCGTACCGAAATCGCTGTTGATATTCATATAAAGATAGATCAGAACGGCAATACCCGCCCCAATATAGGTAACTGCCTGAATAATATCGGAGAAGATCACCGACTTGACACCGCCGAAATAGACATAGGCCAGAGCTCCCAGCATCAAAATACCAATGGAGACGGCCACATGACCTGCTGCAATATCAAGAAAAAGAATCATCGAGATCGCCAGTGCGCCAATGTAAAGTCTGGCCCCCGAAGCAAACAGGCGCCCGACAAGAAACATCACTCCCGCCTGCTTTTTGGCAGCAGTACCGTAACGCTTTTCCAGCAGTTCATATACTGTCACGGCTTTGATAGCATAAAAGCGGGGAATCAGGACTTTGGCTACAAACAGGACAGCAAGAAAAGCGGAAAAATAAAAACCGATAAAAGTAAGGTCTTTACCGTAGGAATATTCCGGCCCGCCAAGGAAGGTGGCGGCAGACTGTGAAGTAGCAAGCACCGACATTGCCACGGCAAACATGGGTACCGTATTGCTTCCGACAAAATAGTCTCTGGTATTTCTGATCTTTCCCCGGCTCAGCAGTACGGAAGTGATGATAAGCATAAGAAAGTAAGCGGCAAAGATCACCCAGTCCAGCACGGAGAAAGCAGAATGCATTATCTGCCTTTGGGAGGGGTTTTAAGATGCAAGTCTTTCACTGCTTTTCGTACATCATGCATAAATTTTCTGCCCGGATCGTTCTTTACCGTCCGGTATCCTTTGTCTTTTTCCAGCCATAATGGTGTACGCTCCATCTGCCTGTACTCATAGTGTCCTATAAGGTACTGAATGGTCGGGTACTTCGCTTTGAGGTAACGTACCAGCGCAATATTGGAGTGAAGCTGTGCCGCAGTGAGGTCATCTGCTTTATTGCCCTTCCCCCCGACATTTTCAACACCGATACTCGAATAGTTCAGTCCGATGACATGGCGTGCCATCCAGTTCTCCGGCATCAAACGGTAAATAGTTCCGTCTCGGTCTACCAGGAACTGGGCAGAGACATTCAGTGCAGAAGCTTTGGCAATATCTTTTCTGTCACTAAGCAGTTTTTGTGGCTTGAGACGATTGAAAGACTTTTTAAAATTCATCTCTGCCGTCCAGTGCAGTACTATGATACGCGGTGTAATGGCAATGTTTTTTACCTTCATCCCGTAATGCTGTCTGATATACGCTTTGGTCATATTTACACGCGCTTTACCAAAATCGATCGGCTTCTCCACTATTTTCAAAGGAGGCTGTATGGGTTTTGTTGAACATTTGTAATGATCTGCCTGCATATTCTGAACCCCAAGTGTCAGAAGCACCAGTGCGCCCAGTAAAGTTTTTGTCATAAAGAAATTCCTCTTTTCCATATTGTTTATCCTATCTTGTTTTCGATATGGTTCTCTTTGCTGCGAATCAGAATAGTTACAACCACAATCGGGGGTATGCCCAACGCGACAATGTAACTGGGAATATCCAGCAAACCATGACGGTTCAAATAAAGAAACCCCAGTATCAGTACCGCATAAGCTCCCAGCCGGTACAGGGAGAGTGCAGCTTTGGTATCTTTAAGCACTTGAAAAAGAGTCCGCCTGTTCTCTTTAAGTTTTTGCTTCTCTTCTTTGACCGTTTCGGAAAAATCTTTCTCTTCTTCGGGTATTTCAACGGTTTCGCTGTACAGATCATGCGGATCTTCAAGTTTGTCAATGACATCTTTGGAGTCATCCATGGTAATAATGTCATGTTCTACCCGTGTATTGACCATGCGACGGTAACTGTTCATCGAAGCGAACATGACCAGTGCCGCGGAGATAAAACCTATCTGTGTATTCCAAAGTATTTTAATATCAAAAAATATCAGTGCTATGGGGATCAAGACAATATCAACGGCAACAAGCGATAGAAAAATCTTCCTGTTAATACTTGTCATCCTCGTCCTCATCCTCTGTTTTAGGGTGTCTGTAATTTCGGTAGCGCGGGTCATTGGCCAGTTCATCGAGCGATTTTTTCTGCTTTGCATACGCCTTATAGACATTTAAAACAGCTGCGCCAAGACCGATAAGCACCCCGATCCAGAGTGTCCATACGGCACCGGTGAGTTTTTGCAGCCCCAGTCCCAGTGCCACACCGATCAGTACTGCCACCACAATAGATATACCGAGACTCAGTCCGTCTGCGGCATCTACGATCTTTTTAAACTTCGGATCATCTTCTTTTTTTTGCATAATGCTTTCCTTTTTATCCCGGAAGATACAATAGAATCGTTAAAGATTCTGCTGATGCCTGATCTGTAAAAAATTGGTAATCTCTACTACATCACACGGGTTCATGAAGAGAGATTATAGCAAAAGGGTACTTTAGCTCTTTTATTTCAAAAAAAATGTACAAAATCATAAAATAATTAGATTTTATTATAATTATGCTTTTATGTTATAATACGGAAAAATCAGAAAGGATTACTATGAGTCGATTACCATGGTGGACCGGCGGCATACTGATGTCAGGTCTTTTACTTTTAACATTCTCTGTTTTCGGAGCGGACAGGCCCATAGGTGCTTCTACCTATGTACCCTACTTTGCAGGACTCGTCTTTGATCTCAGCCCGGAAAAATACAGTTATCTCAAAGAGATTCAAAATCCGGGAGCCTGGGAAGGGGTCATGCTGCTGGGTGCTTTGTTCGGCGGTTTTGTTACTTCTGTATTTATTACTAAAAGTTTCAGGATCTCACTGATCCCTACAGGCTGGAAGAAATATAAGAACAATTCCGTGCTCTCCAGACTGCTTTGGAGCTTTGTTTCGGGTTTCTTTATGATCATCGGTGCACGCCTTGCAGGCGGATGTACCTCAGGACACTTTATGTCCGGTATGAGTCAGATGGCTATCTCGTCCATGATCTTTGGTACCGTGGTGATGATCGCACTGGTCATTACAGGTAAATTTTTCTATAACACAAAGGAGAAATGATGGATGTCAGAATTATTACAGACGGTCAGGATTTCGCTTCACGCATCGCCCAAATGTTTGAAACAGTCATACATGAGGGACACGGCTCTTTGGCACTGGTCTTTCTAATCGGTATTATTTTCGGCGGTATCATTCAGTATACCCGTGTAGACAAATTTGAAAAGATCGCCGGTTTTTCGATGCTGAAAGATACCATCGTACCCAAAATGCTCTTTCTTGCCGTAGGACTGACCAGCATAGGTCTTTACTTTATGGTCGAGGCGGGATGGGCACATTATCATATCAAACCGGTCATTTGGCAGGGACTCCTCATCGGCGGTACACTTTTCGGTATCTCCATGGCGATCATGGGAAAATGTCCGGGGACCGGGCCTGTTTCCATTGCTGAAGGACGTATCGATGTACTGGTCGGTGCCATCGGCGGACTTTTCGGCGGTTTGGTATTTACACTCTATTATGATGATTTCTTCAAAGCGCTGATGGGCAAAAGTCTCGGCAAGCTGACACTGCCCCAGTTTTTCCAGGGACATGAACACATTGTAGTACTTATTTTTGGTGTTGTCGTTTCACTCATCGCTATCGTTATTCCAAAAATAGAAATGTTCGACGAAGCAGACCTCAGCCAGCTTCCCGAAGATGAAAGACCGGACAGACAGTAACCCGGCCATGTATTCCCCTTCCTTTCAAGGCTGACAAGGAAGGAGAATATATAACCCGATCTTCTCTTATATCACTCCTCCCCTGCATATTACCTGCATTGACTGCGGCCAGTCCTTCATATTTTTTCGCGTATATCTTACCTCGTCTCCTACTCTCAAAAGTTAAGATGTTTAATTGGTGCGGTAATAGATAAACGTCTCAAACATTACCCTGTCCAAAAAGCATCAAAGTAACTTTTTTGATATAGTGTAAATATACAGTCGTGATAAAAAATTTTCAGGATAACAGCAAGCTTCAAGGAAATGGTAACATTACTATGAAGAGGAAACATTTGGTAAATAACACAACGATGTGCGGCAGAGGATTGGTTATCATCCTCTACCCCTTTATATTCTATAAAATCGATCTAAATTCATCACTTTATGCCATGCAGCTATAAAGTCATCAATAAATTGTTCTTTTGTGTCATCTTGGGCATAGAATTCTGTTTGTGCTCTGAGTTGAGAATTGGAACCAAAGATTAAATCTGCTCGTGTCGCTTTATATTTTACTTCACCATTACTGTGTGATTTTCCTTCAAAAAGGCTTGATTCTTCATTTAACGGTTTCCATTCAATGTCCATATCTGTTAGGTTTACAAAAAAATCATTACTAAGCACTCCTATGTTGTCTGTTAAAACTCCATATGGATTTGCATTATAATTTACTCCAAGAACACGCATACCGCCAACTAAAACAGTCATCTCTGGAACACTCAGTGTCAATTGCTGTGCTTTATCGAGTAAGAGTTGTTCGGCAGGTACTTCACAATCAGCCTGTAGATAGTTTCTAAAAGCATCCCCTTCCGGCTCAAGGTAACTAAAACTATCTACATCAGTCTGTTCTTGTGTAGCATCATTTCTCCATGGTGTAAAAGGAACAGTTCTTTCATAGCCTCCTTTTTTGACAGCTTCCTCAAGAGCGGTATTTCCTGCTAAAATAATCATATCTGCCAACGAGATAGAACTCTCATGACTTGCATTAAACTCTGCTAGTATAGCTGTGAGTGCCTGTAAAACTTTTTGTAATTGTTGTGCTTCATTGACCTCCCATCCGTTTTGAGGGCTTAGTGCAACTCTTGCGCCGTTAGCACCGCCTCTTTTGTCAGAGTTTCTAAATGTGGAAGCAGAAGACCAGGCTGTATAGAGAAGTTGGGAGATACTCACAGAGGTATTCAAGATCTTTGTTTTAAGCGCTTGTATCTCTTCTTCATTGACAAGTGTATAATTTACTTCAGGAATGGGGTCTTGCCAGAGAAAATCATCTTGTGGGACTTCTGGACCAAGGTAGCGTGACTTTGGACCCATGTCTCGATGGGTCAATTTAAACCATGCCTTGGCAAAACTCTCGGCAAAGAGTTTTGGATCTTCTAAAAAAGAACGTGAAATCTTTTCAAATTCAGGGTCGAGTCTCAGAGCCAAGTCTGTTGTAAACATGATAGTACTCTCTTTTTTACCTGCAATATGAGCATCGGGTGCTAAATCTTTTTCTTGCGGATTTATGGGTACCCATTGCCATGCGCCGGCAGGACTTTTTTGAAGGTTCCATTCATATTTAAAGAGTATTTCCAGATAGCTGTTATCCCATTTTGTCGGTGTAGGTGTCCATGCACCCTCTAAGCCGCTTGAAATTGTATCTGCCCCTTTACCCTTGCCATAACTGTTTTTCCACCCAAACCCTTGCTCCTCTAAAGGAGCTGCTTCTGGTTCAGGCCCTACATGTTTTTCAGGGCTTGCGGCACCATGACTTTTGCCAAATGTATGTCCGCCGGCTATGAGGGCTATGGTCTCCGCATCACTCATTCCCATTCTTCTGAAACTCTCTCGAATGTCTTGTGCCGCCGCTAAGACATTTGGTGCACCGTTTGGCCCTTCAGGGTTCACATAAATAAGTCCCATTTGCACAGCAGCTAATGGGTTCTCAAGTCCATTCTCTTTTGTGTGGCGTTTATCTTGAAGCCACTCATGCTCATTTCCCCAGTAAATATCTTCTTCACTTTCCCAGATATCTTCACGACCTCCACCAAAACCATAGGTTTTAAACCCCATAGATTCCATCGCAACAGTACCGGCTAGTATCATTAAATCTGCCCAAGATATTTTATTGCCATATTTCTTTTTTACGGGCCACAAGAGACGGCGGGCTTTATCAAGATTCACATTGTCCGGCCAACTGTTTAGTGGAGCGAAACGTTGATTTCCTGTTAAAGCACCACCTCGTCCATCCATGATTCTGTATGTACCGGCACTGTGCCATGCCATTCGGATAAAGAAAGGGCCATAGTGCCCATAGTCCGCCGGCCACCATGCGACTGAATCTGTCATCAACTGCTCAAGATCTTTTTTCAGTTGAGCAAAATCAAGTTTTGCAAATGCTTCTTTATAAGATTCATCACTGTGTGTTGGTTTAAGTGTTTGAGGGTTTTGCGTGAGGATTTTAAGATTTAATTGATTTGGCCACCATTTGGCCACTTCATTTTCACCTAGAAGAGTGTGTTTATATGCTTTCATTGTAAGTCCTTTCAGAGATATTTTAGCAATGGAAAATATTTCTCTTTAAGAAGTATTGCAGAAAGTAACTTAAATAATAATTATTCTTTTTTAGTAAAATTAATTTATTTTATTTTGTTATGTGTTTCTATAGTAAGCTTTTTGCCTATGTTGAAAATCTGCTGCAACAGTTAATTCTTTTAATATTCACATAAGGCATACTATTTTACTAACTCTTGATACTCTTTTAAAAGTTGTGGCGTTTCAATCGAACCATGATGATGAACTTGCTTATATTTTCTATTAATTAGTTTAAATACTCTACTTGTTCTAATTGCAAGTTCTAAATTTTGTTCATTTATTTGTACATATCCTCTTTCTCTGCCTATTGCACAAAATCCACCATCTAAATTAACTATTGTATAATCATAAAATTCAACATATACTTTTGCCTTACCATTAAAAATACGGCTATAAACTGATTTTATTTCATCCCAACCTCGCTTAATTCCACCTAGTGGATTATCCATAGCTATATCCTCATTTTGCAACCAATTTTGTGACATTAATTCAAAATCTTGATTATTAAATGCACTATAGAATTGTGCCAACACTTGAATTGGATTTTTTAAATCATTAAAATTTTCATTACCTGTGATTGCTTTTTGGATTGTTTTCATATCTTCTCCTTGACTGATTGGTCAAGTATATCATAAATAAACCAATTGTTAATAAATAATTATAATTTTTGTAGTTGAAGTTCCAGTTGATTTATAACGATTAGATAGTTTTGTTCATTTTGTGATTTTTTTGCAGTGATTAATGCACCTTCAATTAGGGCAGCGATAAACATTGATAATTTTTTTGTATCACATTTTTTAATTTCATTTATAGCAATTGCTTTATCTAAAGCTATTTTTATTATATTTTCAAAATGAAGATATACACCCTCTAAAGCATCTTTAAAGTCTTTGTCGGACGGAGATAACTCTTGAATAAGATTATTAAGTGGACAACCTTTGATAAAATTAAATTTACTTGTATCTTTTATGATAAGTAATAGTTCATCAATAATGTTTTTTTCAATTGTTAATAAACTAGCATATTTATTTGATAAATTGTTTTTTATAACTTTATCAATTACATCTAACATTAATTCTTTTTTAGATTTATAAAGATGATACATTGAGCCTTTATTTACATTGGCTTTTTTTAGTATTGCACTTAATCCTGTTCCGTGATAACCGTTTTGATATACTTCTTCAAAAGTAGCTTGTAAAAGTTTTTCTTGTGTTGTTAAGTTTTTTTTCATAATATTTGATCATATCATATATGCTATTTTAACTACTTTACTTAGTATCTATAACATTCTACTTCAGTGACGCGAGCGTTCACTGCTAGGCTTTGTTATGTTTTTCAACTCTAGCGTGTGCCTGTTTATAAACTTTCATGTTATCTCGTTTGCCAACAGCAATAATATGTATGAGAATCTCTTTTTCTTTAACTTCATATACAATTCTATATCGCTTATTATCAAAATAGACTTTTTTTAGTCCAGCTAACTCTAGGTTGTTTTTGCTGCCTAAATCTTTCCCTATTTCTGGATTATTTAAAATTTGTGACAACTTTTTCGCAAAAAGTTTTTTTATACTGTTGTTAAGTTTTGCAAGATCTTTTTCAGCCTCTTCATAAAACTTAAAATCATACATCTAAAGACAATCCATGCTTTTTTAACACATCATTTCCATCTAAGAGTTTTTTATTTGTATGAAGTCTATCTTTTAGTTCTTCATACATTGACAAATCTTCGATTAAGTCCATCGCTTCTGCCATTCTTTCATACTCTTCTACCGATAAAATCACTGCATTTAATTTATTGTTTTTCAATATACCTATTTTTTCAACAAGTCCATTTTTGACTTTAGAGATATACTCTCCAAATTGTTTGGATATTTCAGTTGCCGATGCTAATTCATTTTGTGTATATGATACCATATTATTATCCTTTTAATTATACGGATAATTATATCATTTTAATATTATTTTGTAAATGTCCCCATCCACATATTTCCACATATCGTTTACTTTCATGAAGGCTGATCTTTTACAGTAACAGAGCTGTTCCATGCTATGCGGTGATCTCTTTGAGTGTTTCGTAAGCCGCCTTGACCGTCTCTTCTATCATCTCATCCGTGATAGCCGTCGAGATAAATCCTGTCTCGAAAGAGGAGTGGTTTTGCCCGACAGACTCCTTGATAAAGAGGTCCAAAAATACAAAATATTTTCTTCAATTGATTCAATAATCTTGAAAAAAGGGAGGGGGAAGTAGTATAATAAAATATTGATATGTAAAGACATATTCAATAAAAAGTACAAAAGGATAAACAATGAATATGATGAAAATAGGAAAACTTGGGCTGGCAGGTTTAAGTATATTACTCATAGCAGGATGTAAAGGGAAAACTGGCACAGGTGGCAATCCGACACCGACAGTAGAACCAACAGCAACACCGTCACCATCGCCGTCACCATCGCCGTCACCATCGCCGTCACCATCGCCGTCACCATCGCCGTCACCAACACCGGCACCATCGCCATCACCATCACCGTCACCGTCGCCGACGCCATCGCCAGGAGCTTTTGTCATAAAAGTCAAAACCGACAATGCCGGCTCATCAAGCGATGTGGAATTTACCATACCTACTAACAGTTCAGTATACACATACAACTATAATGTGGACTGCAACAATGACGGAACAGATGAAACAACGGGTGAAACAGGAGACTATACCTGTCAATATAATGCAGAAGGCAATTACACCATTGCCATAAGAGGTGATTTTCCACAAATCTATTTTAATAATGGCGGTGATAAAGAAAAACTTCTGTCCGTGGCAGCATGGGGAACACAACAATGGAAATCGTTTAAGAAGGCATTTTTTGGGTGTACCAATATGACCATGACTGCAACGGACATACCTGACTTGTCACATGTGACAGATATGGGCTATATGTTTGCCAATGCATTTGATTTTAACCAGAGCATTGGCGGATGGGATACTTCAAATGTGACAAATATGAGTGGTATGTTTGATGGAGCAACAGCCTTTAACCAAGACATTGGCGACTGGAACACTTCAAATGTGACAAATATGAGTGTTATGTTTTATGATGCTGAGGCTTTTAACCAAGACATTGGCGACTGGAATACTTCAAATGTGACAGATATGAGTGGCATGTTTTCCCATGCATTTAGTTTTAACCAAAACATTAGCGGCTGGAGCACTTCAAATGTGACAGATATGGGTAATATGTTTGTCTATGCATCTGATTTTAACCAGAACATTGGCAGCTGGAACACTTCAAGTGTGACAAATATGGGTAATATGTTTGAGGAAGCAACAGCTTTTAACCAAGACATTGGCAACTGGGACACTTCACATGTGACAAATATGGATTATATGTTTAGTGGGGCTAAAGCATTCAACCAGGATATTCACTTATGGAATACTTCCAATGTAGAAAGTATGCGCTATATGTTCCATGAAGCCCATGCATTTAATCAATCAATTGGCGACTGGAATACTTCCAGTGTGACCGATATGACAGCAATGTTCTATGTGGCTTGTTCTTTTAATCAGCCGATAGGTAACTGGAATACCTCCAATGTCACGGGTATGGAAAGTATGTTGAACATGTATTATTGTTCCGATCGTGGATTTGACAGTCAATTTAACCAGGATATCCATTTGTGGGATACTTCAAATGTAAAAAATATGCATAATATGTTTTATGACGCTGATGCTTTTTCAAATCATGATCTTTCAGGATGGAATGTTGGCAGTGTAACCAATCATGATGGTTTTTGCCATGGTTGGGGAAGCGGAAACACCCCTCCGGATAGTTGGACGTGTAATTAAGCTTTTTTATGAAATACGGCAGGGAAATGTTCCTTGCCGGCAGATTTGACCTTTCTGATTGATAGCAAACGCAGAGGCGAGTCAAAGTGCCTGGTGATAATGATAACTCATTTTCTAGATTCCTACTTTAGCCGTGCAGCACAGCAGCGTTTGTATTTCTTGCCGCTACCGCAAATGCACTGCTCGTTGCGCAAAAAGTTCACTTTGTCCTCGTAAATGTCCCCATCTACATATTTCCACATATCGTTGACTTTCATGAAGGCCGACTTTTCATGGTGCATGTGCTGTACACCGTCGTAAATGTAGTAGGCTTTGAACTCCACCGTATCTTCGCTGTGGTCGACGATCTCGAGGTGCTGCCAGTGGCTGTTGTCCGCCCAGTCCTGGATGAACTTCAGCTCTTCGTCACTCCAGGTATGGTCATGGGTCGTGGCCTGAAGGTAGTTTACGTCACCCAGGCAGTAGGCCGAGTAGCGGGAGCGCATCAGTGCCAGAGCGGTCGGAGCTGCTTTCAGTACCCGAAGGATGGGTTCGCAGCATTTTGAGAAAGGCTTGCCGCTTTTACAGTAACAGAGCTGTTCCATGTTAAGCGGTGATCTCTTTGAGCGTTTCGTAGGCCGCCTTGACCGTCTCTTCTATCATCTCGTCCGTGATGGATGTCGAGATGAATCCTGTTTCGAAAGAGGAGCAGGCAAGGTAGATACCCCTGTCAAGCATCCCTTTATGGAACTTGGCGAAGAGTTTTTGGTCGTTCTCCATCGCATCGGCGAAATTTTTGACCGGTTTGTCGGAGAAGAAGAAGCCGAACATGGAGCCTCTTACATCCGTTACCATCGGGACATCAACGGAGTCTGCCGCTTTTTTGAGCCCCTCCACCAGTTTTTTGGCTTTGTTCCCCAGCTCCACATAAATGGCCGGGTTGGCTTTGAGCTTTCTGAGGCTGGTCAGTCCCGCGGCCATAGCAACCGGGTTGCCCGAAAGCGTTCCCGCCTGATAGACCGGCCCTTCGGGAGAGAGCTGTGCCATGATCTCCGCTCTGGCCCCGAAAGCGCCCACCGGCATACCCGCACCGATGACCTTGCCCAGCGTCACCATGTCGGGCTTGACGGTCGTAATGCCCTGCGCGCCTTTGAGTGAAGCCCTGAAACCGCTCATCACTTCATCGAAGATCAGCAGGGTTCCGTGCGCATCGCAAAGCGCCCGGAGCTGTTGAAGGAATGTTTCTTCCGCAGGCACAAGCCCCATATTCCCCGCGATCGGCTCGATGATCACACAGGCAATGTCTTCCGGAGAATCCGCAAAACACTTCTCGACACTCTCTATGTCATTGTAGGTCGCCAGCAGCGTATGTTTGGTCAGGTCGGCCGGTACGCCCGGGCTCGACGGCGTACCGAATGTCGCAAGCCCGGAACCTGCCTGGACCAGCAGTGAATCGGAGTGTCCATGGTAGCATCCCGTGAACTTCAGGATGTTGTCCCTGCCCGTCACCCCTCTTGCAAGACGGATGGCCGACATGACCGCTTCGGTCCCTGAACTGACGAAACGTACCTTGTCAATACTGTCGAACATCGACACGATCTCCTCCGCCAGCGCCGTTTCGACCGTGGTCGGCGCGCCGAAGCTCAAGCCTTTTCTGAC